>DFBN01000065.1 GCA_002366635.1 Caldifarciminota bacterium UBA3079 | reverse complement strand
AGTCCTGATGTCACATCAACGCCTCATCACTACGGCATATAGTCGCCGGTTTTTCTGTGGGCGAATTAGCGAATAGCGGGGGCTGGATTCGAACCAGCGACCTTGAGGTTATGAGCCTCACGAGCTTCCAAGCTGCTCCACCCCGCAATTAACTGTTGACTTTAACACATAACCGCAATAAGTCAAGGAATCTTATACCTTCCAGTTCCATCTTGACACAGGCGAGAGTTTTTGTGTAATAATTGCTTATGGAACTAGGCAGAGATAAAAAGCGGGTCGGTGGTGTTATCACGATTGTTGTTATCGTGGTAGCAGTCGCCGTTGCGGTCTTGATAGTTGTAAAGAACTCCAGGCGCATAAAGCCGGCTACGATTCCTGTGACCTTGAAACCGATTCCTCCTGATACCGCGGTTGTTCGTGGGCCCAAAGTTATCAAACGCAGGCTTAAGAAACTTGACCGGTATTACAAAAGACACCGGGATAAGATTGTTAATCCCAGTCCAGAACAGGAGTCGCTTGCCCTGATTTGTGATTCTGGCTTTGCCCGTATTCGGGCCGGTCTTGCGGTTCTGGATACGCTTCGCGGAATGAGGGCGCGTGCGGCTGAATTTCGTAATACCAGGCAGAATTATCGAACGTTGAAAAAGATAGTATATAAGTTTGCAAAGGCTTCTGTCGATTCTGTTGTCGAGCCTGACCTTGATTCTTTGGACCGGGAGCTGCATCGGCTGTTAAGTGAATAAAATTCAAAACGCACATTTCTGGAGAATAGAAGTCTCCAAGCGCACCAGAAACCCGATGGCAAAGGTCTTGCACCGCGATTTGCAGGCACTGGGGTTGCGCAACCTTGGCGAGCTGAAAGTAGTAAGGCTTTACTTTATCCTGGGCCGGTCCGGTGATTCCAGGGGCCGGCATTCCGCCTTGAAAGGATTGACCAGTGATGTGGTAAGCAAGGTCGCAAGAGAGATTTTCTGCGACCCTGTGAGCGAATCGTATCAGGTATCTGAGGATGAGGCAGGAGGATTTGATATCGAGGTGCTTTATAACCCTGGTGTGATGGACCCGAGCGTGTCAAGCATTTTGCGAGCGCTTGACGATATGGGCGTGTCCGGGTGCCGGGTGCGAACCGGCAGGGGGTATCGCTTCGGCAGGAAATTGTCCATTGGGGAGAAGAGGCTGGTGCAAGGGATTCTGATGAATCCCGTAATAGAGCATCTGGGCAAGTCAGGTGAGCAGATTTTCTTCAGCCCGAAGGGTTACCGGTTCAGACAAAAGATAATAAGGCTTAAAGGCAAAAGCCCGGAAGAACTGGCTAGGTTGTCGAAAGAAAGGCTTCTGGCTTTGAGCAGTGAGGAGATGGTTGCACTTCAAGGCTATTACGATTCTTTGGGGCGAGACCCAACCGATGTTGAGCTTGAGACTTTCGCACAGACCTGGTCTGAACATTGCCAGCACAAGACATTCCGGGGTGAAATAGATTTTCTCGGCCGGCGCATCAGGAATCTGCTGAAATCTACTATTTTCCGGGTGACAAAGGAACTGAATCCTGACTGGTGTCTATCTGTTTTCTCTGACAATTCCGGGGTGATTGCATTCGATGATGAATACGGCATCAGTTTCAAGGTAGAGACGCACAATCACCCTTCGGCCCTTGAGCCTTATGGTGGTGCAACGACAGGTATAGGCGGTGTGATTCGTGATTGCCTCGGCACCGGACAAGGTGCCAGGCCGATTCTGAATACGGATGTTTTCTGTTTTGCACCGGTGTCAACCAGAAGGAAGAATATACCAGAAGGGGTGATTCATCCAAGGCAGGTAATGAGGGGGGTTGTGGCTGGTGTGCGCGATTATGGCAACCGGATGGGAATTCCGACTGCAAACGGCGCGGTCTATTTCGATGAAGGTTTTCTGGGTAATCCGCTTGTTTTCTGCGGCACCCTTGGTCTGATTCCGCGTAAGCGGGTCAGGAAGTGGGTTCGTAAGGGTCAGGTGATAGTCCTTCTTGGTGGCAGGACCGGCCGGGATGGTATTCACGGCGTGACTTTTGCATCCCTGGAGCTTGATAAGAAATCGCAGGAGTTTTCATCCGGTGCGGTCCAAATAGGTAATCCGATTGAGGAAAAGAAGCTGACAGATTTGGTTCTGGTTGCGCGCGACCTCGGGTTTATCAGTGCTATTACTGATTGCGGGGGCGGCGGTCTTTCGAGCGCGGTGGGCGAGCTTGCTTCTGGTCCAGGATGTGAGGTCCAGCTTGAAAAGGTGCCATTGAAATATGAAGGTCTTTCACCGGCCGAAATCTGGATTTCTGAGGCACAGGAACGGATGGTAGTTTTCACCGAACAGTCAAAGGTAAAGAAATTGTTGAAGCTTGCGCAAGATAATGATGTTGAGGCGACCGCTATCGGTCAGGTGACCGGCAGCCACAGGCTCGTGCTCAAGTATCGTGGTCACCAAGTGGCTGATATCGATATGAAATTCCTGCATAAGGGATGGCGTGGTAAAAGGAAAGTTGCCAGGTGGGTGAAACCAGAAGGGGCAGACCCTTTTGTTAGACCGAGGCAGGAACTTACTACGGTTCTTTTGAGGCTTTTGCAGGCGCCAAATATCGCGAGTAAGGAATGGGTTGTCAGGCAGTATGACCACGAGGTGCAGGGAACGAGTACGGTTAAGCCTTTTTGCGGGCCGAATAACTGCGGGCCGACCGATGCCTGCGTAGTTACGCCGGTTCCGGGTTCTCATCGTTCATGTGTGGTGTCATGCGGATTGCAGCCGCGCTACGGTCTTTTGGACCCGTATTGGATGGCGGCATCTGCGATTGACGAAGCCCTGCGCAACTGTACGGCTGTCGGCGGGGACATTGAGCGGACTGCAATTCTGGATAATTTCTGCTGGGGCAGTCCGGAAAGGCCGGACAAACTCGGAGGGCTCGTGCGGGCCGCTTCTGCATGTTATGATATTGCTAAGGCGTACAAGGTGCCGTTTATTTCCGGCAAGGATTCCCTTTACAATGAATTCAGAACAGGTTCAGGCGATTCATTGCCGATACCTTCTACTTTGCTCATTTCTGCAGTGAGCGTTATTCCTGACGGCAGGTTGACCACGACGGCTGATTTCAAGGGTCCCGGCTCGCTGGTTTATCTTATCGGCGAGACATTTGAAGAACTGGGTGGCAGCGAATATTTCCGAATTCACCAGGGCCTTGGCCGCGATGTGCCGAAGGTCGATGCCTATCGTGGCCGTCGGATAATGAAAGCTGTCGGAAATGCTATAAGAGAAGGTATAGTGCGGGCGTGCCACGATGTTTCCGAAGGCGGACTTGGTATTGCTCTTGCCGAGATGGCATTCGGCGGGGGCGTTGGTGCGCATGTCTGGCTCAAGAAGGTTCCCGGGGCACAGAGATTCCGGCGCGATGATTTTCTGCTGTTCAGCGAGTCAAATACCCGTTTTCTATGTGAGGTCAGTCCGCGTCGGCACCAGGCATTCGAGGCACTCTTCCGAAATATACACAGAGCTGTTATCGGCCGAACGACCGGCGAACCGGATTTGGTGATTTCCGGTTTGAGGGGAGAAGAGGTTGTGCGGCTAAATTTGTCTAAGGCCGAGGCGGTTTGGCGGAGTGCCTTGACGAGGCGTCTTTAGCTTGGACCCAGCCTGATTTCTTCTGTGCCGGTCCGCTGCATCAATTCTGCCAGTTCAGTCAAGTTGAGTCGGTCCCGGTAATAAAGGAAACGGACGAGCATCGGCAGGTTGGTTCCATAGATGACAGCGATATTTCCGGGATGCCGTCGTCTGACTTTCGCTCCGATATGGGCACAACTGGAACCGTAAAGGTCAATAAACATCAGGATATTACTCTTTGGATGCTCTTCGACTATTTTGTCGAGGCGGGATTCCATCTCGGCGGCAGACAGGTTTTCATTTGAAACGATGACAATTCCATGCGAATGGCCGACGATAGATGCAGCCACTTCCTGGAATGCGCGCGGCAGACCGCCGTGGCCAACAATGATGCCTAGGATGGGCCGGCTGTTCTTATTCTTGGTCATCGGTGATGAAAGGGTCGATTCTGGGTGATTTGTTCATCAACCGCATCAGTTCTTTGTTAAACACTTTGGCCGGGTGGTAGCCGAAGACCTTGAGCACATGGTTCTTTGCGATTACCTCGAGCACCAGGGCGAGATTCTTGCCGGGAACGACCGGAATCGTAACGCGGGGAATTCTCACACCGAGAATTTCGGAAAGCTGTTCCTCCAGTCCCACTCTTTCATAGTCCATCCCTTGTTTCCTATGGACTAACTGGACTTCCACCTCCACGCGTTTCTGAACACGGATTGCCCTGATACCGTAAAGGCCATAGACATCAACAATACCAACACCGCGGATTTCGATGTGATGGGCAAGGAACGATGTCTTGGCAGCGGAGTATCCCATCAGGATGCCGGTGCCCCGGCGTATTACCTTGACAGCATCATCGGCCACCAGGCGGTGACCGCGGTCAACAAGGTCGAGCGCGCACTCACTTTTGCCAATGCCCGATTCCCCGGTTATGAGAAGCCCGACCCCGAATACATCCACCAAGTCGCCGTGAATGTGGTTTTCTGGTGCCAGCCGGTAGTCCAGATATGCACAGAGACGATGGATGAAAGGTGTAGTGTCCATCGTAGTGCGCAGCACCGGTAATGAGTGATGTTCAGCTTCTTCCAGCCATATCGAAGGCAGGTCCAGTCCTTTGGTGACGATAAAACAGGGCGGTCCCAACCCGAATAGGCGACGGACCGTCCCAGAAGCGGTTTTGTTACTGAGGGTGGCAAAATAAGTAAGTTCGGTGCTGCCGACGATTTGGATGCGTTCACGCAAGAAAACACCGGTGTATCCTGCAAGTGCCATTCCAGGCCGGTTGATGTCCGAGGTTACAATGAAATGGTTGTCAAGTCCTTGACCACCGGCAGCTAACTGCAGGTCCCATTCCTTTTCCTTTTCAGAAAGAAGGTTACCGACTGTTATTTTTCCTGAATGGTCAGACATTTATTCTCGGGATTGAGCGATTCGCCTTCGGTTCCGTAGTTTTCCTTCGTAGCGCTGGAGCTGTATTTGCATTTTTTCGGCAAGGGCACTGACCGCTTCGTACATATCAGTGGCTTCGCCTCGGGCAGTGATAACGGTGTGACCGAGATGAATTCTGCCTTCTGCAATATCGCTTACATGGTCCTTGAAAAGAACGATTTCTCCTTCAAGGATGTGCTCATAGAACTTTTCCAGCCGATTAACCTTTTCCTCAACATGTTTTCTGAGATGTGGGGTAACTTCAAAGTGCCGTCCAGTTAGGGTCAACTTCATCGATTCCTCCAATCGGTTCCATTTATCATAAATGATATATCCTGTTAAGTCAAGGAAGGTTAGATTTCGCGTCGGCCTTCAAGCGCGCGCGCGATCGTTTCTCCATCTGCCAATTCCAAATCAGAACCAACAGGGAGCCCCCTGGCAATGCGGGTAATGAGCACACCGGTAGAGTGAAGTTGTCGGGCAAGATAGACCGCAGTGGCTTCACCTTCGGTTGTGGGGTTGGTAGCGATGATTACTTCCCGGATGTGCTCGGGAGTGATTCGGTTCAGGAGTTCCTTAATATGCAACTCATCGGGTCCGATGTTGTCGATAGGCGAAACCACACCATCAAGCACATGATAAGCTCCACGGTACCGGCCGGATTTTTCCAGTGTGAGGACATCGCCGGGTTCTTCCACGACGCATACGATGGAATGGTCACGGGCCGGGTTAGAACAGACTTCGCACAGTTCGTCTTCAGTGAGATTGAAGCATCGTGGGCAGGGGTGGAGCCGATTGCAGGCCTGGGTTATTGACTGAATCAGTTCCCCGGCAAGGTCATTTTCGTTACGCAGGAGGTAAAGCGCGATACGCTGAGCGGTTTTTGGGCCGATACCTGGAAGGGTTGTGAGTGCTTCCAGCAGGCGGTTAAGGGATTTCTTCATGCTAGACCGGGAGACCACCCATTATGTCCGGAAACGGGATTCCGATAAGTTTCTGCATTTCTTCTGTAGCCTGCTTGCGGCTGCGACTCCGGGCTTCGTTTACCGCTGCTTTTATCAGGTCTTCGAGGAGTTCTACATCCTTTTTGTCTACTACTTCCGGTTCTATCTGTAGCTTCAGGATATTGCCGTATCCGTCACACTCAACTTTGACCATTCCTCCGCCTGCGGTCGAAGAGACCTTGAGCCCTTGGAGTTTTTCCCGAATCTTTTTTTGGAGCTCGGCAAGCTGGGAAAAGATAGCGTCAGAGTTCGGGTCCATGCCGTCTTTCTTCTTCTACCGGTCCAAGAATTCTGGTAATGCGCTCGCTGGCAGGGTCCTTTGCAGTTTCTTTCTGGCGTGACTGAATAGGGGTGGTTCTGGAAAGCAGACCGGCCAGTTCCAAAGAAAGGTATTCAAAGACGAACCGCGGCATCTGGGTGTGTTTGGCTGATTCCTCGGTCTTCAGCAGGATCTCCATGGCCTTGATGAGTTGAGGTCGACTGAATCTTTTCGCCTGTTGTTCCAGGCGTTTTTTTTCTGTGGATAGGAGACCAAGGTTTTCTAAACTGCTGCCAGTCTGGATAAGAAGGATATTACGGAGATGTTCGACAAGACCGGTGTAAAACTCAAGCAGGTCGTATCCTTTTTCAAAAGTCTGGTTGGTAAAGCGTAGCAGTCCTGGGGTATCGCCCTGGAGCAGTAGGTCAAGATAGTTGAAGAATACCTCGCTTGGGACCAAGCCCAGCAATTCTTCCACATCCGGTAGTTCAATCCCTTCGGGCCGGAAGGTAGCGAGTTGTTCCAGAATGCTTTCGCTGTCGCGTATTGCGCCGTCTGCACGGCGGGCGACCATGAGGAGTGCTTCTTCCGAGGCGGTTATGTTTTCTTGTTTTGTTAACCAGCGCAAGCGACCGACGATTTCAGTCGGCGTCGCCTTGCGGAAATCGAAACGCTGGCATCGGGAAATAATTGTTGCCGGGACATCATGAGGTTTGGTAGTAGCGAAGACAAACTTGGCATGGGGAGGTGGTTCTTCGAGTGTTTTTAGCAGGGCGTTGAATGCCTGGACTGTAAGCATGTGGACTTCATCGATGATATAGATTTTGTAGCGGAGGCTGGTCGGCATGTATTTTATATTCTCGCGCAATTCGCGGACCTGGTCGATGCCCCGGTTGGACGCACCGTCAATTTCCAGCACATCCATACTGCGTGACTGGGATATCTCGATGCATGCGGTGCATTTATTACAAGGTGTAACCGTGGGTTCTTTGTAGCTGAGACAGTTCAGGCATTTTGCCAGTATCCGAGCAGTAGTTGTTTTGCCGACTCCGCGCGGCCCTGCAAAAAGGTATGCATTTGCGAACCGTTTATGTTCAATGGCTTTCTTCAATGTTCTTTTGACATGTTCCTGGACCAGGAGTTCATCAAAAGTCTTGGGTCGGTATTTGAGTGTGAGGACTTTACGGCTGTTCATTCTGTCAGAACAGCAGATTTCCGGCCGTGCAGCATCTTCGCAATGCCGGGGAGAGGGTCAGAGGGATGACAGCTCCAGCCAGGCTGCCTCGCGACTGACTGCCAGTCCGCGTACCGTTGCTA
>DFBN01000086.1 GCA_002366635.1 Caldifarciminota bacterium UBA3079 | reverse complement strand
CCTGAGCTCATCCCGGAACGGCAGGCCGACATCAACGGGGCGCCGATCAACCCTTGTGCCCGTGACTACCCTGACCAATTCATCCAGACCGGCGTGTCTTCCATCGATGGGCTCAATACCCTGGTGCGGGGCCAGAAACTACCGATATTCTCGGGCTCGGGCTTACCACACAACCAGCTTGCCGCCCAAATCATCCGCCAGGCACGGGTCTTGGGAACCAGGGAACCTTTTGCCGTAGTCCTTGGCGCTATGGGTATCACCCACGAGGAAGCAGATTACTTCGTGCGCGACCTCACCCAGACCGGTGCCATCGAACGCACCACACTTATACTTAACCTCGCAGACGAACCCGCCATCGAACGCATCGCCACACCCCGGACTGCGCTCACCATCGCCGAATACCTCGCATTCGACCTCGACATGCATGTCCTTGTCCTACTTACGGATATGACCAACTACTGCGAAGCACTTCGCGAAATATCTGCGGCACGTAAAGAAATACCAGGGCGTCGAGGATTCCCCGGATACCTGTATACTGACCTTGCATCGATATATGAACGGTGTGGCCGCATCAAAGCAAGAAAAGGTTCTGTTACCCTTATGCCGGTTCTTACGATGCCTGAAGACGACAAGACCCATCCAATACCCGACCTCACCGGATACATTACCGAAGGACAAATCATCCTTATTCGTGCGATGCACCGCCGCGGGGTTTCGCCTCCAGTAGATGTCCTGGCATCTTTATCCAGGCTCAAAGACAAAGGCATCGGTCAGGGAAAGACACGCGAAGACCACGCCGACCTGATGAATCAGCTCTATGCCTGCTACGCACAAGGCAAGGAAGCAGAAGAACTTGAGGTGATATTGGGTGAAGCTGCACTTACAGAGATGGACAAGCTTTACCTCAGGTTCGCCCAGCAATTCGAGGACCGCTACATAAGCCAGGGCAACTATGAGAACCGGACTGTTGAACAAACGCTTGATTTAGGATGGGAACTACTCGGTATGGTCCCGCAGAATGAACTCAAGCGGGTGCGCGATGAGTACCTCCAGAAATACTATCGCGGGGCCGGCGAGCAAGGGGGATAGCCGTATTTTTCGGCAGGCCCGGGCAAAGAAACCGCCAACAGTTTTATTGATGCAAATTATGAACGCATTCTGTACCGGTCTGTGTGGCCGGTATAGGAGATAGTTGTAACTGCCGTCCGCTATCAACCGGGCCAGGATTGGTGCAGTCGACCAATTCATCTTCGCCTTGATTTTCGCCGGCTTGGTATGCGTTTTGGCGGTGCTGTTCCGACGCTGTCGCCAACTGTCTGGTCAGGTAACGGAATAGGTTTGAGCAGGAATATCCGGAGGATATAAGGCTCTTGAGTCGTCAAAACCGGTTGCCGTTCAGGATAAAGAAAAAGCAATGACTCGAACACCGTAAGTTCGACAAAGCTTGTCTGCCCCGGTTTCTGTAACAGACCGGCATAAACCGTGTCCCTGGTTTCGATCGTCCGCCTCAAAGGCACGGGTGCGTTAAAGACCGCAAATTCACGGTAGTCGCGCCAGCCCCAGGCATAGTTTATGAGCTCTGAAATATCCTTATTGCAGACGATGAGCGCAGACTTGGGCACAGACTTATAAAGCAAGGCACGGTAATGATTCTGGACTTTGAGATAACATTGGTGACGGTACTGAATGCATACACTCAGGACAAACATCGCCCCGACAATCACATACTTCAATGATGACAGGGGACGTGTGCGCCGGCTGAAAGAATCCAGCGCAATGACCCATGCCAGGATAAAGAAAGGAACAGCCGGCAGCAGATACCGCATTCCTACGGTAAGCCTTTGGGCCAGGCTCGGCACAACATGGATATAGGAAAAGAAGGAGTAGGCAATGAAAACGGCATAAGCGGGCAGGCCGAGCAGCAAGCCGCGGGTCTTTCCTACAACCAGTGGGGAAAAGAGCATCAAAGGATACAAAAGAAGGAGATTTTTGGTATAGAACCACAGGTCGCGCGGAAAATAAGCCCAAGAGAACCGACCAGTGAGATACATCGGGAAGCAAAAAGGCCCACCGAATGCATAAGTGTTGTAACCGGCGATGAGGGCAGCGAATGGCAGAAGCCCGATGAGAAATAACAGGCTGGCCCGGAATTTCTGTCGGGAATAAAGTATAACGAGTAAGAATAGAATCGGCACCAGCACAGCGTTTGAATAGCGGACAAAGCAGGCAAATCCCAGTGCGAGCCCGGCCCCGAAGGAATACCGGTTACGCAGAAGAAGAAAATAGAACGCGAGTAAAACCATAGTTGCGGCCAGGAGGTCGCTCATGACCGTGCGCGAAAACAGCACAACAGCCGGATATGTCAGATATAGAAGCGACCAGACTGGGTCGGCATCTGGTTTCAGTTTTGCAAGGATGAGTCGGAAAAGCCAGGTCCCGGCCAAAGCTAGCAAAAGACCGGATAGAAATACACCCTGCCAACCGACAAAGGTAAAAGGCAGAAGGAAAACGCTGTTACCGGGTGGATACTTACTTACCTGCTTGCCAGCCATATTCACTGTCATATGGGGTGCTGGAACGGGTGAGTTATCATAGGAAAGATGGCCCGAACGGAATAACATGGTCTGAGTCAGGTAAGCATCCTCGTCGACAATAGCAAAAACAGGCGGATACAGGATAATGAATGTGATTGCATAAAGACCCATTCCAGCGAAAAGCAGCCACGCTTTTCTTTCCCGCCGGGGTCGAAAATCAGGAATTTCCACCTGACCGGATGATATGTTCCGTTCTTTTCCATGTCAAGTGCAGGAAAACCGATTGACTTCCGGTATTCATTCAATAAAATTCAGCTCTATGTTGACTAATCTACGTCGGCGCACCCGACTCATTATGATTATAGTTGCAGTTGGGTTTATCGGTGGTTTCCTGTTGGGCGGGACATTGTGTCAGGTGGTCAAGAAGCGTGCTACCGGCCAAAAGAACAGGATGATTGAGAGCGGGATTGTAGGCACTGTCGGAGGTCACAAGATAACCATTGATGAGTACCACAATGCGAAGGCTTACATCACTGATAAGTACCGCCAGGAAAACCAGTTACGCGATTTGGAAAGCGAAGACTACGCACAAATAGAGGACAAGACCTGGAACTTTCTCATTTCCGAGCTCACCTGGGGAAAACTGCTCAAGCAGACCGGGATTCAGACGACAAAAGAAGAAATCATCGAGATAATGAAAGCGAATCCGCCAGAGGAATTGCGCAGCAATCCCCAGCTTCTGGACTCTACAGGCCGGTTTGACCAGAATAAGTATCTTGAGACGATGAAGAATCCCCGGAACCAGACCTATTTTACCCGTTACTTTCAGAGGCTTGCCGAGATGCTGCCCAAAGAGAAACTCCGTATCGATGTCCTGAACAGCTACCGGGTAACCGGTCTTGAAACCGATGATGCACTACTTGAGACCAATGGCCATTGGAAAATTACATCACTTTATTTCGGGCCCCAACTGTTGACTCAAAAGATTGAACCGACCGATGAGGAAATGCTTGCCTATTATCAGGCGCATCCGGATGAGTTCCAAGTCCATGAAATAAGACGGATTCGATATGTGAAATTTCCTTTCCGGGTCACGCACGAGGATTCCAACGATGCGCGCGAACTTATCGACAAGGCTTCCAAAGAACTCAAGACCGGCGAGAGCTTCAACCTTACAATAGTGGATTTCAGTAACCTGGTGCCTGAAACTACATCCGTCCTTTTCGACCTCAGTAGACTTGACAAAGCTACTCAAGACAAAATCGGCGAACTCAAGCCGGGCCATTACAGCAAACCATATCTTACACCTGACGGGTGGCAGATTGTGATGCTGGATAGCCTGCGGCACGATACTGTGGCATTGCGGCGGGTTCTTGTCCGGATTAAGATGGGGCCTGATGCGGTGGCCGCTATTCGTGATTCGGTGCGTAACTTTCTGGAAGAGGTAAAAGTGGGGGATTTTGACTCGGTCGCAAAGAGCATGAAACTCAAAGCCCGCAAGGCGCAGCCCATGATCGACCGTAAACCCAATCTTGCAGGCCTCGACCTGTCCAGCCCAACACGACTGACGAACTGGGCGAAGAGGGCCAGACAGGGTGAAGTTATGGATGTTCCGTTGCGCGGCCCGACCGGTTACTATGTATTTCAACTATCGCATCTCGAAGACGCCCAT
Source organism: Caldifarciminota bacterium UBA3079 (assembly GCA_002366635.1). GTDB lineage: Bacteria > Hydrothermota > Tepidihabitantia > Tepidihabitantales > Tepidihabitantaceae > UBA3079. Next base: position 8,314 of record DFBN01000086.1, on the reverse strand, counting down.
ATTCTTGACTATGAACATGCTAAGCAAAGGGTATCATGGCGGGTGCGTCAAGCCAAGGAAAAAGAAGTCTGGCTGGCCGAGGCCCAGCAGGCGTTCACCGAGATACGCGCGGGAAAGACTTTTGAGCAGTATGCCAAAGAAAACCCCAAAGCAGAAACTGCTACCGAGGAATTCGATGGCATCCAGACCTGTCTCCGGCGCAAAGGCCCTGAATTTGCCGGCACGGTTCTCGCACTTGATTCCGGTAAAACCAGTGGTGTTATCGAAACAAACTGGGGTGCGTTCATACTCCGTTGCGACAAACTGAGCAAAACCGGGACACTCACCGCAAAACAATTCAGCCAGCAACGCTATCAACAACTCTCACAACAGGTCCTGCAAGGCATCCTGAAGGAACCGGAAATCCACGATTACCGCGACCCTTTTGCCTATTGAGCGGTGTCAATACATCGGGCGTAGTTTGTTGAACATATCCTGAAACATTATCCCTGTTTTTAGTCTGACATTTTTGCCATATAAGGATACAGGATGCAGAACCCAAGTCAGGTTGATAGTCAGCATATCGGTCAGAACTCAGGCCAGTTGGATTTCCAGAAGGGCCGTCAGGATTCCGGCCAGACCGATTGCCAGCTTAGTCCCGAGTTGAAAGGCCAGCATAAAGATACTTGACTTGGAGGCCTGGCCGACTACAATTCTATTGGAGTTAATGACAGAAGAACAACCTTCAGGCCCAGATTCTGAATCGTGCCGGCGTTGCGTGAGGTGGTAACCGCGAGTTGAGTCAGGATTCAGATAATTCAGAGGTTCACTATACAATATCAATAGTGGGCATAGACCCGGTCTGCCTTTTGGGTCCGGCTGATGCCAATCTTCATATGCTAGCAAAGCATTACCAGAGCAGGATTGTTGTCCGGGCCGGCCGGATAAGGTTTTGTGGCCCGGTCCGAGAACAAGCCGAGCTTGCTGAGTTGTTTCACCGGTTGATTGCGCGCTGCCAGCAGCACGAAGCAATAAGCCCGGAACTGGTTGAAGCCGAAATCAGCAGGATGAAGCATACCGGCGAAAGTGGGGTTTTGACTATCCGCACCCCGCGCAAGACCGTCATTGCCAAAACCCCGAATCAGCAGGCATACCTCAATGCGATTGCCAGCAACGACATCGTTTTTGCCATCGGCCCGGCCGGTACCGGCAAGACATATCTTGCGGTTGCCACTGCGGTTGAGGCGCTCGTATCCGGTCGGACCAAAAGGATTATCCTCACTCGGCCAGCGGTTGAAGCGGGCGAATCATTGGGATATTTACCCGGCACTTTCAAGGAAAAGGTTGATCCTTATCTGCGGCCTTTATATGACGCATTGTTTGATATGATGCCGATTGCGCGGGTCAAGCGGCTCATCGAGGAAGAGGTTATTGAAGTAGCGGCACTTGCGTTCATGCGGGGCCGGACACTTTCCGATGCATATGCGATACTCGACGAAGCCCAGAATACGACCTCAATCCAGATGATGATGTTTCTCACCCGGCTCGGGTGGAACTCAAAAGCGATTGTCACCGGCGATATTACCCAGATTGATTTGGCCAAACCTGATTCTTCGGGCCTGGTTGAAGCCGAAACCTTATTACAGTCAATCAAAGGGGTCCTGGTAAGCCGGTTTACCGAAAAGGATGTAATCAGGCCGCCGCTTGTTTCAAGAATTATTACCGCATATGAGAAAAAACATGAAAGCTGAAATCTTGAATACCCGGGACCAGCACATCCGGACCGACATCAAGAAATTGGTCCGGCGGCTGTCCCGAGACTTCCCGATGAATAGAACCGTTATCAATATTGTTTTTGTCAACAACCGGAAAGTTCAGGAACTCAACCTCAAATTTCTCAAACGCAACCGGCCTACTGATGTGCTTGCTTTCCCATTAGGTTTTACTGACCCGGATAATTCGGCAAAGGTGCTGGGCGAGGTCTATGTATCCCGTGACCAGGCAAGACTCCAGGCAAAACAGAACGGGCTGAGCTATTATGACGAAATCCAACATTTGGTTCTGCATGGATGCTTCCACCTGTTCGGGTTCAACCACCAACAGATGCCGGCCCTTTATGCGAAGTATCTGTAAATATAACTATGGACACTGAGGAGGCGGATAAACCTCCGTCCGGACAAAACCTTCCTGACAACTGATGAGCTGGTTCTGGTATCTGGTCGTAATTGCGGTGCTACTGTTCTTTTCTGCGCTCTTTTCCGGTTCTGAGACTGCGCTCTTTTCTCTGACCCATGCGAAGCGGGACCGTCTCAAGGAAACAAATCCCAAAAACGCTCGAAGGGTTGAGAATTTTCTTGCAAAGCCGACCCGTCTGCTCGGGACAATCCTACTCGCAAATCTCCTGGTGAATATTACCGCATCGTCGCTTTTTACCTTGGCGGTCATCGCATACACCAGTCATATCGGACAGAAACCAGGGGTTTACCTTGGAGTCGGCGGTCTGGTGATGACCGGAGCTTTGCTTGTTTTCGGTGAAGTTACACCCAAAGTGATGGCGACCCGCAAACCGGAATCCTTTGTCCGGTTCTCTGGGGCTATCCTGGGTACAGTGCGGGCAATCCTTTCACCCGCGGTTCTGGTTCTAACCAAGATAGGTTCGGCGTTCTCGCCCCACTTGCGTGAACCAGCATACCTGACCGAAGAGGAACTCCATACAATGATTAAACACGGAAGAAAACGGGGTGTGATTACGAAGCGTGAAGAAGAAATCCTCTGGAATCTTGTCGGACTTGAAGAGCGCACTGTTTCTGAAGTGATGACCCCGAGAATCGATATGGTATGCCTGGATAAGCAGACCACGATTAGAAATGCCGCGGCGACTTGCCTGAAACACGGCCTTTCAAGGCTGCCGGTTTACAACCAAACAGTGGACAATATCATCGGCATTGCCTATGCCAAGGAATTTCTGACTGTGCGGGACGACAATAGCCCGGTAGAAAAGATTATGCGGCCGGCCTATTTTGTGCCCGAGGCCAAAAAACTGCCGCCATTGCTCGATGAGTTACGCAAAAAGGGTTCGCATACGGCAGTGGTAGTGGATGAATTCGGTCAGACCGCGGGTCTTGTAACCCTGGAGGATGTGCTTGAAGCGATACTCGGCGAAATCACCGACGAGTTTGATAACGCTGCGCGTGAATTGCCTTATTTCAAGCAGGGTCCTCACAGCTATATCGTAGAAGGCGAAGTTGATATCGCTACCTTGAACCGGCTCTTTCGAGGCGCATTCGAAGGCATCGAACAAGAAAGACTTTCCGGTTATATCCAAGAACGGCTCGGCCGGCTGGCGGTCAAAGGTGACCGAATTACGGTCAATGGCCTGGAGTGCGTTGTTCAGGAAGTTGACGGCAACAAGCTGGAAAAGGTGTTAATAAAAAAGGCGGGATAATATGGAGCTTATTGCCGGCCTGGTTCTGATTCTTGCCTCCGGGTTCTTCTCGGGTTCGGAAACCGCGGTCTATCAGGCCCAATGGATAAGATTAGCAACCTGGTCATATCACCGGCTTTCCGGTGCTAAAATGGCATTGCGTCTGCTTAACCGGCAAGAGCTCACGGTTATTACCACTCTGGTAGGTACCAACCTGTGCAACGTCTTTGCAACAATGTTCTTTTCCAGCTTTCTTGCCATAAGGTTCGGCCCGGCTTATGCTGGTTTTGCAATAATAACAGTCGTCATTCTGACGCTTCTTTTTGGAGAGTTTCTGCCCAAGTCATTTGCCCAAGCAGGGCCGAACCGATGGCTGCGCTACTCGTCGGTACCTTTGGCTACAAGCTTTGCATTATTCGCGCCGGTAACCCTGGTGCTTGAAGGTATTGCCCGTCTCTTTGCCACCCCTTTTGCCCGTTCCTCAGCGAAATTATCACTCACCCGCCAGGATTTCTTGTCGGCGATGCGTCAGCGCGAGCGAAGCAACGGCCAATACTATAAGCACGTCCCGTCTCCAGGTCAGTCGATCAGCAATATGGTGGCCCGTTTGTTCAGATTCTCCGGGATGAAGGTTGAAGAAGCCGCAATCCCGATTGAACAGGTCAAATCTGTGCCCTGCCAAGCTGTGCTTAAGGACATTCTGATGGTAATCGAAGAGCACGGTTTTTCCCGGATTCCGGTTTATCAAGGCGAAAAGACAAATATTACAGGCGTCATCTTTGCAAAAGACCTGCTAGCATCGTGGCGGCCTAATATCCGACCGATACAAAAAGTCGCAGAAGGCGCCCGGGTTATGGAAGTGCTCGAAAAGATGAAGCACCGCGGGGAACATATTGCAGTTGTAACCGACGAATCAAACAGGGTTACCGGTATCGTAACCCTTGAAGACATACTCGAGGAACTTGTCGGTGAAATCCGCAGCGAAGACTGACAGCACTGCGATTGGACGCAGGATTGTTCGCACCGAAGCTATTTGCCTCCGCACCACCAGGACCAGGGAAACAAGCAAACTTGTTACATTCTTCTCTTTTGATACTGGCAAACTGACCTGCCTTGCCAAAGGCGCCCGCGGTCCGAGAAGCAAATTCGGTGCCGGGCTTGAGCAGTTTGCGGTCTCAAAGATAATCTACTATTACCACCAGATGAAAACAATATATACCATTTCTGATGCCGAACTGGTGCGTAGCTTCCCAGAACTGACCATGAATTCTACCCGCTTCCTTGCCGCAGAACAGCTCGCCGAATTCCTGCTCAGAACAGTTAAACCTCATAACCCTGCCCCGCGGGTTTACCGCTTGACTATCGCCTATCTGGCAGCACTTGAAACTGCAGACAGCCATTTCCCCGCCTTGGTCGGTTCATTTCTGCTCAAGGCCACAAGCTTTCTCGGGTTCAGGCCCGAACTGCGCCGATGCCTGCGCTGCCACCGGCCAATCAATAAAGATAAGAGTTGCGTGTTTGACCCTGAGCAAGGCGGTGTGTTCTGCTCTGAATGCGGCCAAGGTGCAAGCGGCAAAAGCATCAAAAGAGAACAGCTTCAAGACTTGGTCTATCTGCTTTATACACCGGTAAAAGAAATTGCAGAGTCACCACCGGCAGAAGAACAGCTTAGTCTGATTCTCCAGTTTGTCTCAGCCCATATCGACCCGCTGCTGCTTAATTCTTTTAACTGGAATGCGTTTGAATAAAGAAGTAGGGGCGCGGTATGCCGTGCCCCTACTAAAGAACCTTTACCCTAGTGGGTGATGATTAGTTTGGCAACCGGTGAAGAAGACCCGGGCAGACGGGCAAAGTAAATACCATCTGCCAGGACCTGACCCGCTTTATTAGTGCGGTCAAACATCGCTTTGCCATGAACCAACTCGAGGTTCCGCACGAGGCTACCGGTCGCATCGTAGATTTCGATTGCCTTCTCATTACCACACGGGTTTACCAGCTTGATTCTGGCACTGTTGCCGAACGGATTCGGCCTGACATCAATTCCTAATGGTGCCGGAACCGGTACCGGCCCAATCCATTCGTTGATACCAGTAGCTACAACCATTGCATTCATGCAGGCATCACGGACCCAGAGGTCACGGCTCGGTGCCCAGACCCCAGTGTATTCCCAGCTCTGACCCGAAATCGGCGGTATTGAGTCCATGCCGAACGACGGGTCACTTGACACCGCTGACATCGCACCGACAAAGAATGCGCCTTCACTGATTGTGACAGGACTTGGCAGATTAACCGTGTACCACTGAGGTGTGCTTACACTGACAGTCGTAATATAGAGGGTATCACCCGGACTTCCACCTTGGCCATTGTCGTCAAAAAGGCCGAATGCGCACTGAACCCCGGTTGCTGACTGGCTATTCATCCGGATGCCGGTGATATTGCAGGGATAAATCGGCGGGACGAAACGGTTGCCATATCCGCCCGGGCCGTTCCAGCTGTAATAAGCATCTGGTGTGCCTTTATCATATGTCAGAGTAGCGGGTAGGGTGAGTACATGAACCTCAACTTTTGCAGTGTCGTTTGGCGGAAATACATCGCCTGGCAGGACGGTATAAATCTCAATGATAAATGTGCCATTACTTGAAGGGGTCCAGGTATTGGTAAATACCAGCGAGTCGATATCACCCGGATTTGTCACCGTGGTAGCGATGGAATCGTAGAAAAGGACTGAACCGGATGTCCGTTTCACCTTGACAAACGATTTGAACTCGGACTCTACTTGGTTGCCGAAATTCTTGGCAACACCCCAGAGCGTAACCGGCTGTCCGTTGAGCACGAAGATGCCGCCGTTGCGGTCATTCATCGCATTGCGAATCCCGGCATCATGCACTTCCATGGAACTGGATTCGGGCGGGAAGAATAGAATCGCCAGTTCGGGATGATACATGTTCCCGGGTGGAATCGTGCCGGAAAGGTAGGAAAGCCCGATATTACCGCCGACATTCTCAATCCCGGTCTGATTATTGTCTGGTGCCCAGCCGTTATAAGGCTGACCTGACTGCTCCTTATACTGGAAGGTAATCGCAGAATCAGGCCGTGAGATGATAATCTCGAATGTGTTATTGCCACCAGTGTTCCAGAACGGACAACTGTCGTACTCCACGATAAATGTATCGCTAGCGCTGTTGGTCCAATACCATATAGTGCCACCGGCACTCATGTCGATGTCGCTCATGATCGGCGCCAATAGATTATTGGGCCGCTCAGGATTCGGCATATGCTGGAACGGGCTGGCGTCAAGCGCATTGTCATGAAATGCGATATAGCCGTTCGACCCGACATAAATCTGGCTTACCAGATACCAGTAGTACGGGAAGTCAAACCCGAGTGCAAACGGGCCGACAACATTGTCATCACCAAGGCCAGTTACCTGGGTGCCGACGCCTTTGATTTCAACCCAGTTGTAAGTTGGCGCACCCGGACAGGTGGTATCAGAATCCAGCCACCGGTAACCGTACTCATCAGGGCCGCCGCCGCCCCAGACCGGTGGGCTCGTGGGAGTTTGGACTCCGCCCAGAGGGGTCATTGCCGTCAGAGCTATTGCGACGATGATTGCTATCATCATACCTCCTTATGGTTTCTGTTTTACAGAACCGTTTATTATAACTAATTACCGCTCGACAAGTAATATAAAACCGTCAGACATAATGTCAAGCTTGATACTAAGTCCACCTGGACTACAGTTTCAGAGAAAACTTTTCCTCATCCTAGCCGGAAAATTTTTTGATGCAATCCACTCGTAAGGCCGCTGTCATTCCCTAACCCTCAGGCCCAAAGTCTCACGCTTGACGCAAGATATCGGCTGGGTCAAGGCAGACTCGAGCAGAAGCTTGACTCAATTGTAGAAACGGGAAATTAGGGACAACCGCCCATTTCTGCTGCGTAGGGTCTTCTTCGCCGCGCTGCCGGGACAGACAAACCGCATTTTGCACTTCTCGCAGTCCTTCCTGTGGAGCACGCCGTTGACGGCTGCCAGGCCCAGAAAAAGAATCAAGAAAACCAATTCTCGTGCCAATGATGCTGTGCCCATGATGATTACGACAATCATCCCGACTATCGGCACGCCCATGAGTATGCCCCAGGTAAGCCCTGCGAGTTTTCCTCCGAGTTCCGGGTTTCCAGTACCCTTCTCAAACATAGCAGACGAAAGCTTCCCACAACCACAATGACACCATATCCTGCCCGATTCGTGGTTCTACCAGCCATCCGAATCAATCCGGCATACATCCGCCGCAACTCACGATGATTCGTAACGCAAGAATTCTACCGGGAAACGCCTGGGATGCAACCGTTTATGGTGACAGAATGGCACCAACCGCTAACAGCGCTTGACATCTTGCCGGATTCCGGCTAAACTGTCTTTAGCAGTGAACTGAATGAAAAGAGGAACCAAAATGTTGACTAGTTACATCCGGGCCGCCATGCGTAAGGCGAAGTATGAAATCCTGACGGATGACGGCACTTTCTACGGAGAGATTCCGGAATTTCAGGGTGTCTACGCCAATACGGATAATCTTGAAGCCTGTCGCGACGAACTGGAAACCGTTCTTGAAGAATGGGTTCTGTTCCGGGTTTCGAGAAACCTCCCGCTGCCCGTAGTTGACGGTATCAAGCTGGCTGTAGCTGAAGTCAGCTAATGCCCAGCTTCGGCCCGGTCAAGCGCAAAGACCTGGTTCGCTATCTGAAGCAGACGGGATTTGAAGGCCCCTATTCCGGTGGAAAACACCAGTTCATGGTCAAAGGAAACTGGACTTTGCGCCTTCCGAATCCGCATCAGAAAGACATAGGCAGGGAGCTTCTCGCCCGAATACTGCGCCAGGCCGGAATCAGCCGAGACGACTGGCAAAAGCTCTA
>DFBN01000126.1:3247-3455 GCA_002366635.1 Caldifarciminota bacterium UBA3079 | reverse complement strand
GATATAGCAGCTCTTGCTCGAACCAATGGTAAAAGTTGATGCCGGCCCGGTTATTCGGCCGTGCACCCGCACCAGCGAATCGAGGAAAACCGGGGTTACACCATCATCACCCGGTTTCTGAACCTGGGCAATAGTGCGAAGTAACAAGCCTTCAGCAGTCCTTGAGAAATCACTTCGGAACCTTGGCATGATTTGATAGCCGTCATTC
>DFBN01000126.1:0-3082 GCA_002366635.1 Caldifarciminota bacterium UBA3079 | reverse complement strand
TTCGGAACCGACCGGCCCGGCTCAAGCATAGTAATTGATGCGCTTGACACTTCGGTTTTGCCACGGTACTGGTCAACCTGGCCCGAAACCATTACGCTATCCCCGAGCTCAAGGTGCATCGTGTCCCAGGCGAACACATTCACTCCGGCCGAACTGTCCTGAACATAAATATCTGTGTACTGAGTATTGAACACGCCTGAAGGCACGGTCACGATGCCGGTAATCGTCACCGACTCGCCCAGCCGGTCCGGAATCCTATCGCCGTTCTCATCCTTGATTGCTTCGGCAATCGGCATGAACTGAATCGGCACACCAAGGTCGGCAGCCATCCTTGGCATGATTTGATACCCGCCAAAATGGGGCGGGTCTGGTTTGTACTGACCGATAATCCCGACAAGCGAAATGGTATCGTCTGGAATCGTCATCCCGACCAGTTCAGCCGCATCCTTGTCAATCCGTATCTGACCTTGATATTCGTTCTGGTCAAAGATAGCGTAGTTCTGGTCACCTGAAAATCGCTCACCCGGCGAATGGGCAATCCAGATTTTCTCGAACCGGGCAAAATCACCCTCGGTCTCAACATACCCGGCCGTAGTATCAATTCTATCCACCCCGGGGAGTTCAAACGGTTCGGGCTGAGGCGTTCCAACCGAACCGTGATTTTTAATGCTTAGCTCCTTCAGTTCGGTCTGCCCATAAAAGAAGTTAACGGTTCCACTAACCGTAATGCTGTCCCCGATTAAAAGACTATTGCACGGACTACCCCACATTGCTATGCTGCCGGTCGAATCACGGACAAAGCCTGGCCCGCCCCAGCCGAAATGGCCCATCTCGGGCACAACCCCGGTGACGGTTACCACTGAATCAAGCAATAATGGCTCGCCCTGACTATTGTTCTGCCTTACTTCGCGAATCTTCACTTGCGCCAGTGTTATTGTTGCCAAAACAAGAAGAACTACGGCTATTCTCTTCATTTCTTTAATTCCTTTTCCACTTCTGCTGCGGCTTCATCCAGCGCCGCCTTTGCCGACATCTGGCCCCGCATGACTTTCTCCAAGCCTTCGCCCAGCACCTTTCTTCCATTGAACCACTCCTCGCTCTTCGGCTCGAACGACATATAATCCAACTGGGCCAGTTCATCCTTAAGCCCTGGAATTCTCTCAATCATCTCAGCATACCCTGGCTTCTGAAGTGAACTTTTCCTGGCCGGCACATAAAAAGTTCGCTGCGCCCATTCGGCTTGATGCTCAGGACTCGTAAACCACTTGATGAATCGCCAGCAGGCCTCAATCTGCTTTGGGGTTCCGGTGCGGAAGATACCGATATTCGTCCCAAACGAAATCGCATTCTTTTTGTCCCAGCACGGAATTGCCGCAATGCCGACCGGAAATGTCATCTTGTCCCGCATATATACCCAGGAAACCGATGTGCCCCAGATGCAGGCAATCTTGCCGGAAAGGAAATCATTCTGCGGGTCATAACCCATGCCGAACACTGCGCTCGAGTCAACCGCTATCAGTTCGTGCATAAACCGGGCCGCCTCAATTCCGGCCGGGGAATTGAACAACGCCTTCCCCCAGGCTAAGTCCACGAAATCCCCTCCGAGCTGGCGCAGCATACAACCGAACATCCATTGATTCACACCACCGACCGTGCCCCAGATACCACACTTCCGGTTAGTCAGTTTCTTCACCATTGTTCTGAACTCGGGCCAGGTTTTGGGAAATGTTTCATATCCCGCATTCTCAAGCATCTGGATGTTATAAAAGAAAACCGGCACCGACTTATTAAAAGGCAGGGTCACAATCCGGCCGCCCCAGGAATTGTCCTCAATAAACGAAGGGTAGAAATCAGCCAGCTCATCCTGTGTCAGCCCGTCCGGCCCTTTGATGAAAGAATCAAGCAGAACCAGCTTATTCAACTGATGGAACTGTGTTGTCCAGGATTCATACATCTGGGCCATATCAGGCGGTGCATTGACCTGGATTGCACCCATCAGCTTCTGGGACAGGCTCGAATAACCGCCCATCGAAACCGGCACGATGTCAATATCTGGGTTCTCCTTCTCGAACTCCGCAACCATTTCTTTCAAAGCATCGCCCAAAGGCCCGCCCATCGCATGCCAGAATGTCACCTTCGTTACCTTGCTGGTCTTTGCCTTTTCCCCACCGCAACCTGACAGAACTAATATCATCATGACGCCCAGAAATCTCATTGCCATCTCTTTCATGTGCCCATTCTATTCGCCGGCATTGAGAAGTCAACTCGACTCCCAGGGTCCGGCCAAACCGCTTGACACCTCTTGGGCAAAGCATATAATCAGTGCAGGAGGTATTGTGAAGATACGGAAAACCCTTCCGTTGCTGGCTGGTTTGCTACTGGCTATTTCAGCCGTTCACGGTCAGTGGTTGGAACAGACAATCTATCTGCCCGATTCACTATCCGGGTTAGTCGGCCCTACGCGCCTGGTTTATAATTCTGCCAACAATACCATTTATGTCGGTGGAGAATATGGCGATTGTGTGATTGCGATTGACGGCGCAACCCATCGGAAAGTAGCCAGAATTCCGACCGGTGACTTTTGCTCTGCCCTGTGCTACAACCCGACTGACAACAAAGTCTACTGCGCGAACCTAGACGATAACAATGTCACCGTGATTGACGGTGCTACAAACACGGCCCTGACAACCCTCCCGGTCGATGAAGAACCGCTTGGACTGTGCTATAATCCAGTGAGCAATAAGGTTTACTGTTTCAGCTATGACGAGGGTGTAAAGATAATTGACGGCGCAACCGACAAGGTCATTGCAACCGTTCTGACAGAAGAATACCCTAACGACGAATCCCAAAAACTTATTGTTTGCAACCTCGTTGACAACAAGGTGTATTTTGCGACTGAAGATGCCATGGCAGTCGTGATTGACGGAGCAACCGACAGCCTTATTGCAACCATAGATACACTCAATGCCTCTGGCGTCTCACTATGTTATGATTCCAGCAATAACCGCATCTTCTGCGGAACCGAGGAAGGCTTGCTCGGAGTCATTGATGGAACCACTGACAGTATCATCACTGTTGTCCC
>DFBN01000083.1 GCA_002366635.1 Caldifarciminota bacterium UBA3079 | reverse complement strand
GCTGTGGTTCCGAATGATAGTGATGAGGCTTTTGTTTACAGGCCTAATGACCTACCTGAAAGAATAACAGCTTTAGCTGTGGACAGCAGTCGTATTCTCGTTGGAACTGAGCGCGGGTTATATGTTATTGAAACCAACCAAACACCGCTTGATTTCGGCGATGACATTATTCAGCAGTTTTCGGTTGCAAAAGTGCACGAGTTGCTCAGTGACAGAATTCTAGCACTGGGTGTTTTTGATAGTTATTGGGTAGGCACTAATCAAGGTGTGACTTCGGTAGACCGGGATTTTGCAAGCTGGGTTGGGTACCGACGGCCGTTGGGCGATTCCGTGAAATCAATTGCAGTATGGCATGACAGCCTGCTCGTTGCAACCGACAGGGGATTAGCGGTTTTGGCAGATACGATATTCAGACCGGTATTCCAGTTTATAGAGCCCAAAGGGGTTTTTGACCTTCAGGTTTCAGGGAATGATATTTATCTGGCGACCGATACCGGTGTTTACCGGGGAAATATCCTCGATTCTACTAGGTTTCAGTTGATTCTTGAAGGTGATGCGCATGCGCTTCATGTCGGTCAGACTATCTGGGTTGGGCTTGGCGGCAATGAGCAGATAGGGTGGGGGTTGCGTTATTCAGAGACCGGCCAGTCGTGGTCTTGTTTCTATAATGAGGGCATAGCCTCAGGGTCGGTATCGTCCTGTGCATTCAACCCAGTAAACGGCAGGGTGTATTTATGCCATGGTTCCAGCACTTCCGGATTTTCAGAGGTTTGTCTCGATGACAGGACTATTCTTACGCGCGGAGGTATCCTTCCTGTTCCGATCCAGGTAAGTTGCGATTCCCGGGGAAGAGTCTGGTTTGGCCACTTTGCCAGCGATGGCGGTTTGAGTGTGTACGACCCAGAAGCCGATACCTGGGGTAAAGTGCAGTGGGGAGAGTTGTCGTCATGGAATATCATTGATGCCTTTGACATTGACCAGTTCGACACCAAATGGGTTTTCAGCGGTGGTGGAGTCGTTGTAGCTGTTGATTCAGTCGGACAGCAGGAGGAATTTGATGTCCCAGGACTTGTTCCTCCTCCTGGTGGTGGTTACGATTTTGCCTTTGATTCTCAAAGCCGAGTCTGGCTGGGTCTTACCGTGGGTCTTGTAATGGTTGACTACGCTGGGACCCTGCATGACAAAACCGATGACCGGTATGAAATTCTAGTTGCCGGGTTGCCTTCTTCAGAAGTGAGGTCTTGCGCGGTGGACCCTGAAAACAATGTGTGGGTCGCTACGCCGCAAGGCGCAGCGGTTTGGGATGGTGAGGATTTCAGGGTCTTCACGACCGGGAACAGCGGATTGCTTGATAACAATGTTTACCGGGTATGTATTGATGCTTCCAGCAGGGCATGGTTTTTGTGCCAAAATGGCCTGTCGATATTCGACCAGGTTTCAGGCCGCTGGACCAATTTTACTTCCCAGAATAGCAGTTTGATTGAGAATATTCATGGAATTAACGATTTCTACACATCCCTTGAAATCGACAATGAACAGGGGTTTGCTGCGGTTGGAACCCAGCAAGGATTGTCTCTCTTGAATTTTGGCACTGATACCCAAGGCCAGAACGGAACCCATCTGGCAGTTTATCCCAATCCTTGCGTCTTGGGAGTTCATGAATGGGTTGTGATTGATAGTCTGCCAGACCAGTCGGAAGTTGAGGTCCGTACTTTAGAAGGCTATTTAGTGGCAAAGCTTCGGGTCGACCGCGGCATGCACCGGGCCGTATGGCGGCCGGGCAGAATCGCCAGTGGAATTTACCTTATGGTGGTTTCGTGCCCGCAGGGAACGCGGGTTGAACGGGTAGCGGTTATCAGTCCGTAAGATTAAAGTCATTACTTTTTATCAAGCAGAAGCGCCAGTTCCCTGATGAGTTCTGCGACAAGTGAAGAGCCAGGTGAAGGATGGCATCCGCAGGGGCAGAATTCTGCAATGTCGCAGCCAACGATGTTGAGCTCGGAGAGTTGAATCAGCGCTCGAACCAGTTCCTGATAGGAGCAGCCACCAGGTTGTGGGGTCTGGACATCGGGCAGGGTACCAGGGTCCAAGACATCGAGATCCAGAGTTATGTATGCAGGCCGTGAACCGATTTCATGCATGACCTGCTTTGTGGGGGAAAGGAGTTCAAACGGGAAGATATTGGTGATATTCATTTCTTCGGGCCGGCTGAATGAGCGGATTCCTATCTGGAAGAGCCGTTGGCGCGGGATATATTCCAGAACTCTGCGCATGGCGGTTGCGTGGCACCACTTTTCACCCAGGTAATCGTCACGCAGGTCAGAATGGGCGTCAAATTGGATTACACAGAGGTTTGGGATAGAATGGCTGAGTTCGGAGATTATCGCGGGGGCAATCGTGTGTTCTCCGCCAATCGCCAGTTGTTTCTTTCCGGCGCGGTAGTGGGCGCGGGTAGTTTTTGCAATCAACTTGACAGGTGCGTCTGGTTTCTCATAAGAGAATTCCAGGTTTCCTGAATCGTGCACTGGGATTTCAGCGATGTCGCGGTGCTGGTACGGACTGAATGACTCGATGTTATCTGCACCGATGCGAGCTGCGTTCGGACCGAAGCGTGTTCCTGAAATATAGGAACTCGTTCTGTCTAAAGGCATACCGACGATAACCACTCTGGCCTTTTGCCGAGCTGCATCTGCGAAATAGAAAATCATCTGCTCACCGAAACAAAAAGTTTAGGCCAAGCGGCTTGACAGTCAATGATGGGTTCCTACGCTTTTGTCTGTGCGTATCCTGGTTTCATGCGGCGAACCTTCGGGCTGGCTCTTTGCCGGTCTGCTGGAACGGGCATTGCGCAGCCTGGAGTCGGGATTGGAACTCATCAGGCCTGTTCATGAATCCCTGTCTGAGTCTGTTGTCGGCTTCTGGGAAGGGTTGTGGGTTGTCCCGGCATTGAGGCGTAGATTGAGCCAGACCATGGTTCAGGTCCGACGCACGAACCCGGATGCAGTAGTCCTGGTGGGTTTTTCTGGTTTCAATCTGCCGTTCGGTTTTCGCTGCAGGAGGCTCGGTATACCGGTTGTTTATTATGCCCCACCACAGGTTTGGGCCTGGGGCAGGTTTCGCATCGGTGCCTTGAAAAATGCGGCAGATAAGGTAGTGTGTCTTTTCCCTTTTGAAGAAGGATTGCTGAAACAATCCGGCATTGATGCGGTCTATCTGGGGTATCCACTCTTGGATGCGGTCAAGGCGACTTGGTCGAGGCATCGGGTTCTGGGCAGTATCGGTTTGTGTGAAAACGATAGATATATGGTTTTCCTTCCCGGTTCAAGACCTGCGGAAACCAGATTTCACCAGCCGCTTTTCAGACGGGTATTCCAGCGGCTGAAGGCGGTTATGCCGGATGTCTGTGGGGTAACATTGCCTTGTGAGGCCGGGATTGAGGCGCGGTACAATATAATCCGCCATGCCGAATGTGCAGTGGTTGTGTCCGGAACTGCGACTTTGGAAACCGCATTGCTCGGGACTCCGCAGGTTGTAAGCTACCATTTGTCTTTTGTTTCACGCTGGCTGGCGAGAATCGTTGTGCGCCAGCGTTATTTCTCTCTGCCCAATATCCTTTTGGATAGGCCGGCTGTGCCAGAGTTTCTTGACCCGACCGCGGAGCAGCTATACAGTGAGGTCCTAGCACGCTTGCGCGGGTCGTCACGACGCAAGCAAGCCCGGCAGTATTCGGCTAAGCTGAAGGAATTGCTCGGTCCGGTCGGGGCGACGGAACGGATAGCCCGACTGGTGCTTCAGTATGCAGTGGGGTCAGGAGCAGGTAATAAGCTGGTCTGAGCTTTCCGTATGCATGCAATGGAGGATTTATGCTGAGGGAATTTGTCCGGTTGAACAGTAGAGTTTGTTCTGCGATAGAGCGATACTTACCGCAGGCAAAACAGAATATGTCCAGTCTGTATGAAGAAGTCGTTGCCAAGCATATGCTGGAGCTTGAAAGGAACTCGGTAATTGTAGATGTCGGAGGGGGAGAGAAATGTGCGTTTGCTGAGTTCAAACCGGCCAGAAGTAGAATCATAGCGGTTGATTCGTCTGAACAGGAATTATGCCAGAACCAGGATGTTGATGAGACCAGAGTCGCGGATGCTACGAAAGGTCTTCCTTTTCGCGACAATGAAGTGGACATGGTTGTGTCCAAACACGTATTGGAACACCTGCATGACATAAAGGGCTTCGTTCTTGAGGCGAACAGGATATTGAAGATAAACGGCTATTTCATTCACTTCTTTCCTGCGAGATACGCTCTGTTTGCGATAGTCAATCGGCTGATTCCCGGCAGGCTGGCCCAGAGGCTGGTGCATTCTTTTCTCCCTGAGACAAAAGGAACCCGCCGGTTTCGGGCATATTATGACAGGTGCTTTTACTCGGGCTTCAGGTCCCTTCTATCGGAGGCCGGTTTTCAGGTCGATAAGGTATATGTGAGCTATTATCAGTCACACTATTTCAGTTTCTTTGTTCCGTTGTTCCTGCTCAGTTCCTTTTACGAGCTGTTGCTTTACTGCATCAGTCCGAAGGACCTTGCTGCATGTTTACTGGTTGTGGCAAGGAAGAGTTGATTCCTTGAAGCAAGTTACTACAAGGAATGGGGTTGCTTGACTTTGTGTGGAGTGTGTCTATAATCGCATAAGTGCCCCTGTAGCTCAGAAGGATAGAGCGACGGTTTCCTAAACCGTAGGTCGGGCGTTCGAATCGCCTCAGGGGTAGGTTAAATGAGATAAACTATGAGGTTCAAAGGAAAACACCGCGTCAGAAAAGCTGAACTGAAAGAGGACAAGTTCCAGGTTTTTACAGAAAAGCTCGCCGAGTTCTATTATCGGGACAAACAGAAATTCTGGGTGATTATCGTCCTGGTTCTGGTGGTTATTGTCGGTGGTATTGTTTTGATTCAGGGGCGGGGCAAAGGTGTAAACAGTGAAGCACAGCTCCGGTTCACCGAAGCGCTGGGTATTTTCACGCAAGGTGACATGCAGCAGGCCGAGGAGGCCTTTACGAACTTAACCACCCGTTATGGCCGCGACCAAGCTGGAATCAAGGCACACTATTATCTGGGACAGATTTACTATTCAAGCCAGAGGTATAAAGAGGCCGAGCAAGAGTTCGAGAAATTCCTGAAAAAGGTGCACAAGGACCCGATTTTGAGCCCGGCTGCTCATTTTGGTGTCGCCGATTGTGAAGAAGAGCTTGGCAGTTTCCTGAAGGCTGCGCAGCGATATGAGGAAGTATACCGAGACTATCCGGATTCGCCTTTGGCTTTTGATGCAATGATGGCGGCCGGACGTGCCTATACCAAGGCCGGGGCCTTTGACAAGGCAGAGGCAATGTTTCATGAGTTTCTGGACAAGAACCCAACGGGCGAAAAGGCAGAGAAATTGAAGGTTCAACTGGCATACGTCAAGACACTTCAGCAGAAGTTCTAGTCTGATATTGCAAATTACCCACCTCAACGGCATCAGGACTTCAGAANNTTGTTTTCTTTCTTTTGTGCAATCGACCCAATTCTTCCTGGGACTGGGTTAATGAACTCCGGCGGCCTGATGGCAGTGCATTAAGAGTTGCAGAGTTGCGGGGGAAGAGTTCGCTGCTCGTTTTCTGGAGTTCATGGAGTTCGCCTTGTTTCCCTTTGCTTGAGGAAATGCGTTCGCTGGAAGAGAAGGTCAGGGTGATTGCAGTGCAGGTTGATGCGCGTGAATTCAGGGGAGATCGAGATTGGGGCGGTCTGGATATAGTCGTAGCCAGGGACGAAAGCATGATTAAAAGGTTTGAGATAGCTGTATTACCAACTGTTCTGTTGTTGGACCGGTCGGGCAAGGTTGTGGGGCGTTTTGAAGGATACAGCCCTAAGGTCTGTGGCCGAATTGAAGAACAGATCCGGGCAGTTTCTGAAATGAGAAACGCTTCTTAGGAGGAAGAGATGAAAATCAATGATGCTTTGACATTTGATGATGTTCTGTTAGTGCCCCAGAAGTCGAGCGTATTGCCGAAAGAAGTGGATATCAATACCCGTTTCACTCGCGGGATAAGAATACACTTGCCGCTGTTGAGCGCAGCGATGGACACGGTGACCGAAGCGCAGATGGCGATTGCCATAGCCAGACTGGGTGGTATCGGGGTTATTCATAAGAACATGTCTGTGGAACGGCAGGCGGTTCAGGTAGCAAAGGTCAAGCGGGTTGAGAGCAGTATGGTTACCGACCCGATTTCGATTGAGCCGGACCGGAGCGTCGCTGAAGCGCGGGAGCTTATGGCGAAGTCTGCTATTTCCGGGCTGCCGGTGGTCAATTCAAAAGGCCGGCTCGTCGGGATTGTTACCAGGCGGGATTTGCTGTTTGAAGACGAACCGGACAAGTCGGTGCAGGAGGTAATGACTAAGGATAATCTTATTACCGCGCCGGTCGGCACTACACTCAAACAAGCTCGGGATATCCTGCGCCGATACAGAATCGAGAAACTGCCGATAGTTGACCGCCGCGGGCAGCTCAAAGGGCTGATGACCGCAAAGGATATTATCAAGCGTATCGAGTATCCTGATGCAACCGTGGATGCCCGGCGGCGTCTGAGGGTTGCGGCGGCAGTGGGTGTGGGCCGTGATGCTCACGAAAGGGCCTCTGCCTTGGTCAATGCAGAAGTTGATGCCATCGTCATCGACACTGCGCATGGCCATTCATCCAGGGTGCTTGTTACTGCCAGGGCATTGCATCGCCGGTATCCCAAGGTGGAACTTGTAGTTGGAAATGTGGCGACCGCCGAGGCTGCTATTGCGGTGGCCGAAACGGGCGCGGATGCGGTTAAGGTCGGTGTCGGACCCGGTTCGATTTGCACCACAAGGGTTGTGGCTGGTGTCGGTGTGCCACAGATGAGCGCAATTCTGGAATGTGCGGCGGCGTTGAAGCGGCGGCGGATGCCGATTATTGCGGATGGCGGAATCCGTTTTTCGGGCGATGTGGCAAAGGCCTTGGCCGCCGGTGCAAGTTCGGTGATGATGGGGAATCTTCTAGCCGGGACCGAAGAGAGCCCGGGTGAGGATGTGCTCCTGGAGGGTAGGCGTTACAAGGTTTACCGTGCGATGGGTTCGATTGATGCGATGCGGGGCGGCTCGGCCGACCGCTATTTCCAGGAAGGTGCGCGCAAGCTGGTGCCGGAAGGGATTGTCGGCAGGGTTCCGTATCGGGGCAGCGTCAGAGAGGTGCTGTTCCAGTTGGAGGGTGGCCTGCGGGCAAGTATGGGATATTGCGGATGCAGGAGTCTGGCCGAGTTCCACCGCCGGGCGAAGTTCGTGAAGATTTCCGGGGCAGGGTTGCGCGAAAGCCATCCGCACGATGTAACTATCACTAAAGAAGCACCCAATTATGAAGCGCCTGAGCACCTGGACCGGCAGCGGTAGAATCAGTCTGATAAAGCAATGGTAGTAGGCTCAATTGCCTTCATTCCAACCGCAACCGCTTCGCGCGGGAATACCTGCTGTCAAGAATCACGCTTGACACACGGGTGAATTGG
>DFBN01000045.1:18927-21051 GCA_002366635.1 Caldifarciminota bacterium UBA3079 | reverse complement strand
CGGCGCACCGACATGGAAAGTGACATAAGATACCCAGGTAGAATCAAGATTATCACGGCATACCAGCGAGCACGGAATCGGATAGTTGTTGGGCAGGCCATTGGCTGTCTGCATTCCGAAACCGGTGGCATTGTAAGCGCTGTCACGGCCGGCAATGTCACCGAAAGTCTTGATTGAATCGGTGATAGTAACACCGGTAGTATGGGTGATGAGCCGGCCGGTTACGCTGCGCGCGGTTGAGTCGCCGTAATTCTTGACCCAGGTAGGAATCCGGAAAGTTTCGCCCGGGTTGATAATACTGTCGCCATTACCACCGGGCGGCGGGTCGCTGATGAAATGACGCAAGTAGCAAACAAACCTGCCAGCAGCCATGACCGGAATCGAATCAAGGTAAGGCAGATTGTTGGCACTGGTAACGGTGAGATGCATCTGTCCGGGTGTCAAAGGCGACATCAGCAGTATTACCTGGCCCGATGCATCGGTCCAGCCCCGGCCAAAGGTTTCATCACCTTTGAGCAGGCAGACCATTGCCGATTCTACCGGGGCATAGTTGCCATCGGTCACAGTAATCGGGACCGGGATATTGGAACCGACATTGATAGCACCGGGCTTGGTCACCGAAGCGACAAACGGGTCTCCGGTCCAGATTGGGACCGCGGGTGCGCCGAACAGGTTGCGCTCGAATGCTTCCATCCGGAACTTGGCCGAATCCTCAAGGAAGCAGTGCCAGTAGTCCTTGCCATAGGAAAGCGCTTCTCCCTGGGTGACATGGCGCCGGGTCCTGAACCCGACGATGCCGTAAGCAATTGAGAAGTTGTAATGCTCGGCACACCACATCCAGCCGGACGAGTAGTTCATATAAACACCGATGAAACCGGCCGGTGCATGGAATGCCATGTTTTCGGCGATGCAGTCGCCATTGGTCGTGCCGCCGCTCCATTCACCGGTATGGCAGCACACTGCAGTGAGGACATTCAGCCGGTTGGTGTTAGTCAGCCCGTTCATCATCGAGCTGTTCACGCTGCCGCCAAGACTGTAGCTATCCGGGTTACCGTGGGCGATGACCCCGGTAATCGAGTAGCCGGATTCAAGCGAGTCGCAGTATTTGCTTGGGCTCGGAGTGACCATGCCGCCGGAGCCATACATCTTCAAATCGAACCAGGGCGGAGTCGGGGTCGCATTGGCAATTGAATCCTCGTAATGATTAAAGCCGGAGCCGGCCCCGTTCGGAAGCAGGCTTTTGGTTGCCCAGGCAACACTGGTATCCGGGGTGAATTCGTAACGGAACAGCTTGGCAAGATATTTAGAAAGCTCGGTAAACCCATTCAGGGTTATCATCCCCACATGGACATCGGCATAGCCGTCAACCGAGTCGGCAATTTCGCCGAATACATTATTGTGGTTTGCATCCCAGTCACGGTCCAAATCCGAGAAGTACATATCAGAAAATACATTGGTGCTTTTGGCACGGGCAACACGGTACTGCTTGGACGGATGGTCGTCACGGGCAATGAACACAAAGATTGTGCCCCAGGTAGTATCCGCATCCTTGATGAATTCCCGCATCTTTTCCGCGGTGTCGCGACCAGGATAGGTCGAGCAGATAGACTCAAGCATCACGATTTTCGAGCGCCAGCCCTGACGGGTGCGCCAGTCGCGTAAGCCGACCAGGGAATCGGCCCAGTGTTCTCTCGTGATGATAATATGCTCGAAATCACCGGCAGGCAGAAAAAGAGAACCGAAACTGCGGGTTCTCTTCGGCGGGGCAAACCGGGCAACATCCTGTGAATTCAGAACAAGATGCTTTACCTGGTCGCCATGAATCACAATCTGGGTTTCGGTATAACGGGCAACATGGTGCTTGTGCATAGCATAGTTGACTTTCACGGTGATGCGTTTGACCAGTGAGAGCTTCTTTTGTACCGGATTGTACCGGACCGGATAGACCAGAAAGCTGGCTAGACGGTAACCGGACTTATTGCCGGTATGAACCAGCCGGCTGGCCTCTTTCGGAAATACCGCATCAGCCGAGTAGTATTTCGGGTCGGGCTGGACAAAAGGCTCCTCGGGCGGGTTCTCCATCCATGGAATCGGATGCTGAACCGGTATGACATCATATGTGCC
>DFBN01000045.1:18099-18808 GCA_002366635.1 Caldifarciminota bacterium UBA3079 | reverse complement strand
CTACCTCCTTATGTGAAAATTTGATTACTTCCAGATATCGGGTTGAGCAACTCCCAATAGCGAAGCATTCCTGAAGCATAAATCAGATTATAACCCAAGCACCGGTTGTCAACATCTTCTGGCTCGGAGATATGATGTTTCGTCTGGAGCTGTCCGGTGCCCATTTATTATTGACTGGACAGGCAGGCGTTAGTTGGTTAGGATTGAAATATGGCGAAGCGATATGCCGGGTTTTTGCCATGGTTTTTAGCGATAGTCGTTTTTGTGCTTGCCGGTTGCAGACAGAAATCGGTTCATCACAACAGCCCGCCTACTGTGGTTATTACCTCTGGCCCGACCGGTGTCATTGCTTCGGACAGCGCAAACTTCGGCTGGATCGGTGAAGACATCGATGGCAATCTGGTCGGGTTCTACTATGGTTTGGACGATTCGAGTACGGGAATCCGGACTGAAGATACAGCAGTAACAGTTCATTGCCTTTCGCTCGGTGAACATGAATTTTATATCCGGGCTGTGGACGATTCGGGTAAACGGTCCAATGCAGCGGTGCGGTCATTCCGGGTGCAGTTCGACAGCTCAGTCGCGCCGCGCGGGACCGATACTACCCTGGAAATCATTACCTGGAACATCCAGAACTTTCCCAAGCAGGGTGATTCTACGGTTAATCGGGTGCGGGCCCTGATGGCACGCCTGGATGCGGACATTTACG
>DFBN01000045.1:16867-18093 GCA_002366635.1 Caldifarciminota bacterium UBA3079 | reverse complement strand
TGTTCAGGAAATAGAGGATACCCTGGCATTCCGTGAACTCCTGAGCGGCCTTTCCGGTTACACCGGGTTCTATTCGCGGGACGACTACGGGTCTTTTTATCAGAAGACCGGGGTGGTGTATAAAAGCGGAATCGTAACCGTAACCGACATGCATCAACTATTCTGGGGAAACGATTCAGTCCCGAGACCACCGATGGAGATGACAATGACTGCAAACCACAACGGCGGCACATTCGACTTTCATCTGATTGTGCTCCATCTGAAGGCAGGAGGAAGCGCCCAGGAACAGTCGAAGCGCAAAACCGCCTGCCGGTTGCTGAAAGAACATCTGGACGAAGAGCTAGAACAAGGAGAGGAACTTGACTTTCTGGTTGTCGGGGACTGGAACGACAAACTGGATGACCCTCCCGACTCGAATGTATTTACCCTGTTTCTTGAAGATACGCTGCAATACAGATTCCTTACTTTTCCCCTGGCAGGTAACAGTTATTATGGTTCTTATATCGGAGGGGGCGGTTACGGTTCTCTTATCGACCATATCCTTGCAACCCGTGACGCATTGAATGAATATGATGGTGGGATTACAATGACTTTGAGATTGGACGATGAGACCGACCGTTACGGGCAGTTGATTTCAGACCACCGACCGGTAATGGCTACATTCCCGGTTTTCAGGAAGTAATGAGAAAGACAGCAGCGGGCAAACCAGAAGGGTGGCTAATTCCTTATCTACCCGGGGCACTGGTAATCATACCACCTGGACCCGTGCGTCAAAGGATTGGGCGACTGCGCCGGAAGTATGATTCGAATCCGGTTGGTCTGGTTCCGGTGCATATTACCGTAACCCAACCGTTCAGACATCAACCTACAGGTGAAGAATCGGACATCGTCATGCGCATACTCGTAAGGTTTCAACCTTTCAAACTGAGATACGGGCCGCTCAGGACATTTTTGCCTTACCCTTGTATCTGGTATGAAATCCAGCCGGCAGAAAAGATAATCAAGTTGCGCCGGGCCCTCCACGCCAGCGGGCTGTTCAATACCGATTTGTCCCATACGCGAGGATTTGTTCCACATATGAGCATAACCGACGGCACGCCTGATTCAGAGGATACAGAACGGATATATAACAGAATCAGAAACAGGGTGCGCCAAGGTGAATTTCTCGTAGATAGCCTTGTATATACCAGACCCGACTGGCAGATGTTCTTCAAGACAGTGAAAAC
>DFBN01000045.1:10999-16738 GCA_002366635.1 Caldifarciminota bacterium UBA3079 | reverse complement strand
CTTAAGGTTGAGTTTAATTTTGGCTGCTTTCCTTTTTGTTGTCAGGTGTGGAGGGCCGCGCACCGCCTCTTCTGTTCCGAAAACAGGAGAGAGTTGGCTGGCGACTTATCTTGGGGATAAAAAGATTGGTTACTCGGTATCCAGATATAACAAATACCCGGATGGCTATCGCTTTGACAACCTCATGCAAATAGAAGTGGTAACAGCGGGCAAGACTCAGAGAATTCGTTCCCGTTCGGTGGTAACGACCTGGCCGGACTTGACACTCCAGTCGCTGAAATTCAAGTTTGTATCTCAGAACCGGAAACTCATGGTGACCGGGACAGTCCATGGCAGTGAACTTCGGCTTGTGCCCGAAGGTGACAAACCTCGTGTTGTTCATCTGGAAGGGCCGGTTTATCCGATGGCGGCTATCGGACAGTTGGTTATTGGCCGTAAGCCTGCGGCCGGGTCCACTTACCGTTTTACGGTTTTCGACGCAACGGTGATGTCGGTGATGCCGGTGGAGGTTGCGGTTCAGGGATACGAAAAGCTGACCATTGACGGCAAGACCTATGATGCACTGAAATTGCAGACAAGGATGGCCAAGCTTGAGATGACAACCTGGATTGATAAGAACGGAATGATTCTGGCAGAGAAATCGCCGCCAAAGATGAGGTCCGAGCGAACCAGCCCGAAACTGGCTATTGCTACTGAAACCGGAGAGGCAAAGTTTGACCTTTTGAAGATGTTCAGGATTAAAGTTGACACGGTTATTCCAAATGCAGCAAGCGTGCGGTATGTAAAAGTGGAAATCAGCGGCATCAAGCCTGCTGATTTCAACTTTGCAGGTGATAATCAGGTAGTGCTGAGCAAACAGCCGCTGGTAGTTAAGATTTCTGTTCCGGATATTCCCGACACGGTAATGCCGTTACCGGTTAAGACCCAGAAAAGATTTCTCAGGCCAACGCTTTCGATTCAGTGTGACAATTCGGCCATCAAAACAAAGGCACATGGAGTGCTGGGTGAGCCGAAAGACGCAGTAAAGGCTGCGCACGAACTGGTATCCTGGGTTTTTACAGTTCTGAAGAAAGAACCGACCGCATCGTTTCCCACAGCACTGGATGTGCTCAAGCATATGGAAGGCGACTGCAACGAACATGCGGTTTTTTTTGCCGCTTTGGCACGGGCGGTCGGTATACCGACCAAGGTTGTAGTCGGGTTGGTATATGTGAACGGTGCGTTTTATTATCATGCATGGAATGAGGTCTTTCTGGACAAGTGGATTCCGGTTGACGCTACTTTCGGTGAATTTCCTGCAAGTGCTTTGCATATGAAGCTAGGCGAAGGCGAACTGAGTGAGCAGGCTCAGATTCTGACGGTGGTTGGGGAAATAGGTATAAAGATAGTCGAGTTCAAGTCTGATTGACAGATGCCTGGAACGGGGCGGGAAATACCCGTCCCGTTCCAGAGGTTATCTACTTTTCTTCTTTTTTTGGTGTCGGTTGTTCTGGTAGGTTTTCCTCTTTTTCGAAGATAAAGTCTGATTCCTTCATCAGAACTTTGATGTCTGCTTTGTTACGCAGGTCGTGAATAAGCGCATCGTAAAGTTTCTGCTCCTGTGCCCGGCGGAGTTCCCTTTCGATTTTTGCTTTGACTTCATCGAAGGCAGTGGTATAAGCCTTTTTCTTATCCTCTATTTTGATAAAGGTATAAGTCGAATCATTGAGTTTGATTATCCGTGAGATGCGATTCTTGGACAGGTTGAATGCGGCACGGATTACCTTGCTGTCGTGGGCTTTGTCTTTTCTGGTGAGCCATTGCATGTCACCGCCGGACCACTTGCTGTTCGAGCTTGAAAATCTCTTTGCCAAATCTGCGAAGGAGATTTTCCTGGCGGTGTCTTTTTTCGTAACCTTCACGAAGAGGGTAGCGTTTTCAAGCCCGATTGGCTCGGATACCTTGTTTGCATCGAGCTTGAACAGTTTCTTGACATAACCGGACGGCAGTGTTTTTTCAAGACGGACATATGTTCCAAACCGGTTTGAATCACATACCAATGCACCAGTTGTATCGGTCTTGAGCTTCAGCCCGAGCAATTTTGCGATGTCTTCAGGGGTATGTGCTGTTTCCAGTTCTGGTTTGTGGAGTTTGTCTGCCCTTGACAGGTCTGCGAATGCAAATCCGTAACTTCCCTCGGACCGGAACGGACCGGCAATAGCACACTGCTTTGACATATCAGGAACACTGCGGTTCTTCATCCTTATAACCGGTGTATTAGGCAAGACTGCCGGCGGGTCAGCTAGACCAATGAGCCCGATGAGCGAATCGGTGTTACCGGTAGCTGCCAGGGTTTCGCGAGTTCCAGCTATCTTTTCCGAGTCAGTTACAACCAAAGCGCGGCCTGCAATCATCACCGGGATTCGTCCAGCAACAGCCCATCGCCTGAGCTGTAGTGCCCGTGTCCATGTCGGAGTGACGATTTCGCGAGCATGGGCCTGAGCCGGTACCTTGAAATCCTTAATGTTCTTCCTGTAAGCGGCTTTGAGTTCAGTCGAGTCGATTTTTACCTTCTGGGTCGTCATCATCTCCCGGTACCGGCGTATGACCATCTGGGACCGGCGGTTCAGAAGTTTGTCGATAACGCGATTCCAGAGCCAGGTTTTCTTTGCCTCGCAGTCTTTGAGGATGAGTTTTTCCATAATCAGTTGGTCGAGTATCCTGCGTTTTCCTTCCGGGGTTTGAAACTGACTGCGGTAAAAAGGAGGAATTGTATTGATGCGCACCTCAAGGTCTGACCGGTTGATATTGATGCCGTCCACAACTGCAAGGGTCTGCTTGTTCTTTTCAATCGCGGTCGAGTCAACCTCGATAGTGGCATGGTTCTTCAACCCGTCGGTTTTCTGTTCATAGAGCCGGTTAATGTTTCCCTGCCGAATCTGGGCCAGAATCTGGTTCCGAACTTTATCATAAGGGCGGACTATTTTCGGCTTCTTTTCTGTAACTTTCAGGATGACGAAGCCATCCTCGGTTCGAATCGGCTTGCTCATTTGGCCGGGCTTGAGGCGGAAGGCTATCTTTTCTATCTGCTTTGGTTGCACTCCGTGGGCGAATAAGCCCATGTCACCACTTTTTTCTTTGTCAGGCGCGGTGGAAAAGGCTTTGGCAATACTGTCCCAGACTGCAGTAGTATCAGTCAAGAGCAGTTGCCTGAGGGAATCGGCCTGCGCTTTTGTCGGGACAACGATGTGATAAGCGTGTACCTTTTCAGGTGTGGTATACTTTGTTTTCTTGTCCCTTCGGTAGGAGGCTTTGAGTGCTTTCTCTTTTGGCTCGGCTTTGGCGGTTACTTCCCTGCTGTACCATTCTTCGAAAACGGTCCGGTTGCGCATTTCTCTGAAACTGTTGGCAAAGGTGGGGTCGGCCATGATATTTGACCCCAGTGCCGCTTCATAAAGCAGTCTGTTATCAATCATTGTGTCCAGGAGCTTCTGCTTTTTCCAGAACGAATCGTAGGCTGCAGGATAATGGCTGATGCGGTCGTCAAGCTCGATTCTGGTAATCGGAAACTGGTTGACATAGGCTACCCTGTCCTGGTAGTTCTTGCGGAAGCATCGCTCAATGGCGTCAAGCGCATCTTTGCCATAAGTGGACTTCATGTAGCGTGTAGCTACCTGTTCGTAATTCTTTGCAGATTTGAGGAACTTTTCCTGCATTTCCTGGGCCAAGGCAAGTCGGTAGATTACGTCCGGACGACGCTTATCCTTCGGGAAAGTTTCAAGGAGCTGGTTGTAAGTCGATTCGGCTGCGGTATAATCGCGGAGCTTGTCGAGGAACAGGTCGCCGATTTCAAGCCCGATGGTGAATCTGTCGGCCGCGCGGGGAAAAGTTGATTTCAACCGACCGAGCATGTTGCGAGCGGTCGAGTAGTCATGGGTGAGGTACAGATGATAAACTGTATCAAGCGCCGGTGTTAATTTCTGGGCGCCGGCACCAGCGACTACAAGAAGCAGCGCAATAATCAATACTTTCTTCATTTCGCCTCCTACAATAATATGTGCCATCTCTAGGCACCTTTCAAGCGCTGTATTTTCCTTCGGTCGTCCATTCAGTTACCGCATAAACTGAAGGCCAACCATCATTATGGCTCCGGAGAGAACCGGAACCACAACATTGTCATTGACTTCAATTGGTAATGCCTCAACGACCGAGGCACTAACAGCCCCAAGGATACCAATCGAAAGTGGAAGGTCAAGCCCCGGCAGTATTGATACTATATAAGCAACTCCGATGCAGGATGCAAGGCCGGATACTGTTCCTTCCAGGGTTTTGCGGAAAATCCTGATGCTGCCGACTGCGATGCCGACAATCGCTGCGACGGTATCACCGATAATCAGAAAGGACACGGCAGCGATGAAAACCCCACGGCCGCTTTGACTGCTGCCGAATATCAGTATACACACAAGTGACGCAAGCATCAGGTAACTTCCGCCGGTGAGTGAAGTGAATTCCTTTCGGCGCAGCAATGAACCGAACAGGATGATAAAAATGCCTTTGAACGGATTGAGGTGGAGACGCAGGAAATCGATTACGAGAAATGTTATCGTAGTGATAGCCATCAGAAGTATGGCAAGGCGTTGAGGCATCAGATAATAGAGTATCGGTATGAGCAGTGCCACCAGATGGGCAAGCTTCCGACTGACTTCTGCTTCTAGAACTCTACGCCCCCGGAAACCTGTTGGGCGCTACCCAGTCCATGAGCGCCGGGCATGTAACCGCTGGTATAGCCGTAGTCAATGTAGAAACGCTTGTACCGCCCACCGAGGCCGAAGGTGAAGTTGTTGCGAAGTGTTCCAAGGCGGACAAACAGGACTTTGCGGAAGGAATATTCTACACCGAAACTTTGAAAGAGGTCGGATTCTTCGGAATTCGCTTCAGCTTCGAATGCGAGCCCGATGGCATTCTTTCCGAAACGGAAGGTTTTGCTGAATCCCAGTGCTACCCGGGGCAGAATCAGTTCGCGTGTTCCGGTAGTCCAGAATAGGGGAGAAGTGCTGGCATTGCGAACCCGAAGCCCGACATCAATGTCTGCTCCCGGTGTCAGAGCAAGCCCGAAGTCGATACCCATTCCGAAACAGGAACCGACACCGAGGTCCTGATAGATTATTTTGGTGTTGCCGCCAAACGCAACATGGGGCGAAATAGCGCGGGCATAATTGATATAGCCGACAAACTGGTTGACACTGACGACTCGGTCAATTACTGGCGGATTAGAATCATTGGGACCTGGTTTATCCGGATACTTCAATTTGGTGAGTTTGATTCCAGGAATGCCGTTATGCAACAGCCCGAGGCCGTAAGATTGAAGTCCGGACGGAAATGAAACCCCAAGGAAGTTGTGGTGCACCAGGCCCGAGAAATCCTCAGAATGCAGGAAAAGCGCTCTGGTGCGTTTTGCCCGGCCGGCCATTGCCGGATTGTAGTAGATTGCTGCCGGTCCGGTGGCCGATGCCACAACGCATCCGCCCATTCCGATGGCACGAGCTGAGGTGCCCAGTTCCTCGAAATCTCCAGCGTACTTGGTTGCCAGCGTGATTGAAACAATGCAAAGCGCCAGAACCGGGACGCAAATCTTTTTTGCTGAATTCACCTATGCCTCCTGAATCGGATTTATCAAATGTCGGGCACCCGCCTGACCCGGCCGACAAGCTCTTTCTTGAAGATATACTTCTGCTTGCTATAAGTAGGTTTGACTGTTAT
>DFBN01000045.1:4429-10954 GCA_002366635.1 Caldifarciminota bacterium UBA3079 | reverse complement strand
GTGAGCGTCCTTACTTTTGTCCCCGAATTGTTCGTGATGATTACCGTTACAGTAGCCGTTTCAGTAATGTAGAAGGCGATGGTTGTGCCAGGACGGCCTGAATTGAATTCCGGCGGATAGCAGCCGATGAAGTAGGCATCCAGACCTATCCAGTAATACTGACCACCTTCGGTTTCGTTGACAAAGAGCTGGCCGAAGCGGCGCCAGATAACAATACCACGGGGAGAGTTGAACTCTCCGGGTTTGCCATAGGACACGAGGTATTTCAGGTTCGGGTCGAAGATGTGAATTTCGGAATTGGTCCGGTCGGTAACATACACATTGCCGTGCCGGTCGAAAGCACAGTAAGAAAATGCTGCTTCATCAAAGCCGATGCGGCGCATACCAACCTGGCGTCTGATCTGGCCGGACAGGGATAATTGTTCGATTCTTGTCTGGTTGCGGTCAATAACCACAGCGCTGTTAATTCCGTATTCGTTGTAATCGGCATTCTGGTCCAGCACTGCAATAGCAGTTGGCCGTTCAAGGCCTGGAGTCCAGACCGCATAGATGGTGCCGTTCGGGTTATAGATTACTATCCGGTTGTTATCGGTATCAGCAACATAAACCCGGCCGCGGGAGTCCAAATCTACATCTGAAGGGGCTTTCAGACACGAGTCGAGCACCGATACCCAGTGAAGCCGGCCCTGGGTGTAGCGCAAGCGGACAATCCGGTTATTGCCGGTATCAGCAATGTAAACATCACCTTTGGGGTTACAGCAGATTCCATGGGGCCGGTCGAACTGGCATGAATCAGACCCCGGCGAAGGGAAGATTCCTGGTTTCACCAGCTTTACATTGTAGATAACCTGGCCGGTGCCCGAATTGACAGCGAACAGGGTAAGAATATGGTCATCCCTACTGGTGGAAGGGTCGTCTTCTTCAATCATTTTGGCTCCGCACATACCTTCGGGGTCGGCAATCTTAAAATCCTTACCCAGATACAGCTCCAGATAGAAGCGACCCACTCGGTGGAACCCGAGCGTGTGACTGAACGGCGGAACCAAGAGGGTCGTAGGCGCATCCGCAGTCAGCAAGAAAACTAACAGCAGCCTCACTGAAGAAATATTATCGTTCGGGTTGGTGAAGTCAAGCAGGCATCAGGGCCGATGTTTCCCGAGGGCATTCAGAACAATGGGTTTTCTGCCAAAACCCGACCGGAATTTGCGGAAGTTTTGGCAGAATCGTAACTTGACTTTGTCGGATACGGATATATACTGAAACAGACCGAACAGGACAATATTTGTCCTGCGGTTGCATCCTATGGTCTAGAGCCGGGCGTGGGCTTAAATTTATACCCGGTAAGGATTTTCTCTAAGACAAAAATGGGTGTGTGGGTTACCACCCGGTTCAGGATAAAAGCGTGAGCCTTTAAGGAGGTCTTAATGAAGCTAAGATGTCGGTTCATAAAATCTTTCTTTGCATTAGTCGTCGGAATATTCCTGCTAGCCGGGACCGGATGGGCGCAAGTAGACATTTGGACTTCATGGTATGACCCAGGTTTTCTGGAAGAAGGCTGGGATGAAGCAACCCAGATGGCTTTGACACCGGAAGGTGATATCGTTGTGACCGGTTACAGCGAGCAGACCTATGGTGATTTCGACCTTGCCACAGTCAAGATTTCTGCGGACAGCGGCGACATTCTTTGGTCAAAGCGGTATTCTGCCGGTGTAAACACCCATGAAGAACCCTACGGGATTGCAGTGGACAGTACGGGCAATGTGTTTGTGACCGGGAAGACCGTAACTCCACAACCGGAAACAACCGATTATGTTACCATTAAATACCTACCGGATAGCACTGAGGCGTGGGTCAAGCGTTACGACAATGGCGCCGTAGATATTGCAAGAGCAGTTGTCCCTGACTGTCGGGGTGGATGTTTTGTCACGGGTTACAGTTCCGGTTCCGGTAATTTCGATTATTTGACGATTCACTACGACGAAGACGGCAACGAACTGTGGGAAGCAAGACTGAACGGCGATGGCAATGGCGATGACTGCGCTACGGCCATGGTGCTGGACCAGGAAGGCAATCTCTATGTTACCGGCTATGCACTGACTGGGTCTAGTGATAGCCTTGACTATTTTACCGTGAAGTTCGATACCGCATCCGGTGATACGGTCTGGACCCGGACATATGACGGCACCGGCCTTGTCGGGCTCGACCCCAAGGCAGATTACGCCTACGGCATAGCGGTTGACAATTCGGGCAATGTATATGTTACTGGCAGTGCGGGCGGGAATGATACAAAATATGATGCGACCACAATCAAGTATTCGCCGGAAGGCGAATCGCTCTGGGTCAATTGCCTTGATGCCGGAGATTATCGTCATGTAGAGGGCGCCTCTGAGATCGCAGTTGACAGCGATCGCCATGTTTACTGTGGCGGATATACAATGGATTTCTATGCCGAGAGCGACCAGGATATGCTTGTGTACCGAATCAACCCTGATGGCGAGACCGACTGGTTCAGGGTTTATGATTCCGGAGTGGAAGACATTGACAGCGTTACTGCGCTGGCCGTTGACACTTATGGCAATGTCTATGTGGCCGGTATCGTCTGCGATGCAACATGTTGTTTCGACTGGATGACCGCTAAATACAGTCTTGAAGGCAATCCGGTCTGGCAGGCAATCCGCGGTGTCTATGATGATGACGATTACGCTTTCGACATTGCGGTGGACAGGCTGGGTGATGTTTACACGACCGGGAGTGACCTCTATCGGCGCAGCAACGGTTATGATTACGCCACGGTTAAATATTCTGAGGCCGATGTGGGGGCGGGTATGGTTGTTCAACCGGTTGATACCCTGCGTTACGATGCGGAGTTGACACCACGGGTATGGGTGCACAACTACAGCGCATTCGAGCTTGTTTTCCCGGTGCGGCTGGAGATAGGCAATTTTTACTTCGACGCACAGTATCAGACTCTGGCTCCTTATGATTCGACTCTTGTTGAATTCAGCCCGTGGAAAGTGCGTGATGTAGGCGACTTTACGGTAAAATGCTATACTCAGCTTCCCGACGATAAAGAGCCTGTGAATGACAGCAGTTACGGTAAGGTAACCACTGTATATGTCTGGCAGCAGTTGACATCCATGCCGGTATCTTCAGGCAGGCGCAAGCGGGAAGTAAAAGACGGCGGTTCACTGGCGTTTATTCCTGACAGCCTAGTTTTTG
This sequence comes from Caldifarciminota bacterium UBA3079, assembly GCA_002366635.1. Taxonomy (GTDB): domain Bacteria; phylum Hydrothermota; class Tepidihabitantia; order Tepidihabitantales; family Tepidihabitantaceae; genus UBA3079. The sequence goes on along the minus strand of DFBN01000045.1, from coordinate 7,735 downwards.
CATTCAAGGGGAACAATACTACCGAGTTTTACTCTTATAATATCCATACTGAGGAATGGACTACAGAAGAAAGTATCCCAAGAGAAGGTTCGAGCGGGCGCAGGAAACGGGTGAAAAGGGGCGGACGGCTGGAGCCAGACTCAAGCTACCATATTTATGCGCTCAAGGGAAACAATACTTTTGAGTTCTGGCGGTATTCCGTTGCCGGTGATACCGGCTGGGTGGAGCAGAAAAGCTATCCTTTGGGTCCGAGTGGGCGCAAGGTCAAAGGTGGCACCGGCATGTCATTTGTTCCATCTCTGGACCGGTTCTACAGTTGCAAAGGAAGCAATACCTTTGAATTCTACGCTTTCGATATTCCTGCCGACAGTTGGCTGACTATGGCCAATGTGCCGGGTGGTGAACGAAACAGGAAATGCAAATACGGAACCTGCATGGCATTTGACGGAGATAATACCATTTATCTTTTGAAAGGTTACAGCCGTAGCTATGAGTTCTATGCTTACAATATTGCCCAGGATACCTGGGTGGCCAGGCAGTCTCTGCGTAACAGCCGACTTTCAAGCCGGCACCGGAAAGTAAAGAAAGGTGCGGGAATGGCCTGGGACCCTGAATACGAGCGACTTTACGCTACCAAAGGCGGCAAGCTGAATGAATTCTGGTATTATGTTCCTGCCCATGATACCTGGGTTGAGACCGCTGATACGATACCACTGGGGCCTTCGGGTCGGAAACCATATCGTGGTAGCTGTCTGGAATACGGTAACGGCAAGATTTACTTTCTGAGGGGCCGTAAGACGCTCGATTTCTGGAAATACAATGCCGACCTTCCGCTCAATCCGGGCGGAGGTTATGGTGGTATTCAGACTGCAGGTTTTATACCGCTGCCGATGTTCAGGCCCGAGCTTGCCGCAGTGCCGAACCCGTTTATCGGCCGGACTATGCTGCGCTATAATGTGCCCGCAGCGGGAAAGGTGCAGTTGATTCTTTATGACATTACCGGCCGGCGCATGAGACTGCTTGTGGACAAATGGCAGGTTCCTGGTGAATACGGTGTGAGCCTTTGTGACGATGGCTTTGCCCAAGGGGTATATCTGGCAAAGCTAGTTTTCGTGAATGAAAGCGGCTCGAGTGTAGTAACCAGAAAGCTGCTTCTGGCCCGATAAGGAGGAAAGATGTTAAGAAAAAGTTTGTTACTTCTGGTACTGGTGCCAATGCTGGCACTGGCCCATGTTGATACGATGTGGGTAAGACAATACTATGACTCATTGCATTCAGGAACGACATGGCTTAACCGGGCGACCGATATCCAGGCGGATAGCCATGGGAATGCGTATCTGTGCGGCGTCGCCACCACAGGTGGACCAGGTTGGGCAGTCAGTAGTCTGTTTCTGGCAAAATACAACCAATGGGGTGATACTGCGTGGACACGGGCGTTCAGCGGTAGCGGCCACGGTTATTGGGGAGATGATATTGCCCATGCGATTACACTCGAAGGCGATAGTTTTGTATATTTTGTCGGAGCGTACGACATTGCCGTTGGTGGTGATACGAATGAGTTTGCTATGGCTTGGGAAAAGTTTGATAGTTCAGGCGCTGAAAAGTGGAGGAAGCACATGGATCGGCCGGGCGATGATATCGGCTTTGATATCGCTAGGGGTAAGTTCGGTGACCTTTATATCTGCGGCACATGCTGGACCGACTCTTTTAATGGTCTTAGCAAGTTTCTGGTAGCGCGGATTAACCCTTCTGACGGTGATACCATCTGGACCAGAAGTTATATTCTGGATACTGCGGCAGCATACCATAAAAAACACGCTCAGGACCGTCATCCGGATTTCTATGATGATTATGTAGATTATGACAATTGCGCTACCGCGCTTGCGATAGATTCGTCGAACGGTGATATCGTTGTAACCGGATTCGGACTTGATCCCAACTATGAGCGCGAAGTGTGGACTATGAAATTCAATCCTAGTGGCACACGAATCTGGGAGAAAACATTCCACAACCTTTCGACCTTCTACCACGATGACGATGTCGGGTTCGATGTAATTGTAGCCAATGATAGCAATATTTATGTTGCGGGATTTGACTATCTTGAAACAGACCTTCTGGAAGAGGCATGGAACTTCGCTGTTATAAGATATGACCAAAATGGTACTCGTTTGGATGTTGTTTCTCTTGATGGTGACGAAGCGGATGATTTTGCCACTACTGTCTGTCTGGATAATGCCAGTCCTCAGAATGTGTATGTAACCGGTTGTATGGATTTACTCAGTGGTATGCGTATGGTGACCCATAAATTCTCGCATGACCTCAGACGGCGCTGGGGTAACCACGGAGGGGTGTGGGGCCGTGCCTTGGGATACGACGACTACGGCTATGACATTTTTTATAAAAACGGCCGGGTATATGTAACCGGTAACGACGACAAGGATTTGACAGTCGTCTGCTATTCCGATGCCAGCCAGATTCCACCCGATACTATCTGGACTTTTAATTACAGTGCAGATACCTTGCCAGACCTTGGGACCGCGATTTGGGTAAACGATTCTGACCATGTGTATGTTGGAGGCCAATCAAATCGAATCCCTGTTGGTGTTAATGCGTGGAGCAGTATATTCACCGGTCGGTTTTTCTATCCGGAACGCGATGTCGGGATAGATACAATTCTTTACCCGGTCGGTATCATTTCTGAAAGCACAGTGGTTTACCCTCGGATTCAGATAACCAATTATGGCAATGCATTTACGGCCTGCAGCGTTCATGTTGTCATTGACAGCACCCCTGGCTATCCAGTATATGATATCATTGAGACTGTTGCGGTTCCGTTCGGCAGCACTGTTATTGATACCTTCACCAATGGCTGGACCGCCACTCCGGTAGATACTTATGACATTACCGCCAATACCATACTTGCCGATGATATTAACCCGACCAATGATACGGCCAATGGTAACTTCATCGTTCTGGCAAAGCCGAGCGTGACGGTAACCGTGCCGAATGGCGGCGAAGTCTGGCCGGTCAATTCGGCACAAACAATCACCTGCACCCATAGTGGTGGGACCGCGATTACCGATTCGATTTTTTATTCAACCGATGGTGGCGCTACCTGGATTTTCCAGTTCAAGGAAGCAGCAGCAAACACTCATACCTGGAATGTGCCCGATACACCTACAGAACATGCAAGAATTAGAATCGTGGCATTCAATGTAGCCGGGACAGCCCATGATGAAAGCGATAGTGATTTCATCATTCTGGGTCGGCCGAGCGTAACCTTAACCGTGCCGAATGGCGGCGAAG
>DFBN01000045.1:4110-4320 GCA_002366635.1 Caldifarciminota bacterium UBA3079 | reverse complement strand
TATTCGACCAATGGTGGCGCTACCTGGATTTTCCAGTTCGAGGATACGGCAGCAAACAGTCATACCTGGAATGTGCCCGATACACCTACAGAACATGCAAGAATTAGAATCGTGGCAATCAATGCAGCCGGGACCGCCCATGATGAAAGCGATAGTGATTTCCACATTCTTGGTCTGCCGAGCGTGACCTTAACCGTGCCGAATGGCGGC
>DFBN01000045.1:3804-4040 GCA_002366635.1 Caldifarciminota bacterium UBA3079 | reverse complement strand
CTGCCGATACCGATTCGGTTCTCTATTCGACCGATGGTGGTGCTACCTGGATTTTCCAGTTCAAGGATACGGCGGCAAACAGTCATACCTGGAATGTGCCCGATACACCTACAGAACATGCAAGAATTAGAATCGTGGCAATCAATGCAGCCGGGACCGCCCATGATGAAAGCGATAGTGATTTCCACATTCTTGGTCTGCCGAGCGTAACTGTAACCGTGCCGAATGGCGGCGAA
>DFBN01000045.1:0-3766 GCA_002366635.1 Caldifarciminota bacterium UBA3079 | reverse complement strand
ACCTGCACCCATGGCAGCGGGCCTCTAGATGCCGGCTCGATTCTTCTGAATGATGGGCCTGCAGATACCGATTCGATTCTTTGTTCGACCGATGGTGGTGCTACCTGGATTTTCCAGTTCAAGGAAGCGGCAGCAGACAGTCATCCCTGGAATGTGCCAAATACACCTACAGAACATGCAAGAATTAGAATCGTGGCAATCAATGCAGCCGGCACAGCCCATGATGAAAGCGATGGTGATTTTACTATCGGTCCGGCCGGACATCCAGATATCGGCATCACTGCTATCGTTGCACCCACCGGCCGGGTTGATACCAGCGAAGCCGTGCGACCGCAGGCAAATGTGTGGAATTACGGCATTATCAATACTGGTTTCACCGCCTGGTTCATGATGAGCGATACGACTACCGATGTTGAATTCTACCGGCGTTCTGTTACTGTAGCCGGCCTGCAACCGGGCAGAGGTTCTACGCTCGAATTCCCCGAGTGGCCGGGCAGCACAATCGAAGGGCCTTATGCAACGCTCTGCTCCCTGGCGGTTGTTGACGACACCAATCCTGCGAATGACACAATGAGTGGTTCTTTTGTAGTAAGCAGCACTCCGTTGTGGCCGGAAGGTTGGAAAGAAGTCGAGCAGATGCCCCTCCTGTTGAGCAATAAACCGGTGAAGCGCGGCGGCTGGCTTGCTTACAACGAGACTAACGGCATGATTTATGCTGGCAAGGGCTACAAAACCTGCGATTTCTATTTCTATAATATGAAGCTTGATAGATGGGGGCAACTTGAGTCAATCCCGCTACAAGAGGAGGGTAGGAACAAGCCACCCAGAAAAGGATGCAAAGGCGTCTCTGACGGCCAAAACTATATCTACATGACCAAAGGCAATAATACCCTTGGATTCTGGCGTTACGACATCGCGGGTGACACCTGGGAACGGATGACTGGGGTGCCGGAAGGGCCGCGGCGGAAGAAAGTGAAAGGCGGCACCGACCTGGTATATGTGGTCAAGAACGACACTAGCTGGGTGTATCTCTTAAAAGGATACAAGACCGAGTTCTACAAATACGATGTTAAGAACAACACCTGGACTCCCTTGCAGAATGTGCCTTGGGGGACCAGAGAAAAATATGACAAAGGTTCATTCCTGGTTTATGATGGTGAGAATACGCTTTATGCACATCAGGCCAAGTATTACGACAGAAGTTCGGCTTTCCCTTATCATTATATGTTCAAGTATGACCTGCGTGGTGATAGCTGGTATGCGCACGATACCCTCAGAGGCATGCCGCTTTACGGTTTGCACAGTGGCCGAATCAAGAAAAAGAAGTCCAAGGATGGCGGTTCTGGTATCTGGTATGACCACTATATCTATGCGCTCAAGGGTGGCAATACCCAACAGTTCTTCAAGTGCGATGTTTCACAAGATAGTTGGTATGAGCTGGATACTGTCCCGACAAATGGCTCCACCGGCCGGAAGAAGCGGGTGAAGTACGGAGCCGATATAGTGTTTGCCAAGAATGCATTCTGGGCGCTCAAAGGTAACAAAACCTTGGAGTTCTGGCGTTACGGAATCAGGCCCGGCAGTGTGCTGTCAGAACCCGAGTTTCTTTCCCGTTACGGTGTCGCTGGCAAGGTCACTGTCCGGCCGGGCTGGAATTTTGAGGTGCGGCCCAACCCGCTCAGCTCTGGCGGGGTTGTCGGTTATTCGGTGCCTTATCCGGTTGCGGTAAGTGCGAGGCTTTATGATGCCATGGGCAGGCTGGTTAGGACCGTGGCGACAGACCGTGAGGTTTCAGGCACCGGTTTTATCAGGCTTAAAACGGAGAACCTGGCTGCGGGCGTATATGTGCTGCGGTTGGATGCAGGAACGGTATTGACCCGCAACTTCAAGCTGGTCATCCGGTAAACTGAGAGCAGGAGGCATTGGTGGGCGGCTTAACAGCCGCCCACCTCTTTCATGCTCAGGTTACTACAAATATTGACAGTTGGAGTATGCTGTTTATGCTAAATGGTGAGGTGTGCCGGTGTCTGAAAAAGTAGTTGATGCTCACAACCTTGCCCAGTTTCTTGAGCAGCACGGTTTCATTTCTGAACCGCAAGTTGTCTGGATATTCATTCATATCCTAAAAGACCTTGAGGCCAAGCACGACCAGGGCCAGTTGCATTTGGATATCAAACCTGAAAGGATTGTCCGGTCCGGTAGCGGCATGGATAAGCTGACCGGTTATGGTGAATCGAGACTTGGCACCGCACGATACATCTCGCCCGAACGGGCCCAGCACCAGCGGCCCGATGCGCGGTCGGATATTTATTCTCTTGGCGCAGTGCTTTTTGAGGCGGTAACTGGTCGGCCTCCTTTTGAGGGGGACCTGAACTATGTGCTTATTGACGCTCACATCACCAAGAAGCCGCCTTTGCCCCGTTCCATCCGGCCCGAGGTTTCTGCGGAATTGCAGCGGATTATTCTGACTGCTTTGGCGAAGGACCCACGCGACCGGTTCCAGTCGGCCGGTGAGTTTCGGAAAGCCCTGGAGGGGTTGGCCAATGAGCAAACAAATACCGCCGGGGAAAAAGCCGTGCGCAGGTCGTCAGGTAAGATGCCGGAAGAGAAAGCGATTCCCAAAGCTTCGAAGTTTGGAGTAAAGCCTGTTCCGAAGCCTGAGATTAAGGGGTCGTTGGAAAAGCAGGCACGAGTGATAGCTGAGAAATCGGCTCCAACTGGAGCAATGATAGGTCCAGGTGTAATGAGTGGAAAGCGGCCACCACCGCCCGACCAGGCAAGGCCGGTAAAAAAGGAAAAGCCCGCAATAGCGGTCAGACCAAGGCCTACCAAGGCGCATCCTGGTCCAAAGAAGAAGGCTAAGGTTTCACCTTTTGTCTGGATTGTGCCGGTTGCTGTAGTTGCAGTAGTGATTTTTCTTGTTCTTTCGGCCAGGGGTATGCGGGTGCCGAAACTGACTGGAATGAGTGATGCCAGTGCCAAGAAATTTCTGGCCAAGGCCAGGCTCGTTCTGGTGGTTGCGGGCAAAAAGGATGATAGCTTACCGGCCGGAACCGTAGTGAGCCAATTTCCAGAACCCGGGACAAAAGTGAAGAAGTCCGATTCGGTGACTGTTTATATAAGCAGCGGTGTGGTTCCGGTGCCAGAGGTTGTGAACCTTGGGCTTGGTCAGGCCCGTGAGAAGCTTGTCCAGTTCGGCTTCAGGCTTGGCCGGATTGATTCCGCATACAGCGATAACTATCGGGTGGGTAGAATTTTCAGAACGAGTCCCAAGGTCGGGACCAAAATGAAACCTGGTTCAAAGGTCGGGTTGACAGTCGCCTCGGGACGCGCCACCTGTCCTATTTGTGGCGCAAAGCGCGAACCAGGGGCTCAGTATTGTACTATGTGTGGGTATAAGTTTAAGCACTAGTGATTGAGGGAGGATGAGGATATGAAAAAATTCCCGAAGCCGGCAGTAGTTTTTGTGCTATTGCTTATTTGCATTGGGGTGGTTTTTGCCCGGAAGGTTTGTCCTAACTGCGGGGCGACAAACAAGGACGATGCCAAGTATTGCAAGAGTTGCGGGTACAAGTTTGAGAAGACGGGAACTTCGAGCCGGCCTTTGATTCGGGCGCGGGTTTCTGTTGTCAGTGGTGTGGTGGAGGTCAAGTCAATACCCGAAAATGCCAGGGTAAATATAGACGGCCGAAGTCGCGGCACAACGCCACTCCACATTGAAAATCTGACACCTGGACAGCACGAGCTGAAACTGTCGAAGTCAGGC
>DFBN01000117.1:21866-38540 GCA_002366635.1 Caldifarciminota bacterium UBA3079 | reverse complement strand
AGGGAGTCCTGAGAAACCTGACGAGATTGGCTTTACGCATATCGGCGGGTGTGAAAATGCGATGCTTTATGCCACGGGACTTGACCCGGTTAAGATTTATCTGACCGAATACCCGTTTACAGGTATGAATAACAAGGCCGGTGCCCGCCAGGATTTGCTGGACCGGCTACATCAAGGTGCGCTTTTCTGGTGTTTTTTCGGCCATGGCGCCGGGTTCCAGCTCTGTCATGAACGGGTGCTGCATATCGACGGCGTGCCTCAGATAGAAAACGAAGGGCGCAACCCTTTGGCATTTTTCGGTTCCTGCGGTGTCGGACGATTCGAGGATACCCGTTATGAGTGCATCGCAGAGGAATTAGTGCGCAAAGAAGACGGGTGTATCGCCAGTACCGGTGCAATTAAGTCAACCGGGCCGGGCGGGAATGAAACCTTCGGCCGGCTGCTCTTTTCGTCCCTGGTGGACAATCCTCTTGACCCGATTGGTCCGGCATTTTATAAGGCATGGCTCACCAATACCGATTACCACCTTTTCGGCGACCCGGCCACAATGGTGCGGTTGCCGGCACCAGGGCTTGAACCAACAGTGTTGCCGGATACATTCTATCCAGGGGGCCGGGTTTCTGTAACCGATTCGGTCCCAAGGGCAACCGGGATGTATGGTATATCAGTGCATGAAGCGGACTGGTTCCGTTGTTATTCTTCTGATTACGGTTCAACTACCTACTTGCTTCCGGGTTACGAGATTCATAATGCGCTTGGGTCATTCGATTCGGGTTTTGTTCACTGTTCTTTTACGGTGCCGAAAATTGACTATCCGGATACGGTTATCGTAGCCAATGGCAGTTATGTGCGCCTGCCGAATAGTTCACGGGTGAGCCTTTTGTGCTGGGACCGGGCAGAAGGTTATGCAAGCCGGCACAATTCGATTCCACTGGGTGAGCCAGTCCAGACCGAAGACACGGCCCCTCCAGAATTGACGCTTTTTGCTGATAAGGGGCGGCTTAGCACCGAAGATACTGTTCTGGTTCCGAAGCATTTCGTTCTCAAGGGTATCCTGTCTGATGAGTCGGGAATACTTGTGGCGTCGGTGCCTGATTACCGGCTAAGTTTATTTCTGGGTGCGCGCACCTCGGGCCGAATCGACCTGCTTACATATTTCAGTTATGACAAGAATTCTTGTCATACGGGCCGGTTCGAGTACCCGGTTGATATTGACCATGAACTGGATTCACTTACCGTGATAGCGGCAGATAACATGCGCAATCGACTGGTCGGCACATACTATGTCCGCACCAAGCTCAGCGATGTGCTCCGGATGACCGATTGTCTGGTTTATCCGAATCCGGTTTCAGGCCCGACCAGGTTTACTTTTGTGCTTTCCAGAGCGGCTTTTGTATCGGTGAAGATTTACACTATTTCAGGCCGTCTCATTCGCAGACTGCCGGACCAGCTTTGTTTTTTCGGATACAACCAGATTGAATGGGATGGACTGGATGAGCAAGGTGGTCCGCTTGCCAACGGGGTTTATCTGTATAAGCTGGACGCCCATGCGAGTGAAGTGGCCGGTGGGGGTCAGAGTTCGGCCAGTTTACGGGACAAGTTTATTGTCCAGCACTGACCACGCATTCTTGACAGGCTGGAGTTAGCGGATATATTATTGTGTGAAACGGCTCCAGGTTCTGGTTGCCTTGAAGCATCACAACAGGTTGTTCAACCTGTCGATTCCCGATGTTGCTATTTATCTTGGCGGATTTCTTGTAGTCGGGCTTCTGGTTCTTGCGGGTTACCTGGGACAACTCTACATTGATAAATCCACAGATTATGGGAAACTTAACCGACTTATCCAGGAGAACTATCAACTCAAGAACAGGCTTGCTACATACGCTGCGGCTGTTGATACTTTCCGGGGTTTTCTTGCGAGGACCGAGGAAATGGATAACCGACTGCGTTGCGCGAGCGGGTTGCGCTTGATTCCGGCCGAGGTCCGGCTGATGGGGATTGGCGGTCCTTTACCGGCGGTGAATGAAGAAGTCGGTAATCTTCTGCGCCGTGCGCGGTTCGAAGAAAGTTCTTTAAGCGAGATTGAAAAGAGTTTGGATAAGCAGAAATACAGACTCGGCCATATCCCGTCAATCTGGCCGGTTCAGGGTTGGGTTACTTCTGGGTTCGGGCTACGGCGTGACCCGTTTACCGACCAGCACCGGATGCATAATGGTATCGATATCGTAGCGCCTTACGGGACTGCGATTGTTGCGGTTGCTGACGGTCGTGTCATTTTCTCAGGCTGGAAGAGTGGCTGGGGCCGTTGTATTGAAATCGACCATGGGAATGGGGTTCATACATTCTATGCCCATTGCAGTTCTTTGCGGGTCAAGATTGGAGATCGGGTAACCCGGGGCAAGAAAATTGCTAACCTGGGTTCTTCGGGCCGGTCAACCGGGGCCCACCTCCATTACGGGGTTAAACGCAAAGGCAATTGGGTGAATCCACGCAATTACATCATTAGCCCGCTTTAGACTGGCTCGGTCTGCGAATCAAAAGCACCGGCAGTTTCTCGACCGCATCATAATCAGAACGGTGATACTGTAACCAGATTGCATATACACCGGTCGGGACCGGTTGGTCACGGTTGTTTTTGCCGTCCCAGTAAAGTATGCCTTGGTTTGATTTAACCCGTTCCTTGGAAAATTCCTTAACCGCCTGACCAGCGAGGTTGAATACCGTAATTGTAAGCTTCCCACCGGGTTCGGGCAGACGGTAAACGATTACTAGGCTGTCTTCAAAACCATCACCGTCCGGGCTGAAGCTGGATGTAGTAAAATTAAGCAAATGATGGGCTTTAGGATTCAAGGTGATGCGGCGCTGGTTGTTGATTGTGTCACGGTCCTCAGGGCAGAGGATTCGTGCCCAGAGGTCGGTTTGAACCTGGGGATATGTCATCCGAACACGGACGACTGAATCTTTATCCGGTTTGAGCAGCCAGCCTGGACGCCGCCAAGCGTTTTCTTTCCGGTCCGGAACCGCATTGCCATTGCAATCAAGGAATAATTCCAGGGTCCAACTGTCGGTTGAGACAAAGCCCGAATTCGCGATGCCGACCCGGCAGTAGAATGCCTCACCCGGCTTCAATGCAGCAGTGTCTTCGAGTTCAAGCTGGACAAGCGCCAAATCAGGGAGCGAGCTGATGCTAGATGGTGCGCCCGGCGTGCAACCGGCCGGGTCAGGACAAACCGTCCAGTTGTCAACCGTGTCCGGTCGGTCCGGGCCGATTCTTTCCCAGGAGAAACCATCGCCAGGATTGCAGGGAATCGAGTCACTCGTGTCAAACGGTGTTCCAAAAGTGCTGGTGTCACCGTAAGGTGACGCAAGAATCAATGGGTCGTTTATTGCCAGGCCGTTACCGATGGTCGTATTGCGGGTTGTCATAATCAGTGTATTGTCGCCGAAACTGTAAGGTTGGATAAAGTTCCCTTCAGGGTTCGGGTCAGTGTATTCTGAATCGAGCACTACTGCGTAGCCGCCCCCTTTCAGCCATGTTGAACCCACAATGAGCGTTCGGTTTGAACCAAGAACCGAAGAGTCCTCCCAGGCAACGAGCCAGTCAACCGCATCGAGGTCATTGATTGTCCAGTTAAATAGGTCTACCGGTTTCTCGCCCGGATTGTAGAGCTCAACGAACTCGTTGCGGTCTTCTGGTTTGTGGGCACCGGAAAGCCCGGCCGGGTTTGCCATCACTTCGGTGATTACGACCCGGCTTACGGCAAGAAGCAGGACAAACACTGTCATGTGTTAAAATAGCTTGATGTCGGACCGTGTCAATCAGGAATAGCTAGGGTGATTGAAGATTTGAGGTCGGGAGATTTGAGCCGGAATGCATGTGCCGGCAGTTGACAACCGGTTGTAATTCGATACTGTGTTCGCCAGTTGAGGATTGTAATACAAAAGGAGTGAACATAATGGCGAATAAAACAGCAGACCTAGCTGGGCCAGGCATCGGTAACTACGCTGATGTCGAGAAAATTCTGCCCGACGACTACAAGCCCCTGCTGAATCCGATGGAACGGATGAAAGCACTGTATGCGATTAAACGCTGGATCGAGGATGGCCTTGCCCGAGAACTGAACCTGCAGATGGTGCAAGTTCCTTTGATTGTTGACCGCGAGAGCGGGGTGAACGATACGCTGGACCGGGACGGCTCGCGGACACCAATCGAGTTTCCGTGCGGGCTCGGACTTGAAGTGCCAATTAAGGCTCAACTCGTCCAGGCGGCCACGAAGTGGAAGCGGATGGCGCTCAAGCAGTTCGGCTGCAAGGTCGGTGAGGGCATCAATACCGACATGCGGGCGGTGCGCAAAGACTACTTCCTGGACCATGACCACAGCGCATATGTTGACCAGTGGGACTGGGAACGGGTTATTACCCAGGAGAACCGCAATCTCGATTTCCTCAAGGCCGTGGTCGAGAAGATTTGGAAGGTTATCTACGGCGCCGGCAAGATGGCACAGGAAATGTTTCCCCAGCTTGGGACCGACAAGTATCCGCCTGTTCCCGAGGAGCTTAAGTTCCTGCACGCCGAGGAAATCCTCGATATGTTCCCGGACCTGCCGCGCAAGCAGCGTGAAACCCGGATTCTGCAGAAATACCCGGCGGTCTTTATTATCGGCATCGGCTGGACTTTGAAGGACGGGTATCCGCACGAGATGCGGGCCGCGGACTACGACGACTGGGTAACCGAGACGGTTGAGAAGAATGGCGAGATGATGCACGGCCTGAACGGCGACATCCTTGTCTGGAACCCGGTGACAAAACGCCGGCATGAGTTGACATCCATGGGCATCCGGGTTACTAAAGAAACGCTCAAGGTCCAGCTCAAGATGTCGGGCCAGGAAGATTTCCTGAACCTGCCGTACCACCAAGCGATTCTTCATGATGAAATTCCGCTTTCGATTGGCGGCGGTATCGGACAGTCACGGACATACATGTACCTGTTACGGACTGCGCACCTCGGAGAAGTCAGTGTGAGCGTGTGGCCCGTCCTCCTCAAAGAGATGTGCCGGAAGAAGAACATTTATGTCCTTGAGTAAACCCGAACGGTTTTGCTATTGATGCAAGGTGCAAACATCCGAATTATCGATGTTGATGCTAACATGATTGAGATGCTGGACCTGGAAGGAGTTTTGTGTTTCCGTTGCCCGTTGTTGAATGAATATCATGTGCAGCCTGAGAGTCTCTTCCCGTTTATTGAAGATGAGAAGTCTGGCATCAAAGCGGCAGTTAACAAGAATAAGATATTGGGTTATGCAGTGTTTGGACGACCAGAAATGTTTCCCAACCTGAACCGGTTGCCATTTCCTACCCGCGAGGATGCTTTGCTGATTGCCGCACTCTATGCCACGCCTGAGGCCAGAAAGGGTAATGTGGATGTGGACCTTTTGGTGGCAGTGATGGATTTCGCCGGGGAGAACGATTTTGAGGTAGTTCAGGCGGTCTGCCGTTCCGAGGTCAATCTCGAGCCCGAAGGCAGGACCAGAGTTTTTCGGGCTGCGGGCTTTACAGTGAGCGAGCCGGTTGAAGGTTTGTGTTTTGCCGAAACTACTGTCAAGGCATGGGATGGGGCAGAAAAAGGGCACGAAGGGAACGAAGTCAATTGAGCTCGGTCAGATTAAAGAGGCCAGGATTCCGTGACCTCCCGTGACCCTTCTGAATTTCCATTTATTTTCCTGCCTTTTGACAACCGGTCAAAAAGTTGGAAACTGACAGTAACGGTAGTCGGAGAATAATACCGGGTCGAAAGAAAGGAGTCACGGGCGACCCAGTATCACGGTAATCTCGTAGACCGAGCCGGTTCTTGGAAACCGGACCGCCGTGCTCCTATTATTTAGACGCCAGTTGGATGCAAAATGGTGCACCGGGCAACATAGTCTGGATATGTTTGATATTGCAGATGTTACAAGTTTAGCCACTCGGCCGCATAGTTATGTGTTTGTTCTTTTCAATCAGATGAAGAGGGTAAAAACTGTCGGAAGGCTTGGCAGGCTGGAGTTCAGGCCTGGTTTTTACCTTTATGTCGGGTCGGCCCGTAAAAATGTGCTGAAACGGGTCAAAAGGCATATGAGGGCGACAAAGCGGATTCACTGGCATATAGATTATCTTACTACCGGTTCTGGCCGGATGAAGCCGGTTGATGCTTATATCTTTCACGGCGAGTTTGAATGCGAGATAGCACAGTTTCTGTCTCGAATGCTTGCAACTATCAGGGGTTTCGGTTCTTCTGATTGCCGGTGCAAAGGGCATCTTTTTTATGCTGGCCGTATGCCGGTGCTGAAACTGGTGGTTGACAAACTTATTCTCAGATTCGGAACGGCTAAGGCCGGGACCCTAAGCAACTCCAGGGGGTGCCCGGGGTCCGCCCCTGGTTTTGTAAGTGGCGCTTTATCAAGGTAATATGTAATCTATGCCCTATGATTCCACGAAGATTTTTCGTTGTCCCGGTGGCATTCTGCTTCCAGGTTCATATGCGGTATGCAGCTTGACATCCAAGAGTTGGGTTCTATAGTGGGTTCGATATGATAGAGAAGCCTTTCAAGCGATTCGCTTTTTGTTATGACCGTTTTATGCTGAGGTTCGTAGATTACAAAGCCTGGGTTGATTATGTGGAGCGGGTGTTCAGACGGTTCAAGTCAGAGCCGAAGAGGATTCTTGACCTCGCTTGCGGCACCGGGATTCCCACCGTGCTTTTGGCGATAAGGGGATATAAGATGGTGGGTTTGGACCGTTCAGAAGAGATGCTCGGATTACTCGAAAAGAAAAAGAGGGGTTTGCCGATTGAAACGGTTCGTGGCGATATGACTGATTTCAGCCTGGATGAACCGATGGATGCGGTTATCTGTCTTTACGACAGCGCCAATTATCTTTTGACAGAAGATAAACTGAGGCGGTGTTTTATATGCGTGCGTCAAGCCTTGGCTGATGGCGGCTTGTTCGTATTTGATATGAATACTGTCTACAGTCTGTCGATGTTCTGGGGAAACCGGACAACACCCAGAAATGTTGGCGACATTTATTCTATCTGGCAAAACAGTTATGATGATAAGACTAAAGTTTCAACATTGCATCTTACTTTCTGGGAGGAAAAAGGGGATGGGTCAGAACCAGAGAAGTTCGAAGAGGTGCATCAGGAGCGGGCATATACCCGTCACGAGATAAAACGTTGTCTTGAGGCGGCCGGTTTCAGTCGCGTTCGGTTTTATACCCATGGCAGTTTCTTGCCGGTCGGACCTTTCACGACACGGATGATGGTCGTTGCACGCTAATTGAAAATGTGCAGGTTTGATGTTTGCCTTGACACCGGAAAAATGGAATTCTATAATATCTAAAATATAAGGAGGAAGAATGCACCGAAAGCATTATGCTTTTATGGTAACTCTTGGTCTAGTGGCTGCTGTTGCTCTTTTAACCCCGTCGTTGGCCGCGCAGGAAAACCACAAGCCCTGCTTGCGTCAAGCGACGGTCCGCCCGATGGAGGGCGTCGCAAGGACTACTTTTGTCGCTACGGTGGAATACAGCGACATTGATGGCGATGTCCCGGCCAAAGTTGAGGTTTTCATCGACAATACCGCTTATTCCATGCGCTTGATTAAAGGCCGCGCCGAAAATGGAAGATACCACGCACGCCTGACACTTCCTCCGGGGGAACATTCCTATTATTTCTACGCCGAGGATGCCAGGGGGATGAGCGAGCGCTATCCCCGTTACGGTGCCAAGCACGGTCCTTATGTCGGCAAGCGCAAGCCATATAACCGCCCGGCGTTTCTTACTGAAGGCGGTGTGCACTTCGACCACGGCACCGACAAAAATATTTATACTTTCAGCGTCTACTATCGTGACCGTGATGAATACCGTCCTCCACGGGCAGTAAGGGTAGTAATTGACGGCATCATCCACAATATGAAGCTCCATAAAGGCAATCCCAATAACGGTAGCTATCTTTACGAGACAGTTCTACCCGCGGCCCCCCATGCCTATTATTTCGTTGCTACCGACGGTGACGGAGGTTGTATAACTCACCCCCACCATGGGTTCCTCCGTGGGCCAGAGGTGGTAAAATCATTCAATAACCCACCCCACCTTGGGGACAAGAAGATTATACCACCGATAGGAAATTATCGAACGAAATACGCATACACCATTCATTACCGGGATAAGGACTTTGATGTACCATCAATAGCCTTGGTATATATTGATGATATTCCACAGATGATGAAACTTGCGGCTGGTAAGCCATATTCCGGCCTCTATATCTTCAGGACCCGTCACCATGTGGGCTATAACCATGATTATTACTTCTATTTCGAGGACGGCAGTGGCGGTGTATGCCGTTATCCTGACCGAGGCAGCTTCCACGGCCCGGTCGTAACGAGATAATAAAATCAAATTGGCTTGAAATCTTATTTGAAGGAGGATTGCATGAATTGGAAAAGGCTGACAGTTACGGTTGCTTTCACCGTGGTGGTGCTTATTGGCATCATTGGTTGCCCCGGCGCAAAGCCGCCCGAAACGCCGGCCGCACCGCAGGGTCCTGGAACTACCTATCAGCGCGCACCAACCCCATTTGAAGTAACAACTACCCAACCTCAAGAAAAATCCATCCGCTATGTTATGGACTGGGGCGACGGCAATATCGATACTACCATTGGCAGCTATGAATCAGGCAATACCGCCACTATCCATCATACCTGGGTGAATGATGGCGACTATTCGGTCAAGGCACTGGCAATCCTTGATGAGGATGAGACCAAGGCATCGGTTTGGTCCGAACCCACCAGTATTAAAGTCCTGCCCAATGCATCACCAGACCCTCCTACTATCCAAGTTCCGCTGGCAGGGGTTAAGGATGCATGGACCTATTTCAGCGCTACCACCACGGACCAGGACGGCGACAGTGTTGGCTTCAAATTCGAGTTCAAGAAAGGAACCACCGGCGACTGGACCGACGAAGCAATCGGCTTCGTTCCGAGCGGCAGCACGGTGCCTGATTCTAATAAGTACACGAAAATCGAAGCTGTTTATGTCAAATGCAAAGCCAGGGATATCCACAAAAGTGAATCCGACTGGTGCGATTCTGTTTCTTTACTTATCGGAAAAGAAGGGGCGGTCATGTGGTGGTGGTGGACCCAGAATGAGGATGAAGCAGCACCGATGACCGGACCGGTAATCGCCTTGGATGGCACCCGGGAACTGGCTTATGCTGGTTTTGAAGATGAAGGATACAAATTCTACGGCATCGAGGTAACAACCGGAAACAGGAAGCGCACAGGCAGCACTGTGTCGGTGCCCGAGGATGAGTTTGAGTTCACTGGCCATCCTGCTTATTGCGAGCAGACCGGCCATATCATCTTCGGCAAGGAAGACGGCGAACTTTATGCATTCACTACATCCCTATCCAGAGTTTGGCACTGGCCTGGTGCCAATAGCGAGCTGGAAATGACCATGACCCCATGGGGCACACCGGCTATCAACGGCAACAAAATCTATGTCTCGCGTGAAGACACGATTATCCGGGGACACGATACATTAGATGTTACAAAACTCTACCTGATTGAAGACAATGGGGATACCCCTTCTACACCGATATACTATTCATTGGGTGAAGTTGAACTCCTTGGCGCTCCGGTTATTGACAATGATGGTAATGTTTTGGTTGTGACCGATTCCGGATACCTGTATAAGATGCCACCCGATTTGAGCACTGTAACCTGGCGAGTACTGCTCAGCGGGGGAAACGAGGTATTCGGTCCGGTCATTGGTGGTGGTGGCACTATTTATTGCGGTTCAAACGGCAAACTTTTTGCAATTAACCCTGACGGCACAGAAAAATGGCAAATAACCCTGGGCGTAGAACCACAAATAGTCGTGAGTCCATCAGTTGTATTCGTCACCGCAATTGTCTTGGGCCAAGGGACCAAGCTGTTTTCCATTGACCCGGCAACAGGGAATCAGAACTGGTCGGTTGATATAACCTCTACCTGCACGACCCCGGTTCTTACGGCCAACGGTCTGATGTACTGCCAGGACGATAACGACATTCTTTTCTGTCGGCACCAGTCTGACGGCGCTGAAGTATGGCATTGCGACTGCCCACAATCTCTTTCCCATGGTGGCAAGGGTTATCGCAAGCTGGATATAATTCAAAAATCACCGAGCATTACCTCTACCGGCAATATCATAGTTGCGGGTGACGACGCACTTTATTGCGTAGCCGGGTATAAAGAAGGTCTGTTAATGGATGCACCGTGGCCAAAATGGCAGAAGGATACATACAACACTGGTAAAGCGGTAGCCTGGTAAATGGCTGCTTTCGGTTTTTGGGCCCGCTTTTCACAGCGGGCCCGTTCCTTTTTGTCACGGTATCTTGACAGTCGGTGTTTACAGACTATCCTACTTACCGACTTCGGCCGGTTCCTAATGTAAATGTAGGGATGCCGAAGGGTGAATGAATAATGTCGAAATGTAGTATGGAGGAAAAAATGAAGCCCAAAAGAATTGCGCTGGCAGCACCAGCATTAATCTTGGTTCTGGTTTGGCTTGTAGGCTGCGGCTCGCCGCCCAATGTGCCGGATAAACCTCGGGGAGCCCACACAGGATTGAAGGGTTCTCCTTATGCCTGCACAACTCAAACCACCGACCCAAACGGCGGTCAAGTAGCCTACCAGTTTGACTGGGGCGATAACAGTCAGTCAGCCTGGTCTCAAATGATGGATGGTGACATTCCTTATGCCGACACGCATGTTTGGACTGAAACCGGACTGTTTGATGTCAAAGCCCGTGCCAAAAACTCCAAGAAGGCCTCTGATTGGTCCGAACCACTTAGTGTTACCATCAATCCTGGCGAGGGCCAAGTTCGCTGGTCATTTGCGTTCACCGACCCTGAAGACCCAGAAGATTCGGCCGACTTCAGTCTGAATACCTTTGGTCTTGATATCGGAGGTGACGCCGCCTACATTGGTTGTGAGTACGGTGCTGTCATCGCCCATAAACTGGACCGCACTCTGCGCTGGAAATTCCTTAACCAAGAAGGTGACGAATTCACCACCGCACCTACAATCGGTGATGACGGCACAGTGTATATCGGTTGTGCCAATGATACCCTTTATGCAATAAACCCATCTGGAACACGCAAATGGGCCGTTGACCTTGGGGATGAAGCCTTTGCTACTGCTGCACTTGCCTCAAATGGCAAAATTTATATCCAGACCGAAGCCGACTCATTGCTGGCCATCAACCCAGATGGTAGCCGGCTCTGGTCATACCTCACCGGTGGTGGCAGTTCTTCGCCGGTAATCGGTCCGGATGGCACCGTTTACGCAGCAAGCCAGGACGGCATGCTTTATGCACTCGACCCGGAAAACGGCACCCAGAAATGGGTCTATCCTTTGGGCAGCTCAGAAATAATCGCCTCACCTGCGATTAATACAAATCTCAATGTCATCTATATAACCGATGATGACGGTCAATTTGCATCGGTCAACCTGAATGATGGTTCTGAAAACTGGACCGCATCTGTCGGGGAAACGCCATCATCACCGGTAATCGGAACCGGCAGCACTATTTATATCGGCGGCGGCGGCACATTGCTCGCATTCAATCCCAATGGTGACCTCAAATGGACATGGACCCCGTTATTTCAAGGCACGGTCTCAAGCCCGGCCGTTTCCAGTGCCGGCATTATCTACGTCCTGGTAACTACTGGCAAAAAGGATTTTGAGGAACCGGATTCGCTTTACGCTGTCAATTCGGACGGAACCAGACGCTGGGCCTGCGCCATCGGCGAAGGTTACTACGATGATATTATGTCTTCGCCGAAGCTTGATGATAACGGCAACATTTATATCGGAAGTGGACTGGCTGCCTGGTGCATCCGTGGCCTTGGCGGACCGGCCCAGTCCTCGTGGCCGATGTTCCAGGCCGATGCAAGAAACACTGGCAGGGCAGGTAACTAGTGCTGCGTTCCGCAAGTAATAAGACTTTTTTCTCTGTCATAAGCGACTGCTTTTCGGTAGGTTACGACAAAACATACCGCCCTACGATTTAAGGAGTGACACTAGGGGAAAACAAGGAATGATGTTCAAGCCCGTTTCTCGACGGCCGAACCATCGGGAAATTGAGCAGCGCATTCTGAAATTCTGGGACGCGGGTCACTATTTCAAGAGACTACTGGAACGCAACCGAGGCAATGAGCAATTCCGCTTCCTCGACGGCCCGATTACTGCCAACAACCCGATGGGCGTTCACCACGCCTGGGGCCGGGCTTATAAAGACCTGTTTCAGCGCTATAAAGCTATGCTGGGTTATGACCAGCGTTTCCAGAATGGGTTCGATTGCCAAGGCCTCTGGGTTGAGGTTGAAGTCGAAAAAGAACTGGGTTTCAAGTCTAAGCGTGACATCGAAAAGTTCGGCATCGACAGTTTCGTGCAGAAATGCAAAGAAAGGGTCCTTAAATACTCCAAAATCCAGACCGAGCAGTCGGTCCGACTCGGCCAGTGGATGGACTGGGAGAACTCATACTACACCATGTCCGATGAGAACAATTACTCCATCTGGCACTTTCTGAAGAAATGTCACGAACGGGGTCTGATTTATGAGGGGACCGATGTGATGCCCTGGTGTCCTCGGTGCGGTACTGCAATTTCTGACATGGAAATTGCTACTGAAGGGTATCAGGAACTGACCCATAAAGCAGTTTTCCTGCGTTTCCCCTTGCGGGGACATCCGAATGAGTACCTCCTTGTCTGGACCACGACGCCCTGGACCCTAACATCAAATGTGGCGGTTGCGGTCCACCCAGACCTGATCTATGTCCGTGCCAAAAAGGACGGTAGAGTTTACATAGTTGCCAAGCCTTTGCTTGAGGTCTTGGGCACAAGTGCTCGTGTCATCGAAGAAAAAAAAGGCAACGAACTAGTAGGGTTACGCTATCTTGGCCCATTCGATGAACTGTCACCCCAACATGGAGTTGACCACCGCGTAATACCCTGGGACGAAGTAAACGCCCTTGAAGGCACTGGTCTTGTCCATATCGCACCCGGCTGCGGTAAAGAGGACTTTGACTTGGGCAAGGAACATGGGCTCAAGGCAATCGCCCCATTGAATGAAGACGGTACCTTCAAGCCCGAATTCGGTTGGTTGGCTGGCAAGGATGCCAAAACCGCATCCGAGCCGATTTTCGAGAATCTAAAAGGGAAAGGCTATCTGTACCGGGTCGAAGGTTACACCCATCGGTATCCGGTTTGCTGGCGTTGCGGTGAAGAATTACTATTCCGTCTTGTCGACGAGTGGTTCATCAACATGGACGCACTCCGTTCCGAGATAATGGATTCGGCCCGAGAGGTGCGTTGGATTCCACAGTTCGGTCTGAGTCGGGAACTGGACTGGCTCAAGAATATGGCCGACTGGTGCATTTCGAAGAAAAGATACTGGGGTCTGGCACTGCCTATCTACCGATGCGAATGCGGCTGGTTCGATGTAATCGGCTCGGCCGAAGAGCTGAAGGCACGGGCAGTCGAAGGCTGGGACAAATTCAGTGGCCACACTCCACACCGGCCCTGGATAGATGAAGTAAAAATAAAATGTGAAAAGTGCGGCAGGACAGTTTCCCGTATCAAGGATGTAGGAAATCCCTGGTTAGATGCCGGAATTGTTCCATTTTCTACTGCTCATTATCTTGTGGACCGCAATTACTGGCAGAAATGGTTTCCTTTCGACTTTATCACCGAATGCTTTCCCGGTCAGTTCCGCAACTGGTTCTATGCTATCCTTGCGATGAGCACAGTGCTTGAGAAACACGCACCGTTTAAGGTTCTTCTGGGACATGCACTGGTTAAGGACGAAAAAGGCCAGGATATGCACAAATCTGCCGGGAATGCCATTTCAGTGGATGAAGCAGTCGATAAAATCGGCGCTGATGTGATGCGCTGGATTTATCTATCTCAGAACCCGACCCAGAATCTGCTATTCGGTTTCGGCAAGGCCCGCGATGTCGAACGCAAACTTCTCACATTCTGGAATGTTTACAGCTTTTTTGTCACCTATGCCAACATTGACAAAATTAACCCAAATGAACTAAAGCTCAAGACACCGCACCTTTCACTTCTGGACCAATGGATACTTTCCCGGCTCAATTCGCTCGTGAGGCTCACCCGAGAAAGACTTGATGATTTTAACCCCTTGCCAGTGCCGCATGCAATCGAAGCATTTGTCGAGGACCTTTCGACCTGGTATGTCCGCCGCAGCCGGCGAAGGTTCTGGAAATCGGCTTCAGACCGAGACAAACAAACTGCATACCAAACCCTGTATACCTGTATTGTTACGCTCACCAAGTTAATTGCTCCGTTTATGCCTTTCCTGTCCGAGGATATCTATCAGAACATTGTCCGCTCGGTCAACAAATCTGCGCCAGAATCGGTCCATCTCTGCCAATATCCAGAACCAATTCCTTCCTTTATCAACACGGGGCTTGAACAAGAGGTGATTCTGGTCCGAAACGCGGTATCACTTGGCCGCGCCGCACGGGAGAAAACCAAACTTAAAGTGCGTCAGCCATTGTCCGCTGCCATCGTCAGGCCAGAGCGCTCAGATGAACAGAATATTTTCCTCCGCCACGCCGATGCCATCAAGGAAGAACTCAATGTCCGTGAGTTGCTCTTTACCGAACCTGGAGCCCAGTTTCCACCCGACTACGCGGTTGCCGAACAGGATAACCTCGCTGTAGGTATCAACACAAAGCTCACCCGTGAGTTGGAAAACGAAGGTTTTGCCCGTGAGTTCATCCGTAAAGTTCAGAATCTCCGCAAAGCCGCGGGTTTCGAAGTAACTGACCGCATTCAGCTCCATTATGAAACTACTGAAAGACTGGCCGAGGCGATAACATCATTCAAAGACCGCATTAGCCTTGAAACCCTTGCCCTGAATATAACGGGTGAAGCCATCGATTGCCCTGACATCAACAAATCCCTGAAGGTCAACGGCGAACCAGCCAGATTGGCACTCAAATGTGTCGGGAGGAAACGGACATGAAAAAACGGTTCAAGAAAGAAGAACTTATAAAACTGGAACGGGCCCTGCTGGCAAAAAAGCGACTCCTCCTCAAACAGCGAAAAGTAACCGACGAAGTAATGGAGTCAACCTTACCCAATACTACCGGTGAATCCGTCCGCCGCACCCATCCTGCAGACCAGGGAACAGAAAACTACCAACGGGAAATGGCCTCCAGGCTCAAATCCATCGAGAGCAAAACACTGCGAGAAATAGAAACCGCGCTGCGCCGCATAAACAAAGGAACCTATGGTATCTGCGAGCGTTGCGGCAGACCTATTCCAAAAGCAAGGCTCTTGGTCGTTCCCCATGCCCGGTTCTGCATGAAGTGTCTGAAAGAACAAAAGTAACATAAGAAATAGATTCAGCGGAACCGCACGAATACTCACCATGCTTATGACTATCCCTGGTCTTTTCCTGCTCGACAAACCCTTAGACCTAGTCGCTTCATTACTCCTTGCTTTTGTTTTCTGGGTGCTGGCAGGCCGGTCAAAACCGGCTCCATTCCAATCGATGAGAAGTTTCTTCTGGCTCGGCCCGGCTTTGGTCCTGACAAATACCTTTTTCGGACCGGCACCGAGAATCTGGGGCCTTTTCAGCAAATCCGGGCTACTTCTCGGCGTGCTAGTCTTTTACCGGCTTACCTGGGCTGCCTGGATAGCATTAGTCCTTATCCGCACCTGCCCGGCGCGAGAGTTCCTCTTTTCCTTCCGTAGTTTCCTCGGTTTCTTTCACATTCCGGACCGTAATATTTCGCTTACCCTGTTTCTTACCCTTGAGATGTTACCTCAGTTTGCCGACATCCGCGTAAATGATTTCCACAACCTACCCGAGGCAATCGCCCGCCGTATCAGAAATGTTGTCCTTCCTGTCCTCCCGGACGAGCAACCAGAAACCAGAAAAGGGCACCTCAAACCGGCAGATGCTGCTCTCGCTATCCCGGCTGCCGGCCTCATTATCCTGGCAGCTCTGATTTAGACATGCACAATATCAAACTGACTATAGAATTCGACGGTGCCGGTTTCTTCGGCTGGCAGTACCAGCCAGACAGAAAAACTGTTCAAGGTGAGCTCCAGATTGCGCTTGAGAAACTTGTCCAGAAACCGGTCAAGGCTTATGGATGCAGTCGCACCGACGCCGGCGTTTCAGCCCACAACTATGTCGCTAATTTCTATACCCAGTCCAAGCTGGGTATCGAGCGTTTCCGCCGTGCTTTGAATTACCATCTGCCTAAGGAAATCTATATCAAATCAGCCGAACTGGTAGACCTGCTTTTCCACGCCCGTTACAATGCCAAAAGCAAAATTTACACCTACCGTATTATTCGCGGACAGTCGCCACTTCGCCATGCCCGGGCCTGGGAATTGCGTGAGGCAGTTGATGCCAGGAGGATAAACAAAGCCCTGAAACTCTTTGTTGGTAGAAAAGATTTTCAACCTTTCTGCCTTACCCGCAATATCTCAGGCATCTGCACGCTCTTCAGGCTCGAACTGTCAGAAACGGAAGACGAAATTTCTATCTTGATTCAAGGCGACCGGTTCCTTTACAAAATGGTCAGAAGAATCATCGGTGCTGTTGTTACCT
>DFBN01000117.1:12180-21752 GCA_002366635.1 Caldifarciminota bacterium UBA3079 | reverse complement strand
GTCTTCTGGCCCAGCATCGCAGCCTCAAGTTCCTCAACTAGTGCTTTTCTACCTCCAAGCCATTTCAATCCACGGGGCTCAAAAAATGCAATCTCCATCTGGCCATAAGCCTGTTTCAGACCAGGGGTATTCTGAAAACGCTCGCAAATGCGCACATCCTTAAGGCACCTTCGGTAAATCGGCGCATACCATGTCCCCAAAGACCATTCTACTTGCTGCTCTGGACTGAGAAACCACTTAATGAATTCCCAGGCCGCTGCCTTCTGTTTCTGGGTAGCCTGCTTGAACATACCGATATTCGTGCCGTAAACTATGGCCCCGGGTTTACCCCAAGTCGGGAGCATGGCCATTCCTACAGGAAAACTTTCCTTATCGAGCATCTCTGACCGCCATGTTGAACTACCCCGCAAGGATGCAATTCTCTTAAGCAGAAAATCTTCAACCGGATTCCTGCCGACATCGGTATTCTGCACTTTATCCTTGAGCACAAGCTCAACCTGGAACTCAAGCCCGCGTGTCCCGGCAGGACTGTTAAACTCCGGGTTTCCATCCTCGCGGTCCAAAAACCTTCCATCCTGCTGAAAAAGCATGGAACCGAAAACCCAAATATCAGTGCCGCCGGCTGTTGCCCAAACCACAGGCTTCCCTGATTTATCCCGTTTCATCACTTTCATGCACATCCGGCGAAATTCAGGCCAAGTCTTTGGAAATTCCGAATAACCCGCTGCATCAAGCATCTCAACATTATAATAATAAACTGGCACACTCTTGTTAAAAGGCAGGGTAAGAAGTTTCCCGTCCCAGGTGTTATTCTCAAGAAGCGCGGGATAAATATCTGCTATTTCGTTTCTAGAAAATCCGTTTGGCCCGTGCACATAACCATCCAGGAATTCAAGCTGGCCATTTGCATAAAGCTGGGTAGTCCAGTTCTCATACATCTGTGCAATAGTCGGTGGACTCTTCACCGCAACCGCACCCATCAGCTTCTGGGCCAATGCATCGTATGAACCCATCCCGACCAGTTCGATACGGATATCCTTGTGCGTGCTCTCGAACTCAGCCACCATCGCTTTCAGTGTTTTCTGCGATTCACCCCCCATCGCATGCCAGAACTTGATGACGGTCCGGTTATCCTTAAGTCCACAGCCGGCAACGCCTACCAGAATTACTGCGATTGGAAGCCAAAATACGCTCAGAAGTTTCCGGTTCATGATTTGATTCTAGGTCCAGCTAGACCGGTGTCCAGTTAGCCTTTCTGTGACAGGTGAGGATAATCAGAATTTAATTACGCCGGTCGGGTCTATCCGTTTCCTGTCCTTGCGGATTTCAAAATGCAGATGGGGCGCGCTCGAGCGGCCACTTGAACCAACAGTGCCTATTGTCTGGCTGGCCCGTACTGTATCGCCCGTGGCCACTTTGCATTCCTTTAAGTGGCCGTAATATGTTTCATAACCTTGGAAATGGCAAAGCAGGACAAATCGTCCAAAAATACTGTCGGTCCCGCAATCGGTTACGACGCCGTCAGCCGAAGCACGGACCGGTGTGCCAGACTGAGCAGCCAAGTCAATGCCCCGGTGGCTCGAAGTGAAACCGCGTGATACAACATACCTTTCCAATGGCACGACTACAGGAATTGGCCGGCTGCCCCAGACTTCTGCACCTGTCCATTCTGGCATGACCGAAGAATCAAAAGGCACCGAATTCCAGTCAACAGGAGGCGGGGTTAATTTCACCCCAAGCATCTCCGCCATTTTCTTTTCCTGTTCCTCAACACGGGCCAAGCGCTGGCGCAGAAGTAAAACCTTGGCAAACTCGGCTTCGAGCTCGCTGTTACGGTGCTCAAAATATGAAAGTCTTGCCAGCCGGTACATCCCGGAACCCGCTAGCACCAGTGCCACGAGAACAATAATGAGCAAGAGACCGGCCAAGATCAGCAGCGCAAAAACCGCAGAACGAGAAAGTGTCCGCTTGAAAATGTATGGGCTGTAATTGCTCGTGACGATAAACGAAACTTCTTTACGGGCCATAGATAATGCGAATCAATCTGTCCAGGTCTTCTTCTGAGAAATATTCAATAACCACCCGGCCCCGTCCGTGCTTCGCAGGCATAATATGAACCTGGGTTCCAAACTTTTCCTGCAATCGTTCTTCAATTTCCTGAATGTGAATATCCTTTTCCTTAAGTCTCGTTTTCGGTTTGTCCTTATGCTTGGCACAGAGTTTCTCGACCGCCCGAACCGAAAGCCCTTCTTTAAGGATTTGCTCGGCCAGCTCGACCTGTTCGCGCCGGCTCGTCAGAGAAAGAAGCGTCCGGGCATGGCCCGCACTGATTTTGCCAGCGGCCAAGGCATCTCGCACCTTGTAAGGCAAAGTCAGAAGTCTGAGCACATTAGTAACAGTAGAACGGTCCTTGCCCACGGTGCTGGCAATTACCTCATGGGTCAGGTTAAATTCACTGGCCAGCCGCCTGTAGGCCATCGCCTCTTCAATCGGGTTCAGATTCTGACGCTGGAGATTCTCCACAAGTGCCAGCACAAGCATTTCTCGATCGCTTACCGAACGCACAACTGCGGGAATCGAATCAAGTCCGGCCTGTTTTGCCGCACGCAGACGGCGTTCACCCACCACCAGTTCATAGCCGTCACGCCGGCGTCGCACTAGAACTGGCTGCAACACGCCGTTCGCCTTTATCGATGCCACCAACTCGTGAAGATTCTCTCTGGCGTGTTCCCGGGGCTGAAACGGATTTGTCCTTATTTCATCAATCCTAATCGTCCGGGCCTCGGTAGTCATAGCCAGCCGCGTTTTCTCCGGGATTATCGCCCTGATACCTTTACCCAAAGCCTTCCGCTTCATAATTCTTCGGCTTTCTGGTACCGGGCAAGCAATTCATCTGCCAGTGACGAATACGCCTGCGCACCAGCAGAATGACCATCGTAATCAAAAATAGTTTTGCCAAAACTGGGCGCCTCAGCCAGCCGAACGCTGCGCGGCACCACTGTATCGAAAACCTGCTCGCCAAAAAAACTCCGCACCTCGGCCGCTACTTGCTTTGCCAGATTCAATCGGGAAGAATACATCGTCATCAGCACCCCTTTTATTTCAAGCGTAGGATTCAAACTCTGACGCACCAGGCTGATGGTGTCAAGCAACCGTGAAATTCCCTCAAGCGCATAATACTCGGCTTGCACCGGCACAAGCACGTCGTGTGCTGCCACGAGACCGTTGATTGTCAGAATCCCAAGCGAAGGCGGACAATCAATTATCATAAACTGGTACTTTGGTTCGATCAACCCGAGCGCTCGGACAAGCCTGAACTCACGCTCAGGTGCCTCAACCAGTTCTGCTTCTGCACCGGCAAGGTCAATCGACCCTGGCAAAAGGTCAAGCTGCTCGGACCGATCATGCAGAATCGCTTCTTCAACCCGTTGTGCCTCAACAAGCGTCTCATACACCGATACCTCAAGCTTTGAGCGGTCAACCCCCAAACCAAGCGTAGCGTGCGCCTGCGGGTCCAAATCGACGAGTAACACTTTGCCTGTCCGGCGGGCGAGGGTTGCGGCCAGATTGACCGAAGTGGTGGTTTTGCCAACGCCGCCTTTCTGATTACAGATTGCCAGACGCTTTGCCATCCTGCTAATCTAATAGAACGAACTACCGTGTCAAATGGTAAATTGAACCTTGACTATTTCGACATTGAGATGCAGTATTTAGTATAGAAAATTTGAGTATCCAGGCACTCATCAGTCGGCTCTGGGCTTCTGACCAGACCACAAAAATAAAAGCGATTGAGGACCTCCGCCGTTTAGGCGGTGATGAAGCTGCTGGTGCGCTCGTGCTGGTGCTTGCGGACAGAAACCCGGAGGTTCGCAACAAAGTAGGTGAAGCCTTGGCAGCGCTCGGCCCGATTGCGGTCGAACCCGTAATTAACTACCTCAAAAATTGGGAAGGCCCTTTCGATACTGTAATTCCTAAACTTCTGGGCCGGCTGCGCTCTGAAAAGGGGTTGGATATTCTCTTCCGACATCTCATTGACAGAGAACCCGAGGTGCGTGCCGAAATCGCCCGCGCGTTAGGAAGAATCGACACGCCAAAAGCGATTCCAGGTCTTCTCGACCTGTTGTGTGACCTTGTCGCGCCGGTCAGAATCGCAGCCGCTTCTGCGCTCGGCGAGCTCAAAGAGAAATCCGCGGTTGACCCATTACTTGACGAATTGGCTGACGATAACCCTGCGGTCAGAATCGCAGCCGCTTCTGCGCTCGGCCGCATCGGAAGCCATAAAGCTGCACGCACGCTTGCCAATATTGCCGGGGATGACCCAAACCCTGATGTGCGGGAAGTTGCTGAAAAAGCCCTGCGCTATATCAGCCGCGGCACTATCGACCCGCTTATTCGTCTGCTGGATTCAGATAACCTGAGTGAACGAATCGGGGCCATGAGTTCGTTATTGGCCGATGGCAGTGCCGCGGTTCTGCCTCTGGAAGAAGCCTTGAGCCATGAAAATCCGACAGTCCGTTCCTCAACCGCAGAAATCCTCGGGCTTATCGGGAACCCAGCTGCGATTGATGCCTTGGCCCACACCACCCAGGACCCTGAAGCCCAGGTCAGGCTTGCGGTTGCTTCTGCTCTTGGTCGAATCAAGAACCATCGCTCGGCCGAACTGCTTGCCTCAGTGCTTGAAGACGAAGACCCAAAAGTGGCGGCCGCAGCAGCGAACGGTCTTGAGCGGCTTGAGAAATATGCGATTGACCCTCTAATCCGTCTCCTTACCAGCAAGAGGACGGAAACCAGAATCCGAGCCACTGATGTACTCGGCCGTCTGCGCCACAAAGGTGCAGTCGAAAAACTGATTTCTGGCCTCGCCGACAGAACTGCCTGGGTCAGAATAGTATCGGCCCAGGCACTTGGCGAAATCCGTGAGAACAAAGCCGTTCCATCGCTCATCCAGGCACTGAAGGACCGGAATACAATCGTCCGCGCGATGGCAGTAGAAGCCTTGGGCAAACTGCGTGACTATCGGGCTACTATGTCTCTGCTCGAATGCCTGAAAGATGGAGCCGTTCTGGTGCAAACCAATGCACTCAGAGCCCTGGGCCAAATAGGGAATCCGGTTGCATTGCCGTTTCTGACCACGACCCTTGACTCGCCTGAAACAGAACTGCAGATTGCAGCCATTGAAGGGCTCGTTGCTTTGCGTGCCACAAAAGTGCTAAACCGACTCCTCAAAATGGCCCGGCCTTGGCCTTTCAGCAAGGAATCCGGTAAAGTGAAACGCGCAGCACGCTGGGCGATTGAAATCCTTGAGCCGATAGCATCCGGCCAGCAACCCGAGGGAGATTCTCCTGAAGATTAGAACAAAGCGTTGGTATATGCTTCAGGGTCAAACGGCTCAATATCTTTGACGCCTTCACCCGTTCCAATAAACCGGATGGGAAGGCGGAGTTCCAATGCAATTGGAATCAGAATTCCGCCTTTAGCAGTGCCGTCAAGCTTGGCAACGATGATACCGGTAAGCCCGAGCTGTTCGTGAAAAGCGCGTGCCTGGCGCAAACCATTCTGTCCTACTGTCGCATCTAGCACCAGCCAAATTTCATCGGGCGCTCCGGTTCGCACCTTGCCACAAACGCGTTTTATCTTGACAACTTCTGCCATTAAATCCTGCCTTGTGTGCAGCCGACCCGCAGTATCAACGAGCACGATGTCCTGCTTTTTGCTCAATCCTTTTGATATTGCATCATAGGCCACGGCTGCAGCATCCTGGCCACGGATAGAAGAAACCAGTTCGACACCGGCCCTCACAGCCCAGATACCCAGCTGTTCTGAAGCCGCATCCCGGTAAGTGTCAGCCGCCGCTACTACTACTTTCTGTCCTTGCCGGCTGTAATAATAACAGAGCTTGCCGACCGTTGTCGTCTTTCCTGAGCCGTTTACGCCCACAACCATTATCACCTTGGGTCTGGTTGTCTGTCTAAGAGGTTTAGAACCAGATGCCAGCAATCGGATTATTTCCTGTTTCAATACTGCTTGTCGGTTATTGCCGGCAAATCTTGCCTTTCGGACAAGGTTCGGTGCCGTATTCACTCCGACATCTGCGGCCAGCAGGAGTTCTTCTAATTCTTCATCGCTCTCAGCAGTAAGCAGCCGCCTGAAAATATCTCGCGTCTTGGCAAGCCTCTGCTTGAGCCTGCTTAGACTGAGACCTGTTCGGGAAGTGCGGTTCGTGTCTGACTTATGCATTACCTGTCCGGTAGTCCGCCAAGCTGACTGAAACAAGCTTGGAAATACCCGGTTGCTGTGCGGTAACCCCGAAAAGTGCATTGGCCCGCTGGACCGTAAGCCGGTTGTGAGTGATGATAACAACCTGAGTAGTATTAGAAATTGATTTGAGATATTCGGCAAAACGACCCACATTGGCATCATCGAGCGGCGCATCAACTTCATCCAGAAAACAGAACGGGGCCGGTTTCACACGGTAAAATGCAAAAAGTAACGATACTGCCAGAAGTGCCTTTTCTCCATCTGAAAGTTGTTCCAGTCGTTTGGGATTCTTACCGCCGGGCCGGGCTACAATTGCAATCTCAGATTCCAAAGGTCTCTTCTCGTCAACCAGTACCAGGTCTGCTTCGCCTTCAAGGAACATCTGTCTGAACACATTTTTGAACTCGGCACGCACCTTTTGGTAAGTATCAAGAAATTGCTCACGCGCGTGTCGGTCTATTTCAGTCATAGTCTGCAAAAGATTCTCCCGGGCCGATACAACATCGTTACGCTGGGTGTTCAGTCGCTCAAGGTCCTGCCTTTCCTGTTCATATTCTTCCTGGGCCAATGGGTTTACTTTGCCAAGCGCGCCGAGCCTACGCCGCACACCAGCAAGGCTTTCAGTAACATCGGTAGTCTCTTCGGGTTCAAACTGGGCAATATCAGTCGCCTGTTCTGCTGCCGCCTCCTGGACAATCGCAGCCTGACGCTGCTTCAACTCGTGCTTTTTGAGCCGCTGCTCCATCAGTATATTCTGATTCTGTTCCCTTGCATGGCGCATTTCGGTAAGTTTCTTTTCAAGCTGTTCCTCTACTATTGCCAAGTCAGCGATTCCGAGCTGACGGATTTTGGCTTCAGCATCGGCGACCTCTTGGCGGGCCTTCCGAATCTGAGGTGCAAGCATGGCTGTTTCTTTCTCGATCTGCTTGCTATCCTCCTCCGCTTTGTTCATGGCCTTTTCCAGCTCAGCGATTCTGTGCTTGCGTTCCTCAATCGTCTGCTTGGTATAGCTGGTTTCTGTCTCAATCTGGGAAACTTTGTGCCGCTGTTCGTTCAGGTTGGCCAATTGCTGAGCGGCTTCTTCAAGTTTTGTTTTTGCTTCATGTTCCTGTTCTTTTCTCTGCTCCCCGGCTTTTTTTACTACCCTGGTCTGGTTCTTGACATTCTCGGTCAGGCCTTCCAGCTTTTTTCTTTCTGCTGTCAGCTTCTCAATAGTCCTGTGCTTATCAGAAGCAGTCCGGTTCAATTCTGCACGCACCCGCTCCATATCCCGTTCCAGTTCGGCCTTCTTGGCAGCAAACAACTCTTGCCTTGCATTAAGCGATGCCTTCTGCTGCTCAAGCTCGGAGAGATTTTCCTTTGAATCCTCAACCAGTCTGTCAATCTCGACCAGCCGTTTCTCGGTGTCTTTCTCTTTTGCCGAAAGAGCGGCAAGAAGTTTTACTGAATTCTTATGCTCTTCCGATTTTTCCCTCAGTTTTCCTTGCCGGGCACCAATAACGAATCGGCCGTCAGCAAAACGGGCACAACCCCTCTTGGTCAAAAAAGACCAGTCAGGATATATTTTTGCCAAACGCTCAATCTCAACCTCGTCTGAAACCACAATGAAAGAATTCACTATATTGCGCACAACCTGAGGTGCCGTGTCTTTCAGCTTCACATAATCTCCAAGCCGACCGATAATAGCCTTATCATTCGGAAAATCACCAGGAGTACCAGGCTCTTCCTTGCTGGCACCGACAAGGCCGCAACCATTTTCCGGACCTTCACGAATCAGTTTCGTCAATTGTTCCAGCGACGGCTCGCGGTCAGTAACCAAGAAATCCATCACTGGCTGGAGGGCTGCTTCGCATGCCTTTTCCCAGCCTTTATCAACATCCAGGAATTTGCTAATCCTTCCAAGAATCGTCTTTCCGAGAATCTTCCGGCATTCATCCAAACTACTGGTTCGGTTCAGAACAGCAAGTTTCTTTTCAAGACGGTTTCTCCGGTCGCGTGCCTTTGACAAATCCTGATGCAGTTGCCGGCGTTCTTCTTCAAGGCTTGCAAATCTCAGTTTCAGTCCATTGAGCCGCTCCTGCTCATTCTTTATTGCTGAAATTAGTTCAACGATGCGCTGCCTGGTTTCGGTCAGGTCATCTCGGGCCTGACTGATTCGTTGCCCCAGTTCCTCGGTTTCACTTCGGAATCTTTCAATCGCATCTGCCTGATTCTGGGCCACCGCTTCAAAATGAGCGACATTTTGCCGGGTATTGTGCTGTTGCTCAAGCAGATTCTGAAAAGATTCCCGCGCTGTCTGTTCGTGGCGGCGCAGTTCATACAGCTTCTTTTCAGCCCGACGGGTCTGCTCCTGCGCAAACTCAAGCGCCTTTTCCAGCTCCTGGTGCCCGGAATTCTCTTTGGAAAGCGATTCTAGGGCCCGGTTGAATGTCTGTTCGAGAACGGCAACGCCCTTTTCAAGTTCGCAGCGCTCTTTTCTTGCCCGGTCCGCATCCTGTTTTAGGAACTGAGCCCGCTGTTTGGAAAGCAGAACCTGGCTTTCAAGCTTAGTCTGTTTTTGTTGAGCTTTGCGCGCAGTTTCGGCAAGCTCGTCTTTCAGACTATGCTCCTGTCGCAACCTTCCGCGGTGTTGCTGCAATTCCTTTTCCAACCCAGAGATTTCGGTAAGCCTGTGCGCCTCGGCCTGCTCCAGCATCGCCACATCCTTTTCTACCCTTTCGAGCTCACGGCCTGTTGAGTCAAACTCGGCCTTGAGTTCAAAAAGCCTGAACCCTTTCTCTTTTTCCTTCAGACGCTGATATGAACGCAACCTCCCTGCCTGGCGGCGCAGACTGCGCACAACCCGTTCCCTTTCAGCGATGATATCATCCAGCCTGGTCAGGTCGGCCTCGGTCAATTCCAGCTTGCGCTGGCAGTCTGCTTTTGAATCCTGGTATTTGGCAAGGGTAGCGGCTTCCTCAAACATCTTTCTGATATTGCCGGCGATAATCTCCCGCATCTGTCTGAGGTCAAATATCGAATACGCTTTGGTGCCGATACCAGAACCCAGGAAAACTTCTTGAATATCCTTAAGCCGACACGGCTGGCGGTTAAGAAAATATTCGCTTTCACCCGACCGGAAATAGCGGCGCCTTAGCTCAATCTCAGACCCGTTGTGCTTAAGCTCATCGTCTGACAGGACCAGTCTGACATCGGCATAATTCTTGGCAGGGATACTGTCAGTGCCGCTGAAAATCAGGTCTTCGTTTCGGCTGCAGCGCAAAAGGGAAAAAGACTGTTCTCCCAGAACCCAGCGTAACGCATCAATGATATTG
>DFBN01000117.1:8335-12048 GCA_002366635.1 Caldifarciminota bacterium UBA3079 | reverse complement strand
TTGCCGGTTTTACTTCTATTTCGGACGGCCCGGTTTGAAACTTACCTATGTCACTAATTTTCAATTTCACTTCGGGTTCATTGCGCCGGTCGCTGTAACGGCCGCAAAGTCTTGCCGCTATCACTCGATCTCTTTTCCGGCCCGGAATCAAGAGCGCAACCGGCCCTGGCAAATGAGTGCCGTCAATCAGAATCGAGCCCGGTGGTGCTCGGTTCTGAAGCTCCAGATTCTCGGTCTTATTGCGGCCGACAATTACCTTTCCACCCGAAGGAAGCCGGAAATGACGGCCGAACCGGAGAAGCTCAACCATTTCAACAGAACTTTCATTATGCTCAAATGCTTCTTTTATCCTGCGGGCAAAACCCGCATCAGTCAGAAGACAACCGCCTGCCGGTTCAGCAAACTCGGTGACATTGTATTTCCTGGCCAGTTCAATCTGGCGCTTTCTGCTCCGGCCCCGAATATCCAGCAGTCGCTTTCTATTGACGAGTCCGGTCTTTTCCGGAACAGTCGGTTCAAGAAGCTTTGCTGAAAGCGGCCTCAATAAACTTCCTTCGGTTCCAGACCGCTTTGCCACAAGCATGAGTGACTGTTTGTTCTGAGACATCGGCCGCTGGCCAAGCACTTCACCGGTAATGATAAACCGTGCTTTATGTTTCGTCCCGTATTCCCATGCCTGCTTCACCATCAGTATATGGCAATCAATACATGGGTTCATATTCCTGCCCCTGCCATATCTCGGTGCCTTTACAAACTCAACAAATTCCTGGCCTATCGGTAAGCGGACAAGCGGAATTCCGAGCTGGTCTGCGGCCCGCTCGGCCGGATCTTTTCCTTCATGCTGAACCGGCAGATAACCACCGGAGAAATTAACCCCGGTAACCAGGATACCCTGGTCGAGAATCAGCCGGATTGCCAGGACCGAATCAAGCCCGCCTGATAGTAGGGCTACAGCTATCGGCTTGTTCACGGCTCTGTAGCTTACCAAGCCTTGCCGGTATTGTAAAGGTCGTGCTCAGGGTGCGTCCATCAACGGCCCATCCTCGGTACCAGCCATCGGCGATTCATTACCGAAAACCGCCCGGCATCGGTTGAGCCAAACTATTCTATGGTTCTTCAGGAGGCGGAGGCAAAAGTTTGCGCATCCGACGGGGTTGATTCCGCATCCTGTGGCCTTGACCACGAAAAGTCCTTCTACCGCGCCGGCCCATAAGGAATCGTTTTGCCTTTTTGCGTTGTTCCGGAGTCAGGATTTTATAGATGCCAAATTTCTGGTTCACTTTGGCAATTTCAAGCTTTGTCCGCAGGTTCCCGATTTCCTTAATCTTGGCGATGATTTTCTTGGCACTGGGTTCGTCCGCACGCCAGAGTGCAGCCAGTTCCATTTCTTTGATTCGGATGTCGGTCCGCATGGGCAGGACTTCTTTCAGCTTGTCCATCCTTAGCAGGTCAACTTTGTCCAACTGTTCTGTTGTCAAATCAAGCCCCCGTATGCCGTATTCGGCTTGAGCCGGAACATTTTCAGGCTTTTCTTGAGCAATCGCCCAGCCGGCAAAAGCCAATCCGGCAACAACAACTACAACCGCCAACCATCTGCTTGTTTTTTTCATTTCATTCTCCTATGGTTTTTTGGGAATCTGACGCCGATTGCGACGCCTGGGTCGGCCCGGACTCGGGGGGCCGAACTGCCGCTCGAACCTTCGCAGCATCCTTGCCCGCTGTTCAGGCGGCAGTTTTGCACCGATCATCCGCGCACTCTCAAACGCCACCCGGTTCATCTCTTTTTGAATACGAGCAGCCGCATCCAGACGCAAGTCTACTTCCTTGGGGTCAGGTTCAGGCTCACGCAATAGCCAGAGGAGTTCGCGGCGCACCATTTTCATTTCATGGCGGAGCGAATCCATTCTCGGCTTAAACCTGAGCCGCACCGACCTGACTTCACTTTTCTTTTCAGGCTTCATGCCATGCCACATCGGTCCCATCTGTCTGCGCACTGCATGGTGATAAACAAAAACACCGAGAGCAGCTATGTTCACCGCAACCGACACGGCCAGTGCCACAATAAGCCACTTAGTCCAGGTTTTCATTATTCCCCTGCAAACATCGTTTCATAAACCTCGGCAAACGAAGGTGAGTTTGTTTCAAAAGGCCACTCATCAGTTCTATTGGCTTTGTTGCCTGATTCGGCGATACCATTGCCCAGCATCGCGCCAAACCAGATACCGACTGCAATCAGGACGACCGCGGCTGCCGTAGTCAACACCCGACCGATTGTCCTGCGGGTTTTGAAACCCCTGGTGGCCGATTCGGTCTGCTGTATCTGAGCCATCGTTCTGGTTACGAAGTAAGGTGAAGGCTCAGGTGTCTTAACCGACCGCAACCCTTCAATATCGGCATTTAGTGCTTCAAGCTCCTGCCGGCATGTTTCGCATATTTCAAGATGCCGGGTGATCGCATCCCGGTTTGGCCCGGTGATTTCTCGGTCAAGATATGCCGGCAAAAGCCGCTTCACTTCGCTGCAATTTATCATCACTCACTCCTTATAGACACAACGCGTCTGATTTTCCTGCGCAGAAAACCATCTTCACAAAATTCCTTTCCTGCGTGCCAGCCTGAGAAAGCCGCGGATATTTCTTTTGGCCCGGAAAAGCAATGAGTCCACGGCCCGGACTGACTTGCCTATAGCCTCAGCAATTTCCTTATAGCTCATCCTTTGATAAACCGAAAGCACCAGTGCGGTCCGCTGGTCTTTTGGCAGTCGGTTCAATGCGGCCTGAACCAGCTCCTGCTTCTGCTTCCGGCGAAAAGATTCTTCAGGCTGCTGTGACTTGGGTGCGGCAATAATATCTGAAAGTTCGACTGTCGGTTTTGTCCTAGTCCGTTTGTTTATGGCGAGATTCGTGGCAATTCGGAAAAGCCAGGTCTTGAAACTGGATTTGCCTTGAAATTTTGAAATCCCTTTCCACGCCCGGACAAACGCCTCCTGGGTAGCCTCTTCGGCATCATCCGGATTCCTGCACATCCAATACATATAAGAAAACAGGTGATGCTCGTGCTTGCGGACCAGCTCCTCAAACGCAGCCAGGTCACCGGACTTTGACCTGGCTGCGAGTTCTTTATCTTCATCCGTTGTCCGTTTCAATACATCAAGATGCTAACCGCATTCACGATGCTGGCAAGAAAACGCATCCAGTTGAACTACGGGGTTGGTTCGCCGACCGTCATCACTTCGTCACGGATTCTCTCAAGCACATGCCGGTCCAAGGTCCGGGCAACCCATTTCTCCAGTAGCACACCGATTTCTCGTGCTAAAGAAGGTCCGGCAAAACGCTTCTTGCGGGTATAGATTTCCCGCGCGAAATTCAGATAGAAAGGATAAAGCATCGTCGGCACATCGGCACTGTTCAGGACCGTTTTTGCCCTGGTCTCCATTTCCACAAGCTCAGATTGCTCATGCGCCTGACGATTCTTCATCGGTTCCCTGAGCTTCTTCAGAAGCTCATAAACCCTTTCCGGGTCCGACTTCACAATCCACCGCTCGATTCTCCGCATCACATCTGACTCCATTTTAATCACCTCCTTTCTGTCAGACTGATTCTAAAAGCCACCCTTGCTGCAAGCCCCCTTTTCCCTTTCTGATAATATAGAGTCAATTTCAGCCTGAGATTAACGCTGAATCTTCATTTCCTGTCCGCTACTTCCCGACTGATTCG
>DFBN01000117.1:0-8248 GCA_002366635.1 Caldifarciminota bacterium UBA3079 | reverse complement strand
GCAAGGATGCAAGAATGTGATACCCGATATTCGCCGCTCTCGCCGTCGAACCCACACTACCAAAGTAGAAAAAATACTGGTTCTTGAAAAACACCGGCGCGACACCGGCTAATCTATACCAACACCAATGCCAGAACCGCCAGGCCGATGCCGAGCCAGCCTCGAAACCTGAGTTTCTTACGTTGGATTGCAAAACCAACTAAAGTAATAAGCCCGATTTCACCGGCCGCAGTTACCGGATAAACAACCGTTCCGGGCAGGATAGTCAAACCCAGAATCAGAAAAAGGTAATAACCGATATTGGTTGCACCAAGAGCAGCACCGTAGGTTAATGCCGGTCGGCTGACCCTGGATTTGCGTCGGTAATAAAGCAATGTCGTAACCACAAACCCTGATATAAAGAGAAGGGCAAGAAAAGGCATGATTTCTTGCGGCACCATCTTTTCTTGAAACAATTTGGCACCGGTATTCACCAGCCCGCTGATAGTGAATAATCCAGCCAGCCAGAACCAGCCTGGCGATGCCGGATTGGTTTGCACTTTATATACAACCTCGAAAATGAGAAACCCAAACGCAATCAGCGCAATCGCACTTTGGGTAATCTCCATCCATGTCAATCGCTCGTGCCAGAAAACCACCGAGGCAAGCATCGGGATTGCTATCGCGGTTTCTAAAGCCACAATCGCCATTCCCGTGCCTGCGGTCCGGCTCGACTTGACCCAGAAGAAAAACATCAGAACAAATGCAATGCCCAAGACAATCGCCAGCAATGCGCTCGGCCTGGAGATATGCGGACTGCCGGTAATCACCGCACCGAAAAAGGCCAGGATTGCAGCAACAGCAAAGCTTGTCCTAATAATTGCAACCCGGTCCACTCCGGCTGCATCGGCGCGGGTAGATACCAATCCCATGCCTAAAAGAGAAGCAATCTTCAGGAGCAGGAACTGCATAGTCAAGTATCATTGAGTATTTATCGTCGTCAATCTTTCCTGCTCGCAATGGATAAATTTTCCCTTGACTTCACAAAAGGAAAGACTATTTTCCCGAAATTGAAAAAGAACCAAATCATCAAGGCGGCCGCCCGGTTCCACGGCCACATTGGCCCTTGGATTGTTTTGGGCCTGCGCACTGGCCGTTATGCCCAAAGAGTACTGGGCGGTTCGCCATTTGAACTCGATGCGCGGGTCCACTGCCCTGCCAAACTGCCTTATAGCTGTTTTCTTGATGGAGTCCAGCTCGCATCCGGCTGCACTATGGGCAAAGGGAATATCCATCATATCAGTTCAAGCCGTGTCTGGGTGGAATTTTCCAGAAAGAAATCAACCGGTGCCAGGTTCATATCGGAAAAGCCCGGAAAGGTTAAAGCCAGTTTGAGAATCGAGCTCAGACCCGAGGTCTGGACCGAACTCCATCTGAAACACGCAAGAACCATCGCAGCCACAGAAAAGCTTAGTCGCGATATATACTACAGACCATTCAACCGGTTGTTTCTGAAAACACGCAGAATCTGAAACCAAAGAGTTTCAAAAGAGTCTAACAGGTGATTTTGAAGAGAGCGGTTTTACCGCGAAAGGAGGTCATAATATGGCTAAGAAACTAATGCCGTGGGACCCGTTCCGCGAGATTGACTCGTTGCGTGGTGATATGGAACGGCTGTTCGATTCGATGCTCGGTCGGTATCCGCATGAACGCGTTGAGGGCTTATGGGCACCACCTGTTGATGTTGAGGAAACTGAAAACGCCATTCTGGTTCGTGCCGAACTGCCAGGGATGAAGAAAAAAGACATCAAGATTTCTCTGTCCGGTGATACGCTCTGCATCAGCGGCGAACGCAAGCACAAATCAGAAGAAAAAGGCAGAACATTCCACCGCATCGAACAGGTCTATGGAAAGTTCCAGAGGAGCCTGCTTTTGCCCGCTGATGTCGTGGCTGACAAAGCCAAAGCATCTTATAAGAACGGCATCCTCGAGCTTAGCTTGCCAAAGTCCGAGCAGGCCAAGGCACGCGAAATCGCCATCGAAACCGATTAAATCCCAGCGTTTCTGCAATTTGCCCGGGTTAGTCGCTTGACTTTGCCCCGGGCAAATTTATACTGCCCGGTTATATTCCTTAATAAGTCATGAGCAAGAAACGACCCGCTGTCGTCCGCATTATCCAGGAATGGGCCCCGGTTATCATCGCGGTCCTCCTGATTCGGTCATTTCTTGTTGAGGCTTTCATGGTGCCGACCGGTTCGATGGAAGACACAATTGCTGTCGGTGACTTCATGCTGGTGAATAAGTTCATCTACGGCATCAAGATGCCATTCACCGACCACACAATCATCCCGATTTCAGAACCCAAGCCGGGCGATATTATCGTATTCAGGTTTCCGGTTGACCCGGATAGGCCCCAGCCCGAGAGCCGTTATGCCCGGCTGTTTCCCAAACGGCTGCCACTACTGCCCCTTTATTGGGACAAGCAGGCGCATTTCTTCCGCTGGCACATACCGAGGAATTTCATCAAGCGTTGCGTTGCGGTTGCCGGTGACACGGTCGAATACAAAGACAAGCAACTGTATGTCAACGGCAAACTCCAGTTCGAGCCTTATGCGATCCACACCGATATATATCGCATGCTGCCCGGACTTGACCCGCCTCCGCCCGACTTCCAGCGCTCCTGGGAAGAACGCCGGTTCTATCAGTCGGCACTTTCACGCTATATCCGGGACCAGTTTGGTCCGATTGTAGTGCCCGAAGGCCATATTTTCTGCATGGGTGATAACCGTGACAATTCAGCGGATGCCCGATTCTGGGGCCCGCTCGACCTGCGCTATATCAAAGGAAAGCCGCTGGTTCTTTACATGTCCTCAGCAGCGGCAAAACAGCCGGTTAATATCCTGAAAATCGTGCTTTCGCCCTGGGCAATCAGGCTTGACCGAATCGGGAAAATCGTCCGCTAGCTTATCGCACCTGGAAAACTACCGGCTTGGGCAGAACCGCACAACCGAAAGTGCCCAGAGCGCCGTCGAGATTGCCGCCGCTTAAGAATAAATCAAGCCCGCTTTTGTTCCAGCCACCGTTAACCGCAGTCACAGTCAAAATGTATTCACCAGGCACAAAAGCCCCGAGCGTGTCCTGAAATACGCTGCCAGGAACCGAGCAACAGGTATCTTGGAAAGAACCGGCCCAACTCCGGGCCGAGCTCGCCGAATCGGCTGGTGTAATACCGACCAGGAAAACTTCAGAGCTGTCCGAAAGAGTCCAGATAGCAATTACCGAATCCGGGCTCAAGGTATCGCCCTGGTGCGGGTTGGTAATTGCAAAGCTATCGGGCAGAAAACCATTGGCAGTAATCAGCTTGCCGTCAGGGGTTTCAATTTCAAGGTCATAACGGTCGAGATAATTGAGTTCAATTGCGGGCTTGAAATAAATCCCGGGCAGCTTCTGCCCGATGGTTTCTGAATTCACTTGAACATCAGCATTTGCTATCGGCGTTATTCGGGCCGGAAACACATCGTTCCAGAAAGTGGTGTCGCCAGGGTTGGGTGTTTCCATCC
Source organism: Caldifarciminota bacterium UBA3079 (assembly GCA_002366635.1). Lineage (GTDB taxonomy): Bacteria > Hydrothermota > Tepidihabitantia > Tepidihabitantales > Tepidihabitantaceae > UBA3079. The sequence continues at coordinate 4,709 of DFBN01000117.1, read as the reverse complement.
ATTCGTCATGAAACAGGTTCTCGACCGTTGCCTTACCAAGCAGCACCGATGCGGTATTGGATTCCGGGCCAAGGGTTTTGGCGACCTGACCGGTTACAACCAGGGTCGAGAACCGTTCTTCGTTGCAGCTCAGGAACAGCCCGAGGACCAGAACAAACAGAATAAATCTTTTCATTTCCGACACCTACAATCGCACTCTTACCAGAATACGGCCGGCATCCAGAAGATATTTGAATCCGTCCTTGAGCCATTTGAGCTGACGAGCATCCTTGGGGCCAAGCACAATGTCGGTACCCAGCTTGCCCCGGACCTGTTTTACTTCCAGAACCAGCGGGTTGGTGGCAAGTTCGGGCCGGGCAAGCAGTTTGTCCAAATCGCTGATGAACTGTAATGTGGTCTGACCGGTTAGATACCCAGCATAGTTTTTGGTGTCAAGCAGGAGGTTGCCATCCTCATCGTAGATTTTCGGGAACAGGGCCGGTTTCAGGCCGGTTTCGCCACCATCAATCACCAGACCAGAATACTCCTGGAAAAACTCTTTTACCCGGGGCGAGACCGAACTAGCTACCACCTTACCGCCAAGTGCTGGAGATAGTGCATCCGCCAGTCCGTCCTTGGCGTAAAGGTTGATTTCCAGTTCAACTGTAACGATACCGGCAACCGAGTCGTATTTTGCCGGGCCGACCTGGCGTGCGCCTTTGACTGTCCCTTCAACATCGGTATTGATAACATCATAGTCGGTCATGAAATCCTCAACCCTGGTTTCGGAATTGACCCGTACCCATTTGACGATTTCCAGGAGATTGCGCTGAGCTACAACCGTTGCGGCCCGCTCAGCCATGAGTTTTGCCTGGGCTTTATTTTTTGCACCGGGGTCAATAAAACCGGTTCCGCGTGCCCGGACCGTGTTGCCGGACCAGTCAATAACACCACCGGGGACCGGTTCACTGACTTCACCCGGTTCGGCAACCAATGGCAGTTTCGATGGTAACTGGAATTCGACCGGTTCGGCCGGAACTTCGGTCCGGGGCGGCCGAGGTGTAACCGTGCTGCTCGTTTTCACTCCGGTCGCACAGCCCAAGACAATAATAACAACCATGCCGGCAATACCGATTCCAACCGTTTCCAATTGCTTCATTTCAACTCCTTTTTTACCGAGCCAAAGGATAAAGCGCAACGCCGCTTTCAGAAATCCTGCCAGATTATCCATATTCTGGTGATTATGTCAATCTAACTTTCTCTTGACAGGCACCAATTGTCTGCCATTATACTGCTAGAGGAACCAGAAATGATTTGGCATTATAAATGCCCACAATGCGGCGAGTCACTTACCGTGGACTGGAGGTGGCTCAAGCTGGAGGTAACCTGTCCCCAGTGCCACAAAGTCCATTACCCTCCGACACCAAGCGAAGACCATTACGCTTATATTGAAGGCGACAAATGGCCTAAAGAACTGGAAGATGTAGTTGCGTCTCTGCGCGGCACCACCTGTGCGGTTCCGGGCTGCTACGAGCATTATTCAACTCTAGTCCACCGCATCTCTGTTTCCAAAGGCGGTAGAACATCGGTCGACAACCTTTTGCCGATGTGCAGCCGTCACGCCCAGTTGAAAGGTGAACAGAACTATGAAGAGTGGCTGGCAACCCTGACCAAGGAACCCAGAACCAAAGACAAACCATTCGAGATAACCTTCACAACAAAAAAACATGCGCCCGAGCCAGAACCCGGACGATATATCGGTTATGCTCAGACTATCGCAGGAAAGGTAAATATGCCGGACAAATCTCCGCCAGGCATGAAATTACTGGTTGCAGCACCTTTCCTACCCGGTCCATCACAAAGAGTTGCATTCGATTATGACTGGCGCCTTGACGCAAAAGGCAAAGCAATAGTGCTGCTTATCGCATGGCATCGTAACGAACCGCCCGATATCGCAAACCTGGACAAACGCATTGAAGGTTACCGCGCAGTCAATGAGCTTGATGGCAAACCGGGTGAACACGGCACTGCCGAGCTGGAACTTGCCCTGCCGCAACCCGCGCAAGGCTTTTGGGTTGCCGCGGTATTTGTGTCAGACCAAGGCGGTAAACCCGCAATCGGAAACTACCTCCTGGTAGCAACCGACTGAGCCCGGATGAGTTTCTGAACCGTGCCGATGAGTTCAGAAACCGGCACCTGAATCTGTCGGCCGGTGGTTAAATCCTTCAGAGAATAAACACCTTTTGCCAGCTCATCCGCTCCGATAATCACACAGCATGATGCGCCGGCCGCATCGGCCGATTTGAACTGATGCTTCATCCGATGCGCATCATAATCCATCTGTGCGGGAATACCTTGGGCCCTGAGTCTGGCAAGAACCTTTTGTGCCTCATCCAGTTCCGCATCACCCATCCAGACGACAAATGCAAGCCGGCGCCGGGCCTGCTCCTTTTCTCCCATCGCCAGCATAGTCCTCTCAAGGCCGATTGCCAGGCCGATTGCCGGTGTTTGAGGCCCGCCGAAATCCTCGACCAGATAATCGTACCTGCCCCCGCCGCCAATACTGTCTTGCGCACCGAGCTTGGATGAGACGAACTCGAAAGTAGTGCGGTTGTAATAATCCAGTCCGCGGACAAGACGGCCGTTCAGCTCATACCGCAATCCCTGTTTATCAAGCGATGCCTGCACCGCTTTGAAATGCCGACTGCATTCCGGGCACAGATAATCCCCGGGTTTCGGTGCATCCTTCAGGACCGCCTGACACTGCTCTTGCTTGCAGTCAAATACCCTTAAAGGATTGTGCTTCAGCCTCAGTTGGCATTCAGAGCAAAGCCTGTCTTTGTGGCTGGAAAGAAACTCAACCAGCTTATGCTGATAAGCCGGCCGGCAATTGCGACACCCGATAGAATTGAGCCGGGTAATACAATCGCTGATACCCAATTCGCGGAAAAACTCATCTCCGAATAATATTGTCTCGGCATCAACCAAAGGGCTTGCTTCACCCAATGCCTCGACCCCGAGCTGAAAGAACTCCCGAAACCTGCCTTTCTGGGGCCGGCCATACCTGAAATATGGCCCGAGATAATAAAGCCTGCAAGGTATCCTCAAACGGTTCTCCAGAACCGCACGCACAACCCCTCCTGTCCCTTCTGGCCGCAAGGTTAGGCTCCTGTCTGCCCGGTCTTTGAAAGTATACATCTCTTTGGTAACGATATCCGAACCGGTCCCGGACGACTTCACGAAGACATCGGTGTATTCAAATGTCGGGATGACAATCTCCTGGAAACCGAACCTTTCGGCCAGATGCCGGAAAACATCTTCGACTTTACTCTTCTGTTCTGCCCTCGGTGGAACGAAATCCTGGGTTCCTTTGGGCCTGGTGTGCTTTGGATTACTCATTCTTTTTTAATCGGGCCGCAATCTCAAAACACGCTATCCCTAGCAGCACACCTAGAATATTTGCCGCAAGCTCAACCGGCTCATAGGTCCGAAATGGCAGCCTCTTCTGGAGCAGTTCCATCCCGACTGCCACAGGTATCGCCATCAACAACGAATACCACGAAGCCGCAGCCTGTGCCAATAAACCCATCACTGTAAAAAGTATAATATGGATAACTTTATCAAAACCAGGCCCGATTATAGTCTTGGTATTCTCAATCGGCACAGAAAGCGCTGCGATAGTCATACCGGTCCAGACAGCAAGAAGAATCCATGCCCGGCGCCCACGCTTCATTTCCGGATGATTTCCTTCACCCTCATCAAGCGGGTCAGGTTTCCCCGCTCGTTTTCCGACAGCTTCAGACCGATAAACTTCACGGTCTCTTCGATATCCGGTATCACGACATACTCCAAAGCATTCACCCGGCGCTTGGTTTTTCCCAGTTCATCGGCCAGAAGTTCCATGGTCTTTTCCTTTTCAGCCAGGACGAGCAGCGAATCCAGTAATCCGTCAAGCTCGGCCAGGGCAAAATCCAATTCACCCGATGTCTTGGCAAACCCGTAACACCGGGTTTTACCCGAAATCTCCTTCTTGAAAACCGGTACCCGGATATTAAGAATGTACCTGGTTTCCACTGAAACAGATACCCGCTTTGTAGGCAGCATTACCGCTTCGTCCAGAAACCTCGGGTCATAAGCGTTGCGCGCCACTGCAAACCGGCCAAGAATCCGACCGGTCTCCTTTTCCACCTTTTCCCGATGCGTTCGGATTTCCTCAATCAGCGAAAGAATCTGGCGCATCAACTCTTCCTGCTTATCCTTCAAGAGCTTGTGCCCGCGCTTTGCCATCGCCAGCCGTTTCTTCAGCCGCATCATCTGCATTCTTGTGGCGCTTACTGCGAGTCTCATCGCTGGGGATTGTAGATACTCTATGACCTAAGTCAAGCAGGCTTTATGTCCTTAGTTCTCAACCCGGAACTGTTAACAGTGCGCACAGGGAATCTTTATCTCATGGGTTACTGAATGCCGGTTGACAGCTTTGACATACCGAACTCATTATAACACGACCCTCGATGTGCCGATTACAGTGGTCGGCTGGTCAGAATCCTGATTAAGGGTGAGAACGCAGCATCCAGGCATAGAACAGTCTGGGACAGGAACGATGGGTTTGCCAGGCTCGGTGCCGGTGTTTACTTTGTCCGGCTCGGGTCTGCTTTCGGGTCTATTTCCTTCAAAGTTGTGCTAAGGAGACCAGCCGGGATAGATTACAGCAAAATCGCGGCGATTGCAAC
>DFBN01000041.1:13254-13957 GCA_002366635.1 Caldifarciminota bacterium UBA3079 | reverse complement strand
AGCTGTAAGCGTGCATGTGGAATTTACCCGGTATGGTTTCTACTATAGTTACTGTATTGGTAGTTTCTGCCTTGGCCGTGTCGAGATTCGCTATAAAACTGTACTCAAGGTCAAACGAATCGGAAAAGAACTCATGCTGAATCGCATCGCAGCGAAACCGCTGCTTGAACGGGTTCTCAGCCATTTCCTTTGCCAGCCGTGTAGCGGTCGTGCCCGGCAATGCCTTATCAATAGTATCCAGGTTTGCTTCGTTAAAAGCTGAAAGGAAGAGGTCCATATTCGCTTGAATGATTCCATCGACAGCGGTAGAATCTTCGGAATCCGGCTCCCAGATTTCCTCAGGGGGCGTACGGCCGCAACCGAAAAAGAGCACGGCTACGAACAAACACAGTCCCAGTCCGGCCGCCCGCAAAAGGGGACCGCTCTTGGGAATCCTTAAGTTCATCTTGCCTCCTTTACATTATTTTCTGCACCCGGCGTTCTCACATTACACAAACCACATCCGAACATATGAAAAAACATCATATTCGTCGGCTGAGTTTATGCACGGTATCCTTGGTTGTCAAGCACACCGCTCCAAGAATCCAGTCCCGGTTTCAGCCATCACACCTACCCGGAACATCCGAGTATCTCATGAACTTTATGCCAGAAATATCGGCTGTCAAGTGGCAAATGTCGTTCACAGAAAATTTGGTGGAGCCAA
>DFBN01000041.1:11387-13235 GCA_002366635.1 Caldifarciminota bacterium UBA3079 | reverse complement strand
CCGAAATCCGCTTGGTTCTATACCGACTTCCGCTATCAGGAAGCGATCAGAACCCAGGTAAAAGGCTGTCACAAGCAGATACGCAATAACGACCTCTACGCCAAATTCCCGGTCGAGCACACTGTCGGCATCAAAAAACTCGGCCTTGAAAAAAACCATATCACCATCGCAAGGTTCCAGGCAATCAAGCGCCAGCTCAAAGGGGTAAAACTGGTGCCGGTTCAAAACTTGGTGATTGAATTGCGCCGGACCAAAGAACCGGGAGAAATCAAACTCATCCAGCGCGCCCAGTCCATTACCGACCGTGTCCTCAGGGAACTGCTCAGACTCGTAAAGCCGGGCGTCAGGGAACGGGAACTGGCCGCTGAAATTACTTACCAGTTCGGGCTTTATGGCGAGAATGCGTTCAGTCCGATTGTCGCCTCGGGCCCGAACGGCGGCTGCCCCCATGCCCAACCTTCAGACAGAAAGTTTAGGAAAGGCGATGCGATTACATTTGATATGGGCTCCCGCTATGAAGGTTACTGTTCTGATATGACCAGAACCGTGTTTCTAGGCAAACCCGACAATGACTTGCGCCAGGTATATAATATCGTGCTTGAGGCCCAGAAGCGTGGTCTGGCCGCGGTGAAACCCGGGGCAGCCTGTGCCGCTGTTGACCAAATATCCCGGGGTTATATCAGAAACGCCGGGTATGGCCCGTATTTCGGTCATGCACTTGGCCATGGCGTCGGCTTGGCGGTCCACGAAGCACCGGTGCTTTCCTATCGAAGCAAAGCAATGCTTAAACCCAACGATGTGGTGACTGTGGAACCTGGGATTTACCTACCTGAATTCGGCGGGGTCCGCATTGAAGACATGGTGCTTGTCACCCGCGACGGCTTCAAGAGTTTCACTAGAAGCCCGAAGCGGATTATTGAACTATGAAAGAAAAACAACCATGATTACCCCGAACGACTTCAGGACCGGAACATTCATCAAATACAAAGGTGAAGTATACGAAGTACTGAGTTACTCCAGGTCAAGAACTGCCCAGCGTCGGGCGCGGGTCCTGGCGAAAATCAGAAATATCAGAACCGGGGCTTTGCTCGAAGAAAGCTTTGATTCCGAAGAAAAACTGGAAGAAGCAGAAAGGGAACAGCGCAAGAGCCAGTTCATGTACGCCGACGATATGGGATACCATTTCATGGACCTCAAGAGTTTTGACCAGTTCGCTTTGGACCCCAAAATCATCGGTGACAAGAAACTTTACCTTGTCGAAAACCTCCAAACCGATATCATTTATGTTGAAGGCAAACCGACAAACATCCGGCCGCCGATATTTCTGCCGATGGAAGTCGTTGAAACCGAACCAAACTATCGGGGCGACACCGCTAGCGGCGGAGGTAAACCAGCCAAGCTCTCTACCGGACTTGTAGTAACGGTTCCATTCTTCATCAAAGTTGGTGACAAGGTCAAAATCGATACCCGCAGCAACAGCTATGTCGAACGGGTAACATGAGTTGGAAAACCTGTGTTTAAGAAAGTTCTGGTAGCCAACCGGGGCGAAGTGGCCATGCGTGTTATCCGTGCATGCCGTGACCTTGGTATCCCGATGGTAGTTGCATATTCTGAAGCCGACCGTAACTCCCTGCCAGTGCTCATCGCGGACGAAGCGGTATGCATCGGCCCGCCGGCCGCACCTGACAGCTACCTTAATGTATCCCGCATCCTTTCAGCCGCTGAAATCACCGGCTGCGACGCACTCCATCCTGGCTACGGGTTTCTTTCCGAAAGCCCGGAATTTGTCGAGGCAACCGAATCCTGCAACCTTACCTTTATCGGCCCGACCGCTGCAACAATGCGGCT
>DFBN01000041.1:7961-11290 GCA_002366635.1 Caldifarciminota bacterium UBA3079 | reverse complement strand
AAAGGAATGCGCATCATCAAACGGGAACGTGACCTGGAAAGCGGATTCCGGATGTGCCAAGCAGAAGCCAAAGCTTCTTTCGGCGACTCGCGCGTCTACCTGGAAAAATACATTACCAAATCTCACCATGTAGAAATCCAGGTCCTTGCCGACCGACACGGAAACATCGTATCCCTCGGTGAACGCGACTGCTCAGCCCAACGTCGCCGCCAAAAACTCCTGGAGGAATCACCGTCACCGATTGTCGACAACGCCTTACGGAAGAAACTGAATAAATGGGCAATTGCAGCAGCCCGGGCCGCGGGCTATCAAAATGCCGGCACCGTGGAATTCATTGTCAGCCAGGACGACAAACACCACATCAGTGCATATTTCCTGGAAATGAACGCCAGGCTCCAAGTGGAGCACCCGGTAACCGAAGAAGTATCGGGTGTGGACATCGTTCAAGAACAACTGAAAATCGCTGCCGGTCAAAAGCTCGATTTGCCCGACGGCATCGGCAAACCGCATGGGCATGCCATTGAATGCCGGATATATGCCGAGGACCCGGACGCCGATTTTGAACCAAGCCCTGGTCTCATCACCGAAGTACGGATGCCTGGCGGCCCGGGCATCCGTATTGACTCATACCTCCTGCCGGGTTACCGAGTCCCCCCTTATTACGACCCGCTGATTGCCAAAATAATCGCATGGGGTCAGAATCGCAACAGCGCCATCGCCCGAATGACACGGGCTTTAGCTGAAACCGAAATCGCCGGAGTAGCCACGACGATTTCCTTTCACCGACGGCTCCTCAAAAGCGGCCGTTTCCTGCGCGGCCGCCTCACCACCGGGATACTAGATGAATAAAAAGAGCAGCACTAAAGTCCACCGTGACATCCTGTGCCGGTTAGGCATCACCCAGACATACCACTGGCACTAGTTTGCTTGACATCTCTCAATCTGTTTTTTATTATTATAGGGTAGGTTTTCGTATATATGCGACTCTTGGGATGTTACCTCTGTTACCGTTCGTTCCTCAACGACGGGGATGCGGGTGAGTAATCCTGAAAAGACACGGCGCTGCCAGCAAATGGTCAGGGACGCAATAGCCCAGGTCGATTCTGTGCTTGAGCGCGGCATCAAGCACTATTCCATAAATTTGCCGGCCAATCATTATGCCCGTCTTAGTGGTTGGGAACCGCCAATTCGATTGTCCAAGCTGGAGAATTCCTACCGGAAAAACCCAAAAGTCGCGGCCGAAGACCTCCCCGAATCATTCGTTTGTCAGCTTGAAATATGCCGGGCCCAGGCCGAGGCACTCCTGGTCCACGAACGCCTTGGTGAACTGATTCTCAATGTCGAGGAAAGGGAAGGCCTCATCCTTCGCGCACTCGGAATCCTACCCAATGCCGAGAAGCAAAGGTTCGGAGAAATCTACACCTGCCCAGAACTCCGTCCCAGTGTCATCGCCCGCTCGACTGAGAAATTCATCTCGGCGCTCAAGCTCGTCGCTCACACAATGAACTATGCCACCGCGCTGGCATACGGCATGCTGATACTCGGCCGAGTGCGTTCCCGGAAACAGCTTCTGCAGTACGCCGGCCGGATTGACCAGCTGTTCGACCGGATTACCCGGGCCCCTTCTGTGATCCAGGCACTGGAGGCGTCCCACCCAGCGGCAGACGGCACTGGCAGGTTTGTTGAAACCTACCCCGGCTTCCAGGCGCTTTTTGAAATCCTCGTGGCGGTGCGCAACCAGCTCTGGGCACTCAAGCCCAAACGCTCTGGGGCCCCTTTTCTTCTGCCCCAGGTCATCGAAGCCTATCTTGGACCCCAAAGTGTGGTGGGAAATTCGCTTGGGCTTGCTATCCTGGATTCGATAGTTCTGAATAAGCTAGGCTTCCCGGTTCACTATCACCTCAAGTCCGGAGTTCTTCACCTGGAAGTGCTTATCCAGAACCGCAGCGTCTATTGGGAAGTAACCAGGCCCAGTCCACTTTCATTCGTTCCCATCGCCCCGGCCCGCATGCTGAAAACAGAGGAGCTGTTCGCGCTTGCCGATAACAGCCTTGCAACTCTTTATTTCAAAGGGGGTCGGCTGAAGGAATCAATTAACCTTTACAAGAAAGTACTCGAACTCACGCCGGCCTCATCCGAGACCTATAATAGTCTTGCAGCTTGTTACATCCGTATGCAAATGCCCAAATGTGCGGTCAAAGTAATCAAACATGCCTTCGAGCTCGAACTCGGAGGAGCCGAGGCTTATCACAATTTGGGCAATGCTTATGCCCAGATGAAAAGCTGGCCCCGGGCTATCCAGGCATTCAAGAAGGCAATCGCCCTGAAACCGGATTATGTCGAGGCTTATAACAACCTTGGATTTGCCTTTTACCGTTCGGGCCGAGCAGAGCAGGCCATAGCGACTTTTGAGGCGGCAATCGAAATAAAACCGGCTTATATTCAGGCTCACTTCAATCTGGGAACCGTCTACCTTGAAACCGGACAATACGACGAAGCTGTCAAATTCTACCGCAATGTGGTGCGACTCAGTCGAAAGTCGTCCGACACCACAACCCTGGCCCATGCATATTACAATACCGGTCAAGCCCAGTATCGGAAAGGCCGGCTCGACGCCGCAATTGCAAGTTACCGCAAGGCCGTGCAGACGAACCCAAAACATTATGGTGCTTGGCACAACCTCGGCATCGCTTACCGGGACAAAGGACTCAAAAACAAAGCGGTCGAAGCCCTGGAAAAGGCGGTAACCATCAATCCCAATCTGATGAGATAACGGAAATGAGATTCACTGACCTGCCTATTATCAGCTCAATCGCCTCGCTCTTCCGCAAGACTTTCATCCACGAAAAGCCTTTCTTCTGGAAACCGGGCCGTATCGGTCCGAGGTTTGAATGGCTCGACTACACCCACATCCGGATCCTCGACGGCCCGCTCACGGGCCAGAAACTTGAAATCGTTACCGATATCAAAGAAAAAACAGCAAGCGTTTTTATTTCTATCAACGGCCGGCGCATCGGCCGCACTTATGTCGAACGCGACCCGCCCGGCAAGGGAATAGAACTCTGGGACATTGCGGTTCAGGAAAACTACCGGCGCAAGGGTATTGCTTCGATAATGACCTATTGCATCTTCCGCGAGCTGCTCTCGATACAGGAAAAAGCATTTTTCAAAATCAGGATGATGCGATTGATGAAACCTTCAGACCGGAACATCGAACTCCAGAATGTCGGCATCGGCGTTATCGGCAACCGGCTCGGCTTCACGCCGGAATATAATATCGACCGCCTGCTCAATCCTTCAAACATCCAAGGTCTTTCTGTCCTTCCGGC
>DFBN01000041.1:0-7923 GCA_002366635.1 Caldifarciminota bacterium UBA3079 | reverse complement strand
GACGAACGCATCATCTATAACTGGGTGCGTCAGGGTCTCATCGTTATCGGCAACGGCAACTACTGGCTGCGCAAGAATGGACTCGACCAGCTTGTCAACCACCTCGCAACCGATGAACTTGAGGCCCGGATTTTCCGGCGCCGAGTCAGAGGCGTATAGAATGCCGCCCCGACTCAAGCTTGATACCGAAAGGATGCTCGAAATCTCACTCTCCCGGCTCTCTCCCAAGTACGGCTGCGGTCTGATGCTTAAAAATCTTCCGAAATTCAACGGCTCTGATGCCCTCCTTAATATCATGGGAAATTACGGGTTCCGAAACATCGCTGCTGATAAACCAGCAAAAGAAACCATCAATAACTCTGGCCTTCTGAAATCCTTTTACCAGAATGCATTTGAGCACAAAACAACACTACAGCGCAATTTCCGCATGGTTTACAGCGAACATAAAGTTCTTTTGGCATACGACCCAAAAGCAAAATCCGCTTGGTTTGTGGAAGATGCGCACAACCGGATGGCGCTCATAAATTACTTCCGAGATGCAGTATCACTGGGACTCAAGGCGACGGGAATTATGCTTGTCGGTTCAACCGTCCGGCTCACCCCTGTCGGTTGGCAAAACCTCCACGACCTTCTGAGTGATAATTTTCTGGCACGGCATCCGAATATCAAACGGGTTGAAGTAATGAGCCTTCTCGCCGGAGTGCGTTGGCGGAAACCCCATCTTGGTCTGGGCGTCACCTTCCTGAACTTCAAAGAATCTGCCCGGGTCAGGGAGTCAACCGAAGCCGCCATGCGCGGAGAACAAAACGGAGAAATACAGGACTAACGAGTGAATGGGAAGGGTGATTGAAGACTTGAGATTGAAGAGAAGAAAAATCATCCTGTTGCTCCTATCTTTACTGCTGTTTTGTCTGGCCCGGGCGGCCGATGTCATTCAGGTAGACAATATTCGGCCGGGAATGAAAGGGTTCGGTCTCACTGTATTCTCAGGCCACAAAATCGAAAGATTTGAGGTCGAGGTTCTTGATGTCATGCACAAAATTGCTCCGAAGTGTGACCTTATCCTATGCCGTCTTTCAGGAGCAAATCTGGAAAAAACCGGTGTAATCGCCGGAATGTCCGGAAGCCCGATTTATCTGGAAGTAGGGGCGACGCATGCGTCGCCCCTACTGGCTGGCGCAGTAGCCTATGCCTGGGGTTTCTCAAAAGAGCCTATCGCCGGTGTCACGCCAATCAACGAAATGCTGGAAATCTGGCAGGAAAAACGGCCCGGAACAAATTCGGGCATCGGTTTGGAGAAAAACCGCTCAACCGCATTTTCACCACTGCCCATCCCGGTGGCACTTTCCGGATTCACACCAGGGCTCGCCGACTTGATCGAACCGATTATGTCCAAATACGGACTTGTCCCGATAGCCGCGTCAGGACGCGCCCGAGAGACGGACAGCGCCGGCCTGGATTCTTTACTCATTCCTGGCGCAGCCATCGGTGTAGGTTTGATCGACGGCGATGTCCGAATGTCAGGAATCGGGACACTTACCTACAGACAGGGCCAGAAAATTCTTGCCTTCGGTCACCCGATGCTCCAGGCCGGTTCGGTTAAAATGCCACTGGTAGGAGGGGTAATCCATTCAATCTTGCCTTCGCTTTCCGTCTCTTTCAAATTTTTCTCGCCGACCATTCCTATCGGCACCTTGACCCAGGACCGACTGACTGGAATCGCCGGCACAATCGGTCCGGTCCCAGAAATGACCCCGGTCGAAGTGGCAATCAACTCCCGTTGTACCGAAGACACTTATCACTTCCGGGTAGCGAAACATCCGACTCTTCTTCCGATCCTCATACCGGTCGGTCTTTCCGACATTATTTTCTCAACTGAAGGGAAACTGGAGGATATGACCTTGAGCTCACAGATGGGCATTACACTCGATGACACGGAAAACATCACCGTCCACCATGTTTATACTGGTGAAGGTCTGGCTTCACGGCTCTTCCATAATACCTCGGACGAGCTGAATGCGCTATTTGAAAAACGGTTTCCGACACCAAAACTAACCCGGGTTGTCTTCAAATTGAAATACGTGCCCGGACGAAAAAAACTGAGAATCATTTCTGCCCGACCCGACCGCCTGGTTGCAAAACCAGGTGACACCATTACCGTCGCGATGGTTCTGGAAGACTACGCTGGCAAAAAGACTGACCGTATCATAAAAACTGTCCTCCCAAAAACGACGCCGGCAGGAAGGCTGACCCTGGTAATATCACCCTGGGATTCACTCCAGCAGCGCGAGGCACTCAGGGCACCTGGGGTGGCCTCACCCAACACTATGAAAGGACTCAAGAAGCTTCTTGAGAATACCGGAAGAGAAAACGAACTGGTAGTAGCGGGATTCATCCCAAAGCCCGGCATAACCATGCGCGACAAAGAACTTCCTGCACCCCCGCCGTCGCTGCGCAGCACGATTATGGCGTCCGGCTCGACCGAACCGGTCCTTGCCACTAACGAAAGTCCGTTGTTTGAGCAATCGTTTTATTTCGATGCAGTCATATCCGGCACTTATGAACTGAGATTGGAGGTGCACCGTTGATTTATGAAATCACTACCCTTCTGTGCCTGGTTATGAGTTCATGGACAACACCGGGAACTGAAAGCATCCTGCCTGAGAAACAGGAATTCAAGAATATCGCCATCCTTCCACAAGGGGTAATCACTTTGGCCCCTTGCCTCAAAGACATTGCATCGCTGGATGAGGCATCGGTTTGGTCGATAGTCCAGACCCGAAACCGTCGCTATTTCGGGACCGGCAACAACGGCCGGGTTTACCTTCTGGAACCTGGAGCCAGACCGAAACTGGTATTTGACGGCGGAACCGGCGAAATCCTTGCCCTTTGTGCGGACCGCCGGGGTAATGTATTTTTCGGCCTCACGCCGGATGGAACCATATTCCGCATCAGACCAAGCTTTCCCCCTGAACGATTCTTCGATACGGAACAGAACTATATCTTCAGTCTTTTGCCAGGACCAGAAGGCGAACTATACTGCGCCACTGGGGATAAAGGCGAACTCTATCGAATCTCCTATTCGGGCAGAGGAAAACTCGTTTTCACTGCTCCTCAGTCACATATCACCGCACTGGCCTGGCTTAAACCGGGAAAGGAACTGCTTGTTGGGACCAGCCCGGATGGTATTGTATACCGGCTTGTTTTCAAGCCCGGCCGGTCTCATCCCGATGTTTCGGTCCTCTATGACACCCAGTTTGATGAAATCCGGGCAATAGCAGAAAAAGGCACATCGATTTTTCTCGCTACAAACCCTGCCGGTAATAGCGGCGATACATTAACCGGCGCAGTTCTCTGCGTCAGCTCCGATGGCATTCTTCAGTGGAAATGGAACTGTCCGGATTCCACAGTATTTGATATCTTGCCCAATGCATCGGGTCTGCTGGTGGCAACCGGCTGCAACGGCGTCATTTATGAACTGGATAGCCTTGGCCATCACTCCCTCCTGCAGAAAGCTTCACAACCCCGGATAACTTCTCTTGCCTCTGGTTCAGACGGCACTTTGGTAGGAACGGCCAATCCTGCCCGTGTCCATCTTTTAGGCGAAACCTTTGCCAAAGAGGGCCATATTTTGTCGATACCGCATGACTGCAAAAGCCCGGCGCAATTTGGTCGGGTCAGATTCAGGGCCGATGTCCCGTTCGGAACCGAACTTGAACTTGATACCCGTTCTGGCAGTTCGGAAAAACCAGACCCCAGTTGGAGCAAATGGCAGGAAACATCAATTATCAGACCGGTCGGCAAATCAGGTATTCGCAGTTCGGCAATCGCGTCTCCAACCGGCAGGTTCATTCAGTGGCGTGCCCGGCTTTCAACCGATTTCCCGAATCTCAGTCCAAAGCTCGAACGGCTGGATTTATATTACAGAATTCCAAATCGGCCGCCGAACATCAAGAAACTGGAGATTGCCAAACCCACAATTGAGGAAGCGCAAAAAGGAAATGCCTGTCCGATACGGAAGATTTCCTGGGAGGCCGAAGACCCGGACCAAGATTCCCTCCAGTTCCAGCTTTACTTCAAAGGGCAGTCTGAAACAAATTGGAAACAGGCGGGTCACGACCTGGCTGGGAGAGAATACAATCTCGATACAAGAACTCTGCCCGATGGTTGGTACCGGTTCAAACTCGTGGCTTCTGACCGTCTTTCAAAACCGAAAGAATCGGCCCTCAACACCCAAACGGTAAGCCTTCCGGTTCTCGTAGACAACAGCCCGCCACGAGTTATAAACATCAAACTGAGAGGCAACCGCCTTACCTTCTCGGTCACAGATTCATCCTCCCTTATTGCCAGTTGCCGGATTTCGGTCAATGCCGATTCCTGGCAGCCGGTTGAACCAACCGATGGAATATTCGATGCATGCACGGAAAATTTCCGGCAAGAATTGGCATTACCTCTGGCCGAAAACATCATCGCTATCTGGACCGCCGATGCCCAGGGCAATACCGCCACCGGCAAGAATCTGGTCAAACGCTGAGCCTTGCGCCCACCTCACCGCCAGCTCAATCATACATCAGACCTCAAAGTTGAAATCTTCGGGAGAACTCTTGCCGAACTCTTCACCAATGCTGCGTTCTGCCTGTTCGACCTGATGCTGGACCGCTCTCAGTTGAAAGTCACAAAAACCCGCATTGTTGAACTCACCGCCCCTAATCTTGCCGAACTATTTCTCGACTGGCTCCGCGAGCTTCTGTTTCTGTTCTCGGCCCACTCCTTTGCAGTTGCCCGCGCCGAACTGATAGAATTCAGCGAAACCGAACCATTCCGCCTGACCGCCCGGCTGCATGGCGAGGATTACGACCCTGCTCGTCACGGTCTGAAGATTGAAATAAAAGTTCCTACCTACCACCAGTACCGGCTGGAATCAACCACAAACGGTTATCTCGCAACAGTAATCTTCGATATCTAGCTACTCTTCCAGAATAACAACTTGTGATTGCCTTTCGCACATCTTCAGGGTCTACGCGGCCGAAGCAGTCGCGGCCAAAAAATGAACACTGGAAGGATTGCCGAATATCTTTTCAAGATACGGCTGAATCGCCTCAGCGACACGCGGGTCAACCGGACATCCCTTTCCGCCGAGCGAATATCTCCCGGCCCAGCAACAACAGAATACCGATGATAACGAATGCATCTGCCAGATTGAAAGTATACCAGCGGCATCTTCTAATCCCGATATCAATGAAGTCAATAACATAGCCCAGCCGCACGCGGTCGACCAAATTGCCAATCGCACCCCCGAGTATCATTCCGTATGCAGTTGCCAGCCAGCAATCCGGAGACCGGAGCGCGAAATATACCACCAGACCAATGCCCAGAACCGGAAGCAGGAAATAGATAATCGGCGGCCCGAAAGACAGCCCGAATAACCCCTGGGGGTTGGAGGTAAGCGAGAATCGCAGCACATTGCCCAACACCCGCAAAGGCACGTGCTCGTGCAACAGCCCGTATGCCATCACTTTGGATACCTGGTCAAAGAAGAGCGACAGAATCGCCGCCCAAACGAAAAACCTGCGCGTCACCCACAAAAGTAGTTATTAACTACGCACTGTCAAGCCGGGTCGGAAACATAATTTGAAATCTGAAGACCTACACCGAAATATTCACATTCGGGTGATTGAGTTGTTCGGCATCAAAAACCTTGATGTGATAATGGCGGGCAAAATTCTGTGCGTCCTTACTCAAACGGGGCGAAACCACAAGTATAGTGTCCTGGGCATCGACATCATATGCCTTGGCATAAAGCTTAATAACCTCTTCTGAATCCACTTCTTTCTCCGCACTGGCAAACCCGACGACAATCCGGTGCTCCAAAGGGCCCGACCGTTTTGTCGCCAACAGGTCAATCTGGTGTTCAGCCCCGGAACGGCCGGTTGCCAGCGCAGATTCCTGGATTTCATACCCCTCACGCGTCAAGAATTCGTGGACGCGCGCCTTTGGTATCCGCTCCACTTTCAACTTAGCCAACTGTGCCGGATTGACCTCATACCGGTAAAGCACCAGTTCCCGAACATCCAGCTTTCCAAAAAACCGACCGCAAGACCGGCACAACCATTTTTCTTCTGGGTTCTCAACCACTTCGCCGCAATCACCACACCCATATCGGATTCCCATATTTTGATAATCACTGCCGAGCAGAACCAATTCATCCCGGCATTTAGGGCAAATCCTTGTCTCACCTCGACCAAAGTTTTCTTCCGGACCAACATAGCCGCAGTTATTATGCTTCAGGAAACGCTTGCGCAAAAGATGTGCGGAATGGCATTTTGGGCAGAGGATAACCAGTTGCAAATCCTGAGAATTGCAAGCCGGGCAGAATAGAACCTTGTCGTGGAACTGTTTATGCAAATAGCCCAACCGGCGAAGGTCCTCAAGTAGCCTAACAACGTAATCCGACTCAACCCCCAACTGTTCCTCAATCGACGGATAACTCACCCAGCCGTCACGCCTGGGTGCAAATACCGGCTCCAGGGCCGGTGTCTTCTGATGATCTATCAAGAATTCAAAAAGTCTAGCCACTTTGGGGTCGTTCAACACCACGAACCTCCGTTTAGCTAACGATAAGTATACTCATGCGACCCTGCCCGTCAAGAAAGTATCGCTCTCCAGGAAAACTATCACGGTATCGCTCAAGTTGCAATCCAACCACACCGGGTTATAATCTGATGATATGAAAAGTCGGTCAAAAGTCGCAGTTCTTTTTACCAAACCTGAAACGGTGCTTGATGATTATCGCCGGCTCTTGAAACTCGCCGAGATCGATAAATTCCTGGACAAAAACGCCACTACTATTCTCAAGGACAATATCTCCTGGCATTATCCGATGCCTTCAGCCAACACTACCCCATGGCAGCTTGAAGGCACGATTCTCGGCCTGCACGACCTGGGATTCAAGGACATTTCCTGCGTCCAGAACAAAACCGTTGTCATTGATACCTTCAAAGGCGAAGACTTGAACCATTACATCCCCATTTTCAAACATTACAACGTCCCGGTGCTTTACAACTTCAAACCCCGGGATATAAAATGGATTCCGTTCCAACCCAAAGCCGAAATGCTTGTGCTCAACCATATCTATCCTCAAGGAATCCGAATTCCAGACTACTTCTTCGGCAAGAACATCGTCCATTTGCCCACCGTAAAATGCCATATTTATACCACTACGACCGGTGCGATGAAAAACGCTTTCGGCGGGCTACTTTCCACTTATCGCCATTACACCCATACCTGGATTCACGAAACCCTGGTTGACCTGCTCGCAATCCAGAAAGAAATCCATCCCGGCATCTTCGCAACAATGGACGGCACAACGGCTGGCAATGGCCCGGGTCCGCGCACCATGACCCCGGTCATCAAGAATGTCATTCTCGCTTCTGGAGACCAAGTAGCGATTGATGCGGTCGCAGCCAAGTTGATGGGGATTGACCCGTTCTCAATCGGCTATATCAGAATCGCCCATGAAAGGAGATTGGGCGTTGGCGACACCAGGGAAATCGAAATCGTTGGTGATGACATCTCTGAAGAAAACTGGCATTTTGAAGTCGGCCGCAGCTTCCATAAATTCCTCGGCTGGCTTTCCTGGTACGGCCCGACGAAATTCCTTCAGAAACTCATCTTCCGCACCTGGCTGGTCAACATCCCGATATTTGTATCTGAATTCAACCACGATTACATCCACTGGCCCCTCAAGGAAAAGAAGATTTACGAACGCTGGTGCCAGGAAACCCCTTGGGGCCAACTGTTCCAGCAGTATGCGGAAAAGGGCCATCTGGCTGATTAGCGAATCAGGACCCCTTGCCTGCCCGGACTAGACCTGTAAAGGTTCGGCCAGCTAGGAATTCGCCATTCAGAACATTGTATCACCTT
>DFBN01000108.1 GCA_002366635.1 Caldifarciminota bacterium UBA3079 | reverse complement strand
GCCTCGGTATACATCAAACGGCTGTGGCCTTTCTTTCGGCCTTATCTGGGTCGGGCCATTGCTGCCGGTTCTCTGGTCCTGGTTTCGAGCGGGCTCGGGTTAGTTGGCCCGGTGCTTATCAAGCGGGCAATAGATGTCAATATCGGGAACAAAGACCCTGGTGGTCTGGTTGTTACTTCGCTCATTTACCTTACGACTCAAGCTGTGGTGCTTGTCGCTTCATATTTCCAGATGGTGTGGCTCGCCCGGGTTGGTGAGCGGGGAACGGCCGATATAAAACAGTCGCTCTTTTGTCATTTGCTGGATTTGCCGGTTTCGTTCTTTGATAAACACCCGGTCGGGAAGCTGATTTCCCGGGTCGAGAGTGATACCGAAGCCTTGAAAATGCTTTTCACCCGCACTTCGGTTGTGCTTTTGGAAAGTGTTTTGATGCTTGTCGGGATGAGCTTGGTGATGGCATTCACCAGTTGGCGGCTTTATCTGCTTATTGTGATTCTGCTGCCACCTTTCATCATTGCGTTCTGGATATTCCAGCGTAAGGTGAGGCCGGTATACCTCAAGGTGCGGCGGACAGTCGCCGATATCAACAGTCTGGTAAGTGAAACGCTCAAAGCATTGCCGGTCATTCAGGTTTTCTGCCAGCAGCCGAGGTTTGCAGAAAGGATGAATCACCTGAACCGGCTCAAGTATCAGCAGGAAATGAAGGCGACGCTCTTATGGTACATGGTGTGGTTTCTGGTGGATTTCGGCGAAGTCCTTGGGCTGGGTTTGATTCTCGGATTCGGGGGTGTGTGGGCTTTGCAAGGTGCCTTGACAATCGGAACCCTTTTCATGTTCACCGCTTATCTCACAAGGCTTTTCGGGCCGCTGCGGATGATTTCAGACCAGATAAATGTCATCCAGCGAGCCTTTGCTTCGGCCGAGCGGATATTCGGCATGTTCGACCAGAAACCTGAACCCGAAGGCGAACTTGTCAAAGGTCAGTTGAGCCTCAGACAGGGAATTACCTTTGAGCGGGTCGGGTTTGCTTACGACGGTGAGAATTTCGTGCTCAAGGATATTGACCTTGCGGTTCACCGGGGTGAGAAAGTGGCATTAGTCGGTGAAACCGGCGGTGGTAAAAGTTCGATTGTGAATCTCTTGCTCAAGTTCTATACTGCACAGAAAGGCCGGATTCTTTTCGACGAAAAGGAACTGGCCAGGATGAACCATCACCAGTTACGTGCAACTATCGGTTTTGTGCCCCAGGAGGTCATCATGTTTCCGGGCACGGTCCTCGATAATCTGAGGATGATGGATTCGACCGTGCCGCGTGAAAGGGTAATCATGGCAGCGAAGCGGGCCAGGATTCACGAAGCGGTACTCAGGTTCCCACATGGTTATGATACGAACTTGATTGGGCATGGGGTGAACTTCTCTTTAGGCGAAAGACAGCTTATAGCATTTGCCCGGGCTCTGGTATTCGACCCTGAAATCCTCCTCTTGGACGAAGCGACTTCTTCGGTTGACCCGCATACCGAACAGTTGATTCAGGAAGGCCTGGCCGAACTCTTGAAAGGAAGAACCGCAATTATCGTTGCCCACAGGCTGGCAACGGTTCAGATGGCCGACCGCATTATTGTGGTGCACAAAGGAAACATCGCCGAGCAAGGGAACCATGAGGAACTATTGAGGAAAAACGGGCTTTATTCCCGGCTCTACCAGCTTCAGTATGTTGGCGGAAAGGCATGAAAAAGCTGGCCCTGGTTTTTGACTTCTGGAAACAGCACAAAGGCTGGGTTGTCGCGCTTGTACTTGCTACTGTGGTTGCTACTGCACTCAGCCTTGCGTTTCCTTATATCCTGCGCTTTATCATTGATGGCATCAAACAGCAAATACCTGTATCCAGGCTTTTGCACTATGTGCTTCTTTTGGTCGGTTTCGGGCTTTTGCGCGCGGTCGCTGAAGTAGTCCTGCCTTATAACCGGGCAAAAGTGAATATGCGTTACCAGTGGGATGTGCGCAGCCGGGTTTTCCGCCGGACCCTGGATTTAGGTCATTCTTTCACCAACAAGTTTCCGACCGGTGATGTGATGGAGCGGCTTGACCATGATATGGAAGAGCTTTCCTGGTTCGCGGGCTCCGGTATTTTCCGGGGCATGGCTGCGGTATTTACCGTTATTCTTGGGTTGGGAATAATGGTCAGCATGAATCCGCTGCTGACATTGGTGACGGTTCTGCCGATGGGACTCGGGGTTTTCGTGTGGATGAAACTCGGACCGCTGGTCTATTCCCGGTATATGAAATGGCGGAAGAAGATTTCAGAAATAAACAGCCGTATTGAGTCGTCCTTTACCGGAATCATGCTGGTCAAAGGGTACAACATGGAGAAACGACTGGCTCATGGATTCCGCAAAATCCTGGACGAGCGGGTTGAGGCCGCGGTAGATACAATCAAAGTCCAATCAAAGATATATACTTTCTATATGGGGATTGCAGAACTGGGAATACTCCTTGTGCTCTGGGTCGGTGGATTTCTGGTAATGGGTTCTCAACTTACACTGGGCGAGTTTGTTGCTTTCAATGCCTATGTTCTGATGCTGGTGCAACCGCTGTTCGATATCGGTAATCTATTTGTTTCGGGCCGTCGGGCCCAGGGCTGCGCAGAAAGAATCGCCGCACTAAAGCAGCACCCGACCGAAGTAGAACCGCCGGAAAAACCCGGGCCGGTTGAACCCGGCTCTGCGTCCATGCTGCCATCCGATGGCACAACCCTAAAACTTGAAAAAGTAGATTTCTCCTACGACTCAGAACCTGTGCTCAAAAATGCCAGCATGTCTTTCCCAACTGGTGCCCGGATTGGGATTGCCGGCACGGTCGGTTCGGGAAAGAGCACAATCTTCAGACTGCTGTTCAGATTGGCAGACCCGCAGAAAGGCAGGGTGGTTTTAGGAAACAGGAATGTGCGGCTGCTTGACCTTGACCATTACCGGAAACTCTTCGGCTATGCGCCGCAAGAAGCAACGCTTTTCTCAGATACCCTTAAGAACAACATCGTTTTTGGCCGCGATGAAAACGACAAAGAACTGAAGTGGGTCATCTCTTTGGCCCAGCTTTCTTCTGACCTTGCTGATTTCCCAAAAGGTTTTGACGAAGTTCTGGGCGAACGCGGGACCCGTCTTTCCGGAGGACAGAAAGAACGGGTTGCGATTGCAAGGGCACTTGTCGGTCGGCCACGGGTCCTTGTTTTCGATGACGCCACTTCATCCTTAGATGCAGAAACAGAAAAAGGGCTCATTGACAGAATGACTCGTGAATTAGGCAAAACTACACTTATCATCGTTTCCCATCGGCTTTCGATTCTGTCCGCTTGCGACCGGATTTATGTGCTTGACCAGGGCGAAGTCAAGGAAGAAGGAACCCATCAGGAGCTTCTGAGTCGCAAAGGCTTGTATTGGGACCTTTACGAGCGCCAGCTTATCAAAAAAGAACTCGAACAGCTATGAAAGTTTTTGTGACTTGACAGAGAAATTCCCGGTGGTATGTTCAGATAAATGAACAGGAGGAAAAGTGATACTTGAAAATGTGCCGAGGAACAGCTTTGATGTATCAGGGATGTTCTCATGCCTGGCATCCTGCTTCAATGCGCAGGGTGAGGACATATCACCGGTGATTTTGAGAGGATTGTGGAAAGAGCTGTTCATGTTCACATTTGATGCCCAGAAAGGCGGGACTCTTTCTTTTGGTGCCCATGACTGGACACTGTTCCCGAGTTTTGATACAGCGTGCGAGATTTGCGATACACTGGGATATTCGTACAGATATGACAAGGACTTGGAATGGAACAAAGCATGGGATATAGCAAAACTGGCGCTGGAACAGAACAAACCTGTTATGACCACGTGGGAACCACCTGAACTCCATTATCCGTGGTTCGCGCTCATCGTCGGCTATGACAAAAACAAGATTGTCCTTTACACTTACAAACGAGCGTTTGATGAGGATCCTCTTGACAAATTCAGACAGGGCTGGGAAAAAGGAAAAGCTGAGCAGCCCTGGCTTTATGGCGCGAGCTTTGTACTCGGCAAGAAAGAGCGGGAGACAAGTCTCAAAGAGGTTGTGCTTGAAACTCTACGGCGGGCGATTGAAACTATGAACCGGAAAGATGTAACCTTTCCGGTTCAGAAAGGCAAGTCTGGCGAGGGTACGTTCAGATGCGGGTTTGCCGCATATGAAGAGCTTATCGGTTATCTGGATAAAGAAAGAGACTATTCAAAGCTTGATATGGACAGCCTGAACCGGATTGGCGGTTGGGGTGGTTGCCATGAAGCGGATTGTGAAGATGTAAAGCGTCATTATATTGCAGACTACTTGCTTTATGTGGCCAGTGAATTTCGGGGTGATAAGCGGAGGCATATCGAGCGTGCGGCACAATTGTATCACAGCGTAGAATGTCTGTATGATAATTTCCTGATTATCCACCCGGGCACAACGCCTTGGAGCAGGCAAGGTTATACCCATCTACCATTACTCGCTTCGGATGACCCGAAACTGAAGCAGGAAGCGGTCAGGAATTTCGGCCGGGACATGAAAGCATCGGCAAAGATTATGCGCAAGATACTGAATAAAGAAAAAGAGGCAATCCGGGAACTCAAGGAAGTAAATGGAGCAGATTGAGATACTGCTGGAGAGATTGGGGGGCAGGTATTCCAGTTCATTAGGGATAGACCTGTCCGGCAACAAAGAAAAAGAGATATTCAAATGGTTCTTAGCTGCCAAGTTATATGCGGCAAGAATTGGAGAGAATATCGCTTCTCGGACTTATCAGGAATTCGCAAAAGAGAATCTGCTCACTCCGAATGCGATATCGGATGCGGGCTGGGATAAACTGGTAGCAGTTCTGGATAGGGGCGGTTATGCAAGGTATGACTTTTCCACAGCAACAAAGCTTCTGGCAATCACTAAGGATTTGATCGAGAAATACCAAGGCAGGTTATCAAAGCTTGAGAGAGTGAGCAAAGACAATGAAGATTTGGCAAAAAGATTGAAAGGGTTGGGCAAAGGAATAGGTGATGTAACCGTCAATATATTCCTGAGGGAACTGAGGGATAAGTGGGAAAAGGCAAATCCCGAGGTTTCGGACTTCGTTGTTCTGGGTGCCAGAAAACTCGGGATTGTAACCGGCCGGCGATCCAAGAAGAAAGTTTTGGAAACATTGAAGGATTATTGGCAAAGGCATAAAGTGAAAAGCTTTGATTTCTGTGACTTTGAAGCGGCATTGCTGAAGCTGGGCAAGAACTACATCAGAAAGAAAAAGGACACTTTCTGGTTAACAAAAGGGTGAAGCAATATCAAGGCTTACTTACTATCAGAAACCCCAGCTCTAGCCTGTCCTCGGCAATGCGGCCACTTGACACCGAAACCAATGTAATTTAAAATAGAGAAGTTGAGCAATAACTGAATAAAAGGAGGAGTGAGTGAAAAAGCTATTCGTGATACCATTTCTGGTATTTGTTCCACTGGCGCTTCAAGCCAGCCAGCGGGTAGTGGTAACAGAAGACTTCACCGCTACCTGGTGCCCTTACTGTCCTGGAGGAGTGCGTGGTGTCGATGAGTTGAAATTCCGGGCGTTTGATTCGGTAGTAGTAGTCGGCTACCATGCTTCGACCAGCGACCCGTTCTACACCAGCACCGCGTCTCAACGAAAGAGTTACTACGGTGTGTCCGGCTACCCGACAGCGGTTCTTGACGGCAGCCATAGTGTGGTCGGCGGTATGCATATAGGCACAATGTATCCGGTTTACCGACAGTACTATGACTATCGGGTTCTGGTCGAGAGTCCGCTCGAAATTGGCCTGTCAGTCACTTATGATACAACGAGCCGGCAAGGGCAGTTGACAATCAATCTGAAGAATACCAGCACCTCTGTGGTAAGTGGTCAGTTGCAAGTGGCATTATGCGAGAGTCACATCTACTACCCCTGGCAGGGTCTGGATAGCCTGCACGATGTCGAACGGACGATGCTGCCAAATGCTTCGGGCGAAGCAGTTACGGTTCCAGCCGGTGACTCCTTGATGAAGACCCGAGACTTTACAATTGCTGCGGGCTGGGTTGCAAAGCACTGCAACTTCATTGTGTTTGTCCAGAACAACTCAAGCAAGGAGGTGTTCCAGGGCGCTTGTGCCGCGGTTATCCCTGAACCGGCACTTGAGTTCGTCGGGTACCAGACTGCTTTTCCGATGCCGGGCAGCACCACCGACCTTACGGTCGGGTTGCGCAACATCGGCTCGGAGAACGCAGCGGGCGCGAGTGCGGTGCTCTCGACTTCAGACCCGCACATCACGGTCACATCGGCAAATGCCAGCTTCAATGCGATAGCGGTCGGCAGGGACGGGTATGCGACCTCGCCATTCACTATCGAGGTGGCGGATAGCTGCCCAGACCCGCACCTGGCGACGATGAACCTGGAGATTACCCTGGCCGACGGCGACTACGAAAATGTGAACTTCCCCCTGAATGTGACAACCAATACAGGTTTCGCTGACAGCATGGAACAAGGCGTGAACGGTTGGACCCACGGAGGGACTTGCGACAACTGGCACCAGACCGAGCACCAGAGCAATTCACCTTCGCACAGTTGGTATTGTGGTCTCGAAGGCAGTTGGCAGTACACCAATGAAAATGACGCTCGATTGATAACCCCTTACTTTACAGTCGGCACCGCAACCGCGATGAATTTCCAGCATTACTACCGGACCGAAGATGCCTGCGATTTCTGCATGGTCGCTATCAACAATGGCTCGCCCTTCTGGTGGCAACTGGCCAGCTATACCGGGAATAGCTCCGGCTGGCAGCAGGAAGATTTCGACCTGGCCGATTTCAGTGGGCAGACGGTCCGGTTGCGCTTCCGGTTCATCAGCGACTATAACACCACAAACGAAGGCTGGTACATTGATGATTTCTGGTGCAGCCCGACCGTAGGTATCGAAGAGGGTAGCGTTGCAATCCGCCGCAGCATCGCAGCGACTTGCAATCCGGTAAGAACCGTTGCCGAAGTCAGCTACCAGATTCCGGTTGGAAAGACGGGCGATATCGCAGTGTACGATGCTGGCGGCCGGCTTGTACAATACCTGGGCAGGAACCTTGAAGGCAAAGGCAGGGTGAAGTGGAACCTGACTGACGCGAACGGGAACGCGGTCAGGACCGGCACTTACTTCGCCAGGCTGGTTACCGACCATTCAGGGACAGTGACAAAGATTGTCATAACCCGGTAAGTCATCGAATAACCAGAGGTTCCCTGTTTGCCTTTCTTCCTGCGGTTTGATTGCCTTGGTCATCGGCACAATGCAGGCCGGCTGGGAGAGTTATAGGAGAGGCACATTCAACGTTGAAGTGC
>DFBN01000078.1 GCA_002366635.1 Caldifarciminota bacterium UBA3079 | reverse complement strand
GTCGGCGAGCCGCCGATTCCTGGCCAGTATATGATTACTTTGGACACTGGTGCGGTTTCGCTGTCGGTATGCGGAATCGGTTCAATCGGATACGACGAGCCGCCGCAGACGCAGTTCCCAGGCACTGGGTTCCAGGTGCCAAAAGGTGCGGCCAGTTCACTGTTCTTCGGTGCGCTGATGGTCGGCAATTCCGAATCGTATCTGGTTGACCATTTCTATTCGCAGCCGGCAAATTCCGGGACTAATCATGACTGGCAAATGACCGACAGCTTCAGGATTGTGCAACCGCCGACACCGGCGGATGAGCACTGGGTAAACACGATGAGCGACGGCGGTCATTCTTCTCCAAAAGGTCTTGATGTCGAGCAGCACTGGTATATGAATGCGGATGAGGGATATAACGACTTTGCGATAGTTACTTTTGATTTCGAGAACAACGGCTCGAATGCGATTAACGGCCTGTATGCCGGAATGGTTGGTGATTTCGATGTCGGCACCGACCCGAGAAAGGATGATGTCAATTCCGATACAATCAGGCGTGCGGTCTGGATGAAGTATTACACTTCTGACAATCCTACGGTCGGGCTGGTGATCTTGGACCCGACCAGTTTTGCAGCGTTGTCCGGAATCAATCATCGGTATTACATCTATCCGGATTCCTGCGTAACCGATGGACAGAAGTACCGGATGCTGAATGGCGCAATCGGCAACCGGCAGTCCACTGAATCTTATGACTGGTCGCTTGTTGCTTCGGCCGGTCCGTTTGACCTCGGGGTTGGTGCGACTCAAAGGGTTGCTTTCGCAGTTCTGGGTGCAGCAAGCGAGAGCGGCTATCTTGCGGCTGCAGATAGTGCCCAGCACTGGTATGACAATAATGTCGGTATATCAGAGAAACCGCATCACAGGGTTGTGCCCAGGTTGCTTGATATAAGGCCCAATCCGTTCACTGGACAGACACAGGTTAATTATCAGGTCAGGCGACCGGGTCGTGTCAGGATTACCGCTGTTGATATTACAGGCCGGACCGTTGCAACTGTCTTTGACCATATTGTTTCAGTCGGTCAAGGCGTTGTAACCTGGCAGCCCGGGCAACTGGCAGACGGGGTTTACTTCCTGCGGTTTGAAGGACCGGATTCGGTTGTTATCCGCCAAATGGTTTTGGCTCGATAGGTTCCGAAGCAATAACCCGGGGCGCATTTGCGCCCCGGGTTTAGTTCACTTGACCTTGTTAGGCTTGAGGCCGGGGCCGAAAGGGTTCACGAAAAGCTGATTCTGCTCAACTAGCCAGTGTGCTTGACTGATGTCAGCAGGGGGTTAGAATTATCGAAAAGGAGGAAGTGTATGCGTAATATTGTATGCATGCTTGCAGTGCCGGCATTGCTGCTTGCAGTCAATACCCAGCCGATGACAGCGCTGCCAGCCGAAGGCGCGGTCAAAGGCGGCGTTCCTGTGAAAGGTTCGATTGCTCAGAACCGCGGTGGACAGGATGGTTGTGTTATCGGGGTTGTTGATACTATCGGCGGAACGACTTATGACTGGCAGGCGAGTGGTCCGGCCCTGCAGATGCTTGTGAACTCTACGGACTATGGAATTCATGCACTGTGGATGTTTTCTGCATCTGACCAGACCACATTTCCTGACCGTCGTATGCGCTACAATTTCTATGACTATTCAACCACGAGTTGGAACTGGGTTGACCCGGATTTCATGCAGTCGGGCGTGAATGTAGAAACTGAGCGCTCCGGATTTGGCTCGCTTGATGCAGACCCGAGCACAGGCGTAGCAGTGGTATCCTGCCACCAGGATGATATTTATCCTGTGGTAGCTCGGGACATGGCACCAGGCGTGGGGATTTTCGAGTATTGCAGCGGCCAGCCTGTGCTTCAGGGTTATGCATGGCCCTGGGTTGCAGTCGGTATGAACGGCTACTACCATCTGGCAATGCTTGACTATGCGACCAAGCATGACGCCTACTGGAGCCGGGCAACAACATGGTGCAACTGGGATGACCCTGTTACTATTCCCCCGCCTCAGCCACAGCCGAACTTCCCTGACCATGCGATTGTCAGTTCCAGGGTATCCGGTTCGCAAAAGCTGTGCCTTGCATGGGAGTTTTCAGAAGGTGCGCCTGACCCTGGTTTCTATCGGATTTCAACGGACGGCGGCACAACCTGGGATAATTCCCTTGAACTGCCATGGCCGGATGCATATGGCGCTGATACCTCTGTTTCTTACCATATCTCTTCGCTGTTTCCTTATTATGACCGGCATGACCGGCTGCACTTTGCGGCCAATGTAATGCCTTATGTCGGTGGTCAGGGATATGTGATTCCGGCACAGATATGGCACTGGTGTGCAGACAACAGCCCGAACTGGAACCATATTACTACTGCAACCTGTGCGCCTGAGAATCTGCAGGCACCGGTCGGTTATAATGCGACATACGCCTGCCGCCAGAGTTTGGGCGAAGACCAGGAAGGAAACCTGTTTATTGTATGGGAGCAGTTCGATTCGGCAAATGTTGAGCCCGGGCCGCCTGAACTGCTTCGAGCTGACATCTGGTGGTCCCACTCTTCTGACAACGGCCAAACCTGGGTTGAGCCTGAAAAGATTACCGATGGTGGGAATGTCAGCTACCGGTTCCCCTGTATGCTAGATTACATCACCGACACGGTAATGGTAAGCTATATGATTGACCAGCACGCGGGTTTCTTTATCCAGGGAGAAGGCCCGGCAACCAATAATCCGATTGTGCTGCAGAAATGGCCGAACCCATATACCGGTATCAAAGAAGGGCGAAATCCACGGCCTCTCAGGATGGAGATTTCGGCAGCTCCGAACCCGTTTGACCATGGAACCCGCATATCCTACCAAGTTCCGCATCCTGGAAATGTATCCTTAATAGTATATGATATTGCGGGCCGGCCGGTGCACAGTCTTGTTTCAGGTCTCAGCGAACCCGGACGATTCGATATTGTCTGGGACGGCAGGTCGGATTCGGGCAAGAGAATGGGTTCCGGGGTTTACATATACAAATTCATTCTCGGGAGCAAATCGATTGCAGGCAAACTACTCATGACCGAATAGCTGATATTAAGATGAATAACAGGGCGCTCAAATGAGCGCCCTGTTATTCTTCGGCATTCTCATACGCGGTCAGATATTAAATATTTTGTTTCCTTAAATTCCCGAATTCTAACCAGTAACAGAAATATGAAACTACCGGGGAAAGTTTTCGATACCAGAATGACCGATTTCAGGTCGGTTGTCGGACATTCGCAGCATGGTTTGGACCGGTTACGAACTTGTGCCGGGTATTTGTTGCGGTTTCTATTTAGGTTCCTATTTGAATCTGGATTTGAACCCTGGTGTATTTTTCCAGAACGAGAACACTTTAGGAGAACACCTTTGACCTATACCATGACCTCTCTACTTTCTTTTCCCAAAGAACAGCTTATAAATCCTTGCTTATGAGTCCGATACCCAAAATAACCTGTTCTTTTCCCTTCCCAAAAAGGTCAGGGGTGGGGTAGACCCCGGGGTTACTCGGGGGGTTACCCCCCTCTTCACCCTAATTCCTAGCAACCTTACCTAACAATGTTAAGTTTTACTGTGGGTTGACAGCAATGCCGGTCAACCAAGAACCGGAATAGAACTACAAAGATTTGAGATCGGGAGATTTTAGATTGGCGGAGTCCAAATCGCTGGGATACTACTCGCATAAGAATATGTAAGTTTCTGGCTTTACAAGTGTAGTCTGGGCCATATTATTGGGCATGGTGAAAAAGAGACCGGTAATTGCAGTTGTAATGGGCAGTGAGAAAGATGCCGAGGTGATGGCCGAAGTGACAAAGGTGCTGGATGGATTCAGGGTTCCATATGAGGTCTCGGTGATTTCCGCACACAGGACACCAGATTTGTGCAGGTGTTTTGCCAAGGGTGCGGCAAGGCGCGGCATTAAGGTGATTATTGCGGGTGCGGGTAAGGCGGCGCATCTTGCCGGGGTGATAGCGAGCCGGACGATTTTGCCTGTGATTGGTGTGCCGCTTGATGCCGGGATGAATGGTCTGGATGCGTTGCTTTCCACAGCACAGATGCCGGCCGGTATTCCGGTGGGGACGATGGCGGTTGGCAGGTCAGGTGCGGTTAATGCGGCGTTGTATGCGGTAGCGATGCTGGCTTTGAGAGACAAGGGTCTTGCACAAAGCCTGGCAGATTATCGTCGTCGCCAGACAGCCAGGGTGAAATCGAAGCGGCGTAAGGTTGTTCAATAGATGGTTCTGGCTTTGTGTGTCGTTCTTGGGGTGATTCCGCTTCCATGTCCGGACACAATCGGAACGATGACAGTTGAGCAGGCGCTTCATCAACGCCGTTCGGTCCGTTCTTACAAGAATGATTCGCTCTCTTTAGAAGAAGTAGGTCAGTTGCTCTGGGCTGCGCAGGGCAAAACCGCATCATGGGGCGGCAGGACCGCACCTTCTGCCGGTGCGACTTATCCGATGGAGCTCTATCTGATTGTCGGCAGGGTCAAGGGTCTTGGAAATGGTGTTTATCATTATCTGGTTAACGGACACGCCTTGGAGTTATTGAAGCAAAAAGATGTGCTTCATGAGTTGAGTGGTGCAGCCTGGGGCCAGACTGTAATCGAATCGGCACCGGTGAGTCTTGTGCTGGTATGTGACTACGGCAGAACCACAGGTCGTTACAGTGAGCGGGGCAGGCGGTATGTTCATATGGAGGCCGGGCATATCAGTGAGAATGTTTATCTCTGCTGTGAGGACTTGGGCATGGGTACAGTGGCGATTGGTGCGTTTTCTGACCGTCAGGTGAAGTTGATTCTCGGAATCAGGTATAACCCTTTGTATATTATGCCGGTTGGGCATAAGAAAGAGAGAGAATAATGTTATTGCTCAGGACCGAAATGCCCGGTATTCCGCTTGCCGGTCGGGGCAAGGTGCGTGATATGTTCTATGTGGGACAGGATTTGCTTGTCGTGAGCACCGACCGTATCTCGGCATTCGATGTTGTGCTGCCAGACCAGATTCCTGACAAAGGCAGGGTTCTCAATCAGATTTCTGCATTCTGGTTTGAGAGATTTCGCAAGCTTGTTCCGAATCATTTGATTAGCGCTAATGCCGATATGTTTCCCCGTGAGCTTCTACCTTTTAAGGAAATGCTTGCAGGTCGGTCAATGCTTGTGAAATATGCTGTGCCTTTGCCGGTGGAATGTATAGTGCGCGGTTATCTTGCCGGCGGTGGCTGGAGGGAATATCAGACAAGAGGCAGTATTTGCGGTATCAGACTTCCGTCCAGATTGAAGCAGGCAGAGAAGCTGGCAGAACCTGTATTTACGCCTTCTACCAAGGCACAGACCGGACATGATGAGAATATCACGATAGAACAGATGGCAAGGATTGTCGGTAACTCGATTGCAAAGCAGGCCAGAGAAGTTTCTTTGAGAATCTATTCAGCGGCGGCGAAATACGCACTTTCCAGGGGGATAATCATCGCTGATACCAAGTTTGAATTCGGTCTGATTGAAGGGGAGCTGGTTCTGATTGATGAACTTTTGACACCGGATTCTTCCCGTTTCTGGGATGCTTCCGAATACAGGGTTGGCAGTTCGCCCCAGAGCTTTGACAAGCAGTTCGTGCGGGATTTTCTGGAAGGTCTGGATTGGGACAAGACTCCGCCTGGACCCGGTTTGCCTGCACGGGTGATTGAAGGCACCACAAAACGGTACCACGAGGCCTTTTACCGTATTACCGGCAGGAAGCTTGCCTAGATGCTCGTTTCTGATTTCGATTATGAGCTACCGCGTGAGCTGATTGCTCAGCACCCGACACCAAGGCGCGATATGTCGAGGCTTCTCGTTCTGGAACGGGGAACCGGCCGGCTGCATGATTGTGTTTTTACTGACATCAGGGAATGGCTGAGTCCGAATGACCTTCTTGTTATCAATAATACGAGGGTAATACCCGCAAGGATTTACGGCCGATTACCTACCGGCGGGAAGCTGGAATTTCTGTTGTTGCGGGAAGTAAACCCCGGTGTCTGGGAGGCGCTTTCCCGACCGGCGCGCAAAGCAAGGCCGGGTGTGGTAGTAAGTTTCGGGGATTATAAGGCCGAAGTGCTGGAGCGTAAACCCGCGGGAATGAGGGTAGTGGAATTCGAGCCGGCCGATGTCAGGCGGTTGTTCCGGGAACAGGGTGAACTGGCCCTGCCGCCTTATATCCGTGAGAAGTGCGAAGAGCCGGAAAGGTATCAGACAGTTTTCGCTGAGGTTGACGGTGCTGTGGCCGCACCTACTGCCGGTCTGCATTTTACACCCGGGTTCATTGATGCCTTGAAAAAGGACGGTGTCGAATTCGTAACTGTTACACTTCATACCGGTCTGGGAACATTCAGACCGGTGAAAGCCGAAACCGTGGAAGGCCACACCATGCACCCGGAAGAGTTCGAGTTGAGCCGTGATGCGGCAGAAAATCTGAATGCTGGTCTGGCACATGGCAAAAGAGTTATGTGCGTGGGTACTACATCGGTCAGGGTTGTTGAGAACCAGGCAGAAAAAACCAGGGACGGATGGCACATCAGAAAAGGCAAAGGAAATACAGGTCTTTATATCTATCCCGGATATGAATGGCGTGTTACCGGTGCGATTCTGACGAATTTCCACCTGCCGAAGTCAACCTTGATTATGCTTGTTTCCGCATTTGCCGGGCGCGAGCATATCATGGCCGCATACCGACATGCGATTGAAGCACATTACCGGTTTTACAGCTTCGGTGATGCGATGCTGATTGTTTAATAGATGGAACCTTTGAGTATTGAAGATATAGTCAGGGCAACAGACGGTAAACTGTCAGGTAGCGGAAATGGTGAAATCACCGGGGTATCAGTTGATTCCAGGACAATCCGGCCTGGTGAGCTTTTCATTGCGATACGAGGAGAGCGATTCGACGGCCACCGGTTCATCAAAGATGCGGTTGCAAAAGGGGCCGGTATTGTGATTTCTCAAAGTAGAAGTGTGCATGGGAATATTGCCTGCCCGATGGTTCTTGTCGAGGATACGCGCAAGGCACTCGGTGATATTGCGAAATTCTACAGGTCAAAATTCAGGACCCGGGTGATTGCGGTAACGGGTAGTAATGGAAAGACAACTACCAGGGATATGATTGCATCGATTCTGGACTCAAGGTTCAATGTAGTCAAGGCAGAAGCAAGCTATAATAACGATATCGGTGTGCCTTTGACTGTTTTCAGACTGGGGCAGGATATTGATATCGGCGTATTTGAAATTGAGATGAATGTATTCGGCGGCACAAAAAGGCTGGCCGGAATCTGCATGCCTGAAATAGGCGTTATTACAAATATCGGCGATACACATCTTGAATTCATGCATAACCGACAAGGTGTTGCGCAAGAGAAAGCCGAGCTCCTTGAGGCACTTCCGAAAAATGGTTGCGCTGTTCTGAATCAGGATGACCCTCTGGTGATGGAAATCGGTGGTAAATACTGCCATTCCCGCCGATTGACTTTCGGCTTTGAGAAAACGGCCGATGTCTATGCCGAAAGTCTTAAATGCACGGCCCTGGGCGGTTCCGAATTTCTGCTTCAGGGACGGTATCGTGTGCAGATTCTTCTGTCCGGAAAGCACAATGTTTCCAATTGTCTCGGTGCTGTTGCTGTTGCCCGTTGCCTTGGTATGGAATTCGCTGATATTGGAAACGAGATAGGAAAATTCAGGCCGCTGCCAATGAGGCTCAGAATCAGGCATTCAGGTGATATTGTAGTGATTGATGACAGTTACAATGCCAATCCGCAGTCGGTTCGGGCCGCATTTGATGTGCTGTGCCAGAATGCACCTTTGGGAAACCGTGTGGCATTCCTCGGGGATATGCTCGAACTCGGTGAGTTCTCGGCTGAGGCGCATACCCGAATCGGCCGCATGGCTGCAAAGCTGCTTGACCGGGTTGTCTTTGTCGGAAAGATGGCAAAATATGCATATTCGGCAGCAATAGACGCGGGGATGAACCAGGCAAATGTGCGGCTTTATCGTAATTGCCGGGATGTTCTGGACGAATTGTTTGACTTGATAAGGCCCAAAGATACAATCCTGGTCAAAGGTTCACGGGCGATGCGGATGGAGCTCGTGGCCGAAGCGATAATAACGAAATATGGAAAAGATTAGATTTACCGATACCACACTGCGTGACGCCCACCAATCTCTCTGGGCTACCAGAATGAGGCTTGAGGATATGGTCCCGGTGCTGGAGCATATTGACAATGTAGGCTACTGGTCGCTTGAGGTCTGGGGCGGAGCGACTTTTGATGTATGCCTGCGTTTTCTGAACGAGGACCCGTGGGAACGGTTGTCTGAAATCAGAAAGCATGTCAAGAAAACCAAGCTCCAGATGCTTTTGCGCGGGCAGAATATCGTGGGATACCATAACTATCCGGATGACCTGCTCGGGGAATTCGTGAAGTATGCTGCCGAGCGCGGCCTGGATATCTTCCGGGTTTTTGATGCGTTGAACGATGCCAGGAATCTGGAAAAGGCGGTTGAGTTCGTAAAGAGAGAGGGAAAACACGCTCAAGGCACTTTGTGTTATGCGATAAGCCCGGTTCATACAATCGAATATTATCTTAAGCGTGCAAAGGAACAGAAGGATACGGGGGTGGATTCAATATGTATCAAGGATATGGCCGGGATTCTTGCGCCCCAGACCGCTTATGATTTGGTTGCAGGTTTGAAATCAGAAGTAGGGTTGCCGGTTCAGCTCCACTGTCATGCAACCAGCGGGATGGCGGTTGCCACTTATTTGAAAGCGGCTGAGGCCGGGGTAGACATTATCGATACTGCGAGCGCACCGCTTGCATTTTCCACTTCCCAGCCGGCAGCAGAAACCATGGCCGCATGTTTTGCAAATACACAATATGACCCTGAACTTCAGGTCCAAGAGATGGAAAAGGTTGAGAAACATTTCAAGAAAGTGGCAGAAGGCAGGCGTATCAAAGGCAATAAAATGGTTGATGCAATGGTTATCATCCATCAGATTCCCGGCGGGATGGCATCCAACCTCTTGTCACAGTTAAAGGAACAGAAGGCCGAAGACAGGCTTGACGATGTTCTCAGAGAAGTCCCAAAGGTTAGAGAGGATTTGGGTTATCCGCCACTGGTTACACCAACGAGTCAGATTGTCGGGGTCCAGGCGGTGATGAATGTCCTTGGTGGCGAGCGGTACAAATTGGTTCCCAAAGAAGTGAAGGACTACATCAGGGGTTTGTATGGCCGCTCACCCGCACCGGTCAAGGAATCGGTCATTAAGAGGATTCTGGGAAATGAGAAACCTTTAAGGGGCAGACCGGCAGACCGTCTCGAACCGGCTTTGCCCGAAGTGCACAAGAAACTGTCTAAGGAATTCGTCCAGAAGGAAGAGGATTATATTTCTTATGCGCTTTTCCCAGAGGTTTCGCTCCGGTTCTTCAAATGGCGCAAGAACCCGAGAGCGGCCGAACTATCAAAACCCGAACCTGAAAAGAAACCCGGACCGAAAAGGACGAAACTCGAACCTGCAGCGAATGAACAAATCGGCGTAGGGACCGTGCGGGAATTGATTGAGATGCTCCGCACTCACAATGTGACCGAACTGGAATGGGAGCATAATAAAGACCGGGTGAGAATCAGGCGCGAAGGCACAAAAGCACCGCCAGGCCGCGATATTGAAGTCGGGCAGACTGTCCAGATGCCACCGTTACCTGGGAACCAACCGGAAGTTACAGAACAGCCTGCCGAATCTGCTGACAAGACCGAGGAAATAAGTTCACCGATGGTCGGGATTTTCTATCTCAGGCCCAAACCCGACGCTTCGGCATTCATTGAGAAAGGGGATATAGTTGAGCCCGGCCAGACCCTCTGCATTGTCGAGGCGATGAAGCTGATGAATGAAATTCAGGCCGAGAAGAAGTGCCGCATTGTTGATATTTTTGTAGAAGACGGGGAATCAGTCGAATACGGTCAACCACTTGTGTTGGTCCTACCCCTCTGAGTCGTATGTTTTAAGAAAGGAGTATTACCGATGGGTAAATATGAAGAAGTAATGCAGGAATCACTCGGCGAAATCGATGCCTTCTGGACCAGACAGGCAGAAAAGCTTTTCTGGTTCAAGAAATGGGACAAAGTGCTTGACCAGACGCGTGAACCGTTCTACCGGTATTTCGAGGGTGGCCTCACGAATATGTGCTACAATGCGGTTGACCGGCATGTCGAAGCCGGCAAAGGGAACCGGCCTGCGATAATTTGGGAAAGCCCGGAAACAGGCAAGAGCAGAACCATTAACTATTCTGAACTCCTTGGTGAAGTGAATGCCTTTGCCGCAGTCCTTAAGAAACTCGGTGTTGGAAAAGGTGACGGTGTTCTGATTTATCTGCCGATGATACCCGAAACAATGGTAGCGATGCTTGCCTGTGCAAGAATTGGTGCGATTCATTCGGTAGTTTTTGCGGGTTTCAGTTTTGAGGCCGTGGCAGAGCGTATTGACGATGCCGGTGTCAAGCTGGTTATTACGGCTGATGCGGGCAAACGCAAAGGCAGACCAATACCTTTGAAATCTATTGTTGATAAGGCATTGGAAATAGCAGAAAACAAGGTAGGCAAAGTGCTGGTAGTTGACCGCGGCATAACCGACTGGAAGCGCGTGCAGGAACGGGATTTCATCTTGTCCGAAGAAATAGCCGAGCAGCACGGGGCTAAAGTAGCACCGGTCTGGCTGCCCAGCAATCATCCGTTGTATCTTATGTATACTTCCGGGACCACCGGCAGGCCGAAAGGTGTTGTCCGTGATACCGGCGCTCATATGGTTGCGCTCTATTGTTCGGTGCCGTTTATTTACGGGTGCAAAGAAGGTGATGTTTACTGGGCGACTTCTGATTTCGGATGGACTGTCGGGCACAGTTATATCGTTTACGGACCTTTGCTTTTCGGGCTTACCACAGTGGTATATGAAGGCACACCTGATTATCCTGACCCGGGAATATGGTGGAAGGTTGTTGAGAAGCACAAAGTGAATGTAATGTTTTCATCACCAACTGCGATGCGGATGCTGAGGAAATTCCCGTCTTCCTGGTTCAAGAAGCACGATTTGAGTTCACTACGTTATCTGTTTCTGGCTGGTGAACCTCTGGACGAGCCGACATGGCGATGGGCTAAGGATTCGCTTGGTAAGCCGGTAATCGACCATTACTGGCAGACCGAAAGCGGCTGGCCCATGCTTTCCAATATGCCCGGGATAGAGATGCTGGAGTTCAGGCCTGGTTCGCCTACAAAGCCGGTTTATGGCTGGAACATGGCTGTAGTAGATAACAAAGGCGATGAGATTCCCCGTGGGAAACGCGGCCTGCTTGTAGTCAGGCCACCTTTACCCCCAGGCACTTTTCTGACACTCTGGCGTGATGATGAGAGGTATCTTGATGCCTATTGGCGCCATTTCCCGGACAAGTTGCTTTTCTATACCGGAGATTTTGCAATCGAGGATAAGGATGGTTATTTCTGGGTTCTGGGACGGGCTGACGAAGTGATAAATGTTGCCGGTCACCGGCTCGGGACCAGGGAAATCGAAGAGATTATATCCGGTCATCCTGCGGTTGCCGAAGCAAGTGCAGTAGGTGTAAAGGATGAACTCAAGGGTCAGGCGATTGTCGCGTTCGCAGTTTTGAAACAGCGACAGGAACCAAGCGATGAAATCAGAAAGTCGATAGTCAAACTGGTGCGTGAGAAAATCGGGCCGGTTGCAACACCGCGTGATGTCCAGTTCGTGAAGATGCTTCCCAAAACCAGAAGCGGCAAGGTCATGCGCAGGGTACTGATAGGGCTTTGCGAAGGGGCAAAACTCGGTGATTTGACTACGCTTGAAGATGGCACTTCAGTTGACGAAATAAAACGGGCGGTCGAAAATATGGGGATTAAGTAATCTTGCCATGCGTTTTCTGAATGCCGGGCCGAGGGAGGAATGAGTCGCAGGATAATCCGCCTGCTGGTTATCGGATTCGGTATGCTCTTGGCCGGTGGTCTGGATTCGGCGGAAATAAACGCGGTGCACAATGGACTGTCAATCCTCGGCATAAAAGAAAAGGAACTGGGTTTTTACAAGCAATGGGCTACTGATAGTTTTTTCAGGCTTGAGGCTATTGACCATCTGCTCGACAATCCGCTTGAAACCGCAGGATATGTAGATTCCTCAGCAGCGCGGTTTATCAGGAATGAGCGGGCTGCTTTCAGTCTCGCATGGTTTCAGTTTCTGGAAACCGATGTCAAACTCGGGAAGAACGATTCTATCCGGTTGCAAAAAGAGGTTAAGGTCAAAGCTGAGAAAGCTGTCAATGGAACCGCAAGACTTCCTGTGAGGTTTTCTCGGGCGATTAGTTTTGTTATCGGCGGATTCAAGATAGGGGACAGGTATCTGAAAAAGGCAACCGCACACTTAACAGATAAAGAACTGAATGTGCTTCTGGGTGAAGCACCGGGTTTCTGGGCTGATGAAGACGATACCTTGAGTCCGACTTTGTGCGGGACATTGCACCGCGAGTTCGGTCAGGCGTATGATACGACCAAGGAAGTCAAAGCGGAAACAGTGCTTGCTTATGTGCGCAAGCTCGACCGGCGTTCACTTGCGCTTTCCGGCCTGGCAGTGGTTTATGCTGCGCAAGAAGCAGAAAGGCTTCTGACCGAAGAGCCTTTGGAGTTTCCGCACGAGAATCAGACTGATGTCGTGCCGGGTATTGCTGGCGGTGTTTATTTCAAGGCCGAAACCGAATTCGGTCTGGTAGTAATCGGCGGTGATGGCGACAATAGATACAATCGTGATTGCTGTCTCATAATCGAGCTCGGTGGTGATGATATTTATTACAATCGGGCAGGTGGTGCAATCGGTGTCTTAAGTGAACCTTTCTCCGTAGTAATCGATTTGGCGGGCAATGACCTTTATGCTTGCGAGAAGGTTTTCAGCCAGGGTGCGGCACTGTTCGGTGCGGGTGTGCTGATTGATATTCAAGGCGATGATACCTACCGTTCTTCCCATTACAGCCAGGGCGCAGCAATATTCGGAACCGGTGTGCTGGCAGACCGGAATGGTCGGGATATTTATGATGCCGGGTTTTATGCCCAGGGAGCGGGTCATTTCGGAA
Source organism: Caldifarciminota bacterium UBA3079 (assembly GCA_002366635.1). Classification (GTDB taxonomy): domain Bacteria; phylum Hydrothermota; class Tepidihabitantia; order Tepidihabitantales; family Tepidihabitantaceae; genus UBA3079. The sequence goes on along the minus strand of DFBN01000078.1, from coordinate 14,573 downwards.
CCGCTTTTCTGACTGACTCAAAAGGGAATGACAGTTACCGCTGCTATTGTTATGGCCAGGGCTTTGGTTCTACCTGGGGCTATGGTCTGCTTCTGGACAAAGAAGGCAATGATACTTATTATGCCGGAGGCAAATACAATCATGCCCCGCTCCTGCCATACGAGTTCCGTTCTTTTGCCCAGGGTTTTGCTTTGGGATGGCGGCCAGATGCATCCGGTGGCATCGGTTTCTTGTGCGACTCTGCAGGCAATGATTTCTATAATGCCGAAGTATTCGCCCAGGCAACTTCCTACTGGTATTCCCTGGGCGCTATCTGGGACGGGTCTGGTTATGACCATTATTCGGCGGCCCAGTATTCACAAGGTGCAGGGATTCACCTTTCGGTCGGTTGCCTCATCAATAATCAAGGCAATGACTCATATTATTCAAGGCTCGGCCCGAGCCAGGGCGAAGGCCATGACTTATCGGTCGGGGTGCTTCTCGACCGGAAAGGCAATGATGTTTATCATGCGTCCGGTGGCCAGGGAACCGCATTGACAAATTCGGTCGGCCTGTTCGTTGACATCACCGGCAATGATGTTTACTCCTCAACCGAGAAACTGGCCCTGGCCGGCGGCAAACCGGCAAGGGGTTTTGCCAGTGCCGGGATGTTCGTGGATATGGCAGGCAAGGATTATTACACCTCTGGCAGCGCGGGTTCTGATTTCGGTTTCTGGACCAATGGAACCTATGGTGCGGGCATGGACTTCTCATCCGAACCGGTTGCCGGAGACGAAGCAGAACAGGGCGACACACTACAACTGATAGGTAGTCTCGAGCTGCCGGTTGATTCGGTCTTCAAAATCGCTGCTCTCTGGGAAGTAGGCAATGCCAGGGCCAAAGTCCGGCAGGCGCGCAAGCAACTGAAAGAGCTCGGCAAAGAGGCGATTGAATATGTGTTTGAGCACAAGCTTGATACCAAGAGCGGACTCGAATCCAGGGCCGTAGAAGCATTGTTCAAAGCATGGCCTGATACTGCCAAGCCTTATTTATACAAAGCACTTTATGATGAGCGGCGCAGGGCAAGGGCAAATGCGGTCTATTGGCTGGGCAAGCTGAAACAGGATGCAAAAGACGGGGTTGATTCGCTGTTCCTGGCAATGAAACAGAAAAGGGCAAGCCCGCGCTGGGTAGCAAAGGCATTGGGTGAAATCGGTGACTCGACCGTTGTGCCCAGGATACTGTTCCTCTTAAAGGACGGTTACGAGCCTTCAAGGATTGTCACGGCTGAAGCGTGCGGCAAGCTCAAAAATCCGGTCGCTATCCCGGACCTGATTCGTACACTTGGCGACCGGCTATTTACGGTCCGCTCGGCCGCAGAAATGGCCTTGACCAAAATCGGCAAGCCAGGACTTGAGCCATTGCTCGACAGGATGACGGTCATGAAGTCACCTGGGCTCGGCCATACCATCCGTGCCAGCGGCAAGATTGCGGCCGAGCTTGATACCATAAAAGACCGCGAACTGCTTGTCCGCTGCCGCAAGGTATTTGTCTCTTATCTCAGATATGACGAACCGTTTGTCAGACTGGTTGCGGTCCAGGCCTTAGAGAATTTCCTTGATGACCCCTTGAGGCGCACTTTAGAAGCGGCCCGGGCCGAAGAAACCAACCGCTTCGTCCTGGCCGGGTTCGGCAAAATCCTGGCCGAACACTAACCGCCAAAGGAAAACCTAACCACAGATAGACACAGATAAACACAGCAGGCAGAAGACAAAACTGTGAAGATTGGCTGATTTGGAGTGCGGCAACAAAGTTGCCGCTTTGTCTTACCGGTTTTGGAGTGCAACGACTCTGTCGTTGCACAATGTCTAGAGACATTGTGCTCCATAGCGAAGCGGAACCTTTTCCGCTCCAATCGTCGCAGAACGGCACTCGGCATTCGTAATTGGCCTTACCACGAAGATACAAAGAATACCAGGACCAGAAAGATTCGGTTTTTCGCGCACATGACGGTCGGGCTTGACTATTACCGGGTTCGGGTCTTAAATCTTGTATGCGCAAGCCGCGTAAGTCATGGGGTCGGATTCAGGCGTTCGGGAAGGAAACGCCGGCCTTGGTCGGTGTTATTACCCGGCAGAAGGACTGGCGAATACTCGAGACAGAGCACTGGTATCGGATACCGGTGAAGTCAGCTCCTGAGGAACTGCCCAAGGCGAAGTACCTGGCATTTTATCAGACAAAGGTTTTCGGGGATGAGAAGTGGGCGGTGAACTGGTATACTCAAGTAAAGGGTATCATCGCGATGAAGCGGATTGAACTTTTGCCTGATGAGCCGAAGCATAAACGGGCTCAGGCGGCTTATTACCGGGTTGCGATTGGCGGGCTTAGGCATTTGCCCTATCCGATTCCAAGCCGGCGCTGGCGCAGAATCGTTTTCATTCCGACATCTCTGGAAAGGCTGTTTGCAGCCGAGGAAATCAATGACCTTTTCAAAACCAGCCCGATTGAGGATAGGCTTTATTTCCGGATGAAAGATGCGGGTCTTGATGCTGAACGTCAATTCTTTGTCCGGGAATCCGAAACCGGGTACATGCTTGATATGGCACTTTTCTGCTCAGACGGGAACCTGGATATCGAGTGTGACGGTGAACTGTACCATTCGGGCAAGGAAGCTCGGGAGCGCGACCGGAGCCGAGACAATGCTTTGACTTCAGACGGCTGGCGGATTCTTCGGTTCTCAGGTAAACAGATTCTGGACTACACCGGCCAGTGCCTCAGGGTGGTGCGCAAGACTGTGAAGAAGCTGGGAGGAATCGNNNAAAGGGGAAATCCGGTCCCAAAAGAACACCGGCGAGTGAAGCCACCGGTGTCAAGAAAGCTGGGGAATAGGGATTCGAACCCCAATTAACTGGTCCAGAGCCAGCCGTCCTGCCGGTTAGACGATTCCCCAATCAGGCGAAAGGATACGGGAAAACCTGTCCGAGTCAAGACAGCAACCCCTGGATTATCAGTTCGACCGCTTCGTCTTCACTCAGTCCTCTTGACATCAGGGTTTCAAGCTGCCTGAAATCAACGCTGCCGATAGCGGCTTCATGGGTGATATGGGCCAGGGGATGATTTACTTCGACAATCGGGATAGCCGTTGCAATTGCGTGGTCTTTGACGATTTCTTTACAGTCGATATGACCGCGCGCATAAGCACCTGAAGCGACCAGTTTGTTGTGCACTTCTGCTTTTGCGCGGTCGCGGAGCGCGACTTTGGATGCGAGGACGCCGGTGGCTCGCTCGTGGAGATGCGCACCTTCATGGATTATGACGATATCGTCACTAGTAGCATTGATTCTTGTGGTCATTTCCAGGGTGCTGGATTTACCGCAGTCGGTTTCATAATTCATGTCGATGAGCCCGACCCGGCCTCGGAGAAGCTCGAACTCGGTTTTCATTCTTGATTTCTCACCCAACTTGGTCACGGTTGTCGGATATACTTTGACACCGCCGTTCGGGTTATGGATATGCCTTTCCAGATAAGTGCATTCTGCGTCATCCCCGAGATTTATCGTTGCGTCCATTATGTGGCGGACATCAACCGCATTGGGGAAAATACAATGCGCAAGAATGAATAAGCGGGAGTTCTTTCCAATGTTAATGGTCGTATTGATACGCTGGATGCCTTTCGGCCGCATCAGTCCGAAGCACATGTGAACCGGTTTCGAGATATATATTGATTCCTTGACCGTAACGACAACCCTAGTGCCTTGTTCCTGTTCTTCGGCTTTGACTTCGATACCGGGCAGTTCGTGCCGGCCGATTACCTGGTTACCGTGGATTATAAGGTGGGCTATGCCAGGGTCGGCCAGGATTCCGGGTCCGGTTTCGGTATTTGCCAAGAGCTGTTTTGCTGTATCAATGTTATTGCTCACTCGGTGCCTTCAGTTTTATCCGGCTTGTTCTGATGGTCGCATGGGATGCATTCGTTCTTGAAGTAACCGGCTACTTCTTCCACTGGGCCTTTGTCGATTATCCTTCCGCCGCATAGCAGGAAGGCGTGCTCAGCTTCTTTCAGCACGGTCATACTGTGGGTGATGAGGATTACGGTTGAGCCTTTTCGTTTAAGCAACTGGATACACGCAAGGATTTTTTTGAGCGAAGCAACATCGATGCCTGAATCCGGTTCATCCAAAAGGACAATCCTGGGCGACATTGCCATGATTGAAGCCAGTTCGATTTTCTTCCGCTCACCGCCGCTCAGGGTTTTGTCCACTGCTCGATTGAGATATTCATCGCTGATTCCAACATCATTAAGCGCCTTTCTGATATTAGTTTCGCTTTTGTCCTTGGCACCGGCCCGGATGAAATCCCTGATTGTCAGGCCTTCGAAGCGCGCCGGTTCCTGCCAGGCCAGGGTCATACCCATCCTTGCCCTTTCATCGATGCTCAGATGCTTGACCGACCGGCCATCGAACCGAATATCGCCTTCAAAATCCCGGTATCCGGATAGACCCATGACAGTGGCAGCCAGGGTTGACTTGCCGGCACCGTTCGGGCCGACTACGGCATGAACATGCCCGTCCCAGATATCCATATTCAGGTCATCCAGGATGCGCTTGCCATTAAGTATCACTCGCAGATTTCTTATTTCTATCAAGTTCATTTCTTGTCTTTGTTCGCCTGTCGGGGTGAAGGATACGGCGTTGATACCGACTGTCAATCATAATAGAAGAATAGGATTGTGTATTTACAAAAGGATGTTGAAAAACTTGACAAACTGTGTCGGGGGGGTAAAATTAAATACGCAATAGTCGGGTTACATTGCTGGATACTAGGCATAGGGGCGAGACTGCTGGGTCTCGCCATTTTTATCAGGAGGCGTTTATGCGTGGTCCTTATCTTCTGAGGCCGCTGCAGGTAGATATTATTGTGCCCAGTGGTGTGGGCGGAGTATTCTGTCTTGCCAAGAATCCCCGGAAGGTAGTTTTTGTGGGCCGGGCCGAACAGGACCTCCGGGACGCAATCAAGGCTTATTGGAAGCAATACGAGTTTTTCTGGTTTGAGCCGGCTTTATCCAAACGAGAGTGTTACATCAACCATTGTTATTGCTATCATAATCAGATGGGCAACGGCGGGTTGGATGACGATACCCATCCTGCTCCGCCCGAGAAGATGGATATTAAGTGTCCGGTTTGCGGTAAGTAACGGCTGCTTTTTAGAATATCGGTGAGTATTCTTTCCGGAAGCCAGGCCCGGAGAGGTGTCTTGAGTGGAGCGGCTGGAACCGGTCGGAACTGAAACGGTTAAGGAGTTCGGAGAGGAGTGCGGAGTTAAGGTTCAGATAGAACTGCGTGTCGATTTCGGGTCTTAGTCCGACAGCATATCCTATAGAAAGATTTACCGGTAACATATGTGCAAGTATCAGGTCTGTTCGGATTTCTGCTCCCAGGCCGACTCTTGAGTTTTTCCAATTCTCGTCCGTAGGAACCCAGTCATTCCAGTTCATGCCCCAGTCGAAGAACAGGGCCAGATTGATATTGCGCAGGAAAACAGGAATAAGGTCCGGGCCTCTTTCAGGCCAGCAGAGAGGAGTGCGGAATTGTGCACCGGCTACAATGATATTCTTAGTTGGTTCTGATTCATGAGAAAAACCGCGCACTTTGAGAATTCCTGGGCCAGAATGAATCTTCCATGCGCTGTCAGCAGATATGTCTCCGAAAGCAGTGCCTGCCGCGGTGCATAGACGCAGGCTCCAGGTTCTTGGAGGAGAACCGAGAAAACGGGTATGATATGCCAGAATTCTTGTCCGGTCGCGTTTGTTCTGAAAGGTTTTCGATTCAAGGTCGGTATGAACTCCGGCAATGCCGCCTTGGACCGGTGCTGCATCAAAACGATAGCAGAATGCATTGGATGTGGTGAAGTCGAGACTATAACTGGAGGTAAAAATGGCGTCGTGTCGACCCAGTGCGGAAAAGTCAAGCCAGGTTAAACGGCGCGTGGCATGGAATGGCAGGTCGATATTTATTCTTGCGTCTTGCTGATTAAGGTCAAATTCCCCTGTCAGTTGAAGCAGTGGACGATAGCGCGAGAGCTGATAGTCAATGCCGAGGAACGGGGTGCCGGTCAAACGGTAACCTGCAGCAGCCATGTAAGTATGAAATTGAAGCACATCCCAGCCGAATGTGCATGCCCCGAAGTTCCATGAATCGTCCAAAGAAACGAACGGAAACCACAGCTTAGGCAGAACAGTAGGAAAGGGATTGTAATAATAAATGGTCGAGTTGAATCCAGGAATCAGAGGTTCGATAACAGGGAATGTGTCATGGAAAGGTTCGGCAGGTTCCCAAGTGCGGGCATTGAACGGAGTAACCTGGATGTCATTGCCGTCAGCAGTATATGAAACCATGGCGATTGTCCGATTATCCGGAGATACTGCGGGTTCGAACACACCGTAGAGCACATTTGAGCAGCGATATGTTTGTCCCGTTTGGATTGAGTAGGCATAGAGGTTGAACACACCGGTCCGGTCCGAAACAAAGAAGAGATATTTGCCGGTGCGGGACCAGCAGGGCGAGAGGTCGTTTGCCCGGTCTTCTGTGACTGGGATACGCCAGCCGGTGTTCATGTCCAGCAGCTCGATATCCGCATAACCGCCGGGCCGGTGAATACCAACGGCAATGTACCGACCGTCAGGTGAGAAGCGCGGGCTGTGATATGCGGTGTAATCTTCTGTTTCGGTGAGGTTCTGGATTTCGCCTGTGGCCAGGTTGAGAAGCATCAGGTCGTTCCGGCCTTTGTTATTGGCCACAAATACCACAGAGTTTGTGTCAGGGTCGAAGTCCGGGTCACGGCCACGCAGGCCATGGGTGAGTCGGCGCACGGTTCCTTTGTGAAGGTCGAGTGCAAAGATATCAGAATAGTCGTAATAGTTATGCTGGATGTTCATTTCAGCAAACCCGAGCCAACGGCCGTCAGGTGAAATGGTCATGTTTCCCAGAATACGGCCCCGATGAATCACTCTGGTATTTTGACCGGTGCTGTCGGTCGCCTTGATGCAGGGATACTCTTTACCGTTTCTGGAAATGTAATAGATTTCAGCACCGGTGCGTGACCAGAAAGGTGAACCGGTCAGGAAACCTTCCCTTGTTATTCTCTTGAACCTGGTAAGTGGTTTCTGTTGCAGAATTGTTTCAGTTGATTCGGCATGGGTCATAGTTTCGTTCTGCCATTGGTGCCAGAGATAATGGAAACCCTTGCCAAAGGTCCGGCGGGCATTGTAATCGTAAAGCAATGGAACGCCTGCGTGACGCAGGCTGTATTGGTCCCAGATATCTGGGCGGGTTCTTTTGGCCATGGACCGATAAAACAGACCTCCGTAAAGATATGGTGCCCTGCCGCCTGGATAACGCTGAAGTTCATAGTTGCCGCACCGGTCCACTGTGAGCAGTTTCCCGCTGCGGGCAGCGGCTCGGACCATCATATCGTATTCAGAACTACGGAGTCGGCCAAAGCTGGTGAGCCTTGTTTCGTACTGAAGCGCATAGCCTTCCAGCATCCAGACCGGCATCAGCGGGTTTGTTAGAATCACGCGACCGAATACTTTGCGCAAAGCGGCTGGAATTCCTCTTGTCATATCCATCTGGATAATATGTGCGTATTCATGGGCGATAAGGGTACGGAGCCAGTCATCGTAATTTGTTCGTGAACCCAAAGGCAAAGTAGGGATAATAATGATAGTGTTGTTAGGTATGGGTGCAGCCCAGCCATTGGAATAATCAAAGAAGTCGGCGATGACTATCTGGGTTGGGTTCCTGGGTGTCCAACCGATAATTCCTGTCAGCTTATTATGAATGTCCTCAGCGAGCTCGGCGACATGGTAAGCCAGATTCTTGCTGTCTTCGTCAATCCGGCCACGGCATGAGAAGTGAACCGCGAAGTGGTCGGTTTCAAGTGTATACCAATGAAGCGACGGGTCGATGTTCAGACCACCTGGGATAGTTGAAATCAGGCAGAGAAAGAAAGCGGCCATATGAAGCAAATTTACTCTAGTCGATGAGTTCGGTTATCTGGTCGACTGTGCCTACTGTTGTGACTTTGAGCTCTCGGTCGATACGACGGGCAAGGCCTTTGAGCACCCGACCTGGACCTATTTCCAGGAATTCTGTGCAGCCCAGTTCTTGGGCGCTTGCCATTGTTTTGACCCAGCGGACCGGATTTGTGAGTTGGCGTGCAAGCGCGGAACGGATAACTTCGGTGTCGGTTGTAGGTTTGCCGGTAAAGTTGGGGATTACAGGACAGCAGGGTTCGTGGATTTCGAACCGGTCCAGATAATCGGTGAACTCTAGTGACGATTCTTCAAGCAGAGGGGAATGGAAGGCACCTGAGACCGAAAGCATAATTACTTTGAACGCGCCCTTTTCTTTTGCAAGTTCGGCTACCTTTTTGACTGCGGTAACATCGCCCGATACCACGGTTTGCTTAGGCTCGTTGTAATTTGCAGGCACGACGATGCCTTCGACTTCTTGGCAGAGATTTTCGACCACCGACCTTTGTAGACCGATGATTGCCGCCATGGTGCCAGGACTCTTTTTGCCTTCATTATCCATCATCTCGGCCCGTTTCTTGACGATTTTGAGCACAGATTCAAAGTCAAGTGCTCTGGCTGCATACAAAGCCGCGTATTCGCCTAGACTGTGGCCGGCAACAAGGACCGGTTCTACTTCAGGAAGCACTGACAGCACGGTTAGTGAATGGGTGAGAATTGCTGGTTGGGTAAAACGGGTCTGGCGCAGTTTCTCCAGAGGTCCTTCAAAAGAAATTTGCCGGATGTCCATTTTAAGAATATCGACAGCACGGTTATAGGTATCGCGTGCCGACGGATACTTATTATATAAATCAACGCCCATACCTACATACTGCGAACCTTGGCCTGGGAATAGAAAACCGATTTCTTTATTCGTGCTTTCTCCTTTGGGGCGTGCGGGTCTGGGGCCAGTGTCTATTTTTATCGGCTATAACTATAACAATAGAAATCAGAATTCGCATCAGGATGCCATCATAGACTTCCTTCCTGATGTGTCAACTCTAACATATACGACTCTCGAAGATTGACTGTTACTGGATGATTGTTATTATGCGCTCTTATGCGCGTAGCGATTGCTATCGTTTTTCTTTATGCTTCAAGCTGGGCAGTCCCAGTTGGTTATCTAGAAATCAAAACCGATGCACCGCTTGCCGAGGTCTATCTGGACAATCGGTTGGTGATTGTGGATTCTACAGGAACAGTAACCAGGGCCAAGCCAGGTAAGCATTTCGTGAGCCTTTTTCCGCCCAAGAAGGTATATCAGGCGTTCAGGGACGATACACCCGACCAGTTCTGGGATGCGCTACGTCGCCAGAAGGCGATTAGCGAATCCAGACGGTTGTTGTCCAGCTATGAACGAGGTGCGGTGCGAGTTGGCACGAAATGGGTATATGCAGTGCCTGATGACACAGTCCCTGTGCGTTTGTCAATGGCCAAGGTTCGGAAGACTTATTACCGTGATTCCTCCTGTGTGCTGCGGACTTTTGTGGGTTGGACTCTGCTTATCGGTGCCGGAATGATTATCAGCGTGATTGTGGCCCGATGGGACTGAGCGGATGAATTTCTGCGAGTTAATCAGGCGGAAACGCAACCGGGGCAGGCTGACCCAAAAGGAAATTCAGGAACTGGTGTCTGGTTATACAATGGGTCGCGTGCCTGACTATCAAATGGCTGCCTGGTTGATGGCGGTTTATTTCCGAGGAATGAGCGCAGACGAGACGATTGCTTTGACAATGGCTATGATGAACTCGGGAAAGGTCTTCGACCTCAGCGGACTGATTGGGCCTAAAATCGACAAGCATTCTACCGGCGGTGTCGGTGATAAAGTGTCTCTGATTCTTGCACCGCTCGTAGCAGCGTGCGGCGTAAAGGTGCCGATGGTTTCGGGTCGGAGTCTGGGACATACAGGCGGAACTCTGGATAAGTTGGCCGCTATCCCTGGATTCAGAACAGACCTGAAGTTCGAGGAATTTCGTGAGAACCTCGAAAAGGTAGGGGTATGTATTATGGGCCAGACACGGGATATGTGTCCGGCCGATAAGAAGATGTATGCATTGCGCGATGTTACCGCTACAGTAGATTCTATCCCGCTTATTGCGGCCAGCATAATGTCGAAAAAGCTGGCCGAAGGAATTGATGGTTTAGTGCTGGATGTAAAGACAGGGACCGGTGCATTTATGTGTCGCATTCCCCAGGCCCGGCGTCTTGCCCGAACCATGATTCGCATCGGTACGAAGATGGGCAAGAAAATTGTGGCTGTCGTTACCGGGATGTGGGAGCCTTTGGGTGAAACAGTCGGGAATGCGATTGAGGTTGTTGAATCAATAGAGGCATTGAAGGGTAACTGGCGGATGGATTTGGAAGAGGTAACCCTGGCTTTGGGCGAGGAGATGCTGATAATGGCGGGCCGCGCACATAGTTATGCTCAGGCACACAGGCTCCTGTTACGGGCTTTAACCCAAGGGAAAGCGCTTGAGAAGTTCAGGGCGATGGTTAAGTCACAAGGAGGAAACCCAAGGGTAGTGGATGATTACAGTTTGCTGCCCCAGGCAAAGCACTCTGTTGCGATAATGTCCAGGTCGGCTGGCTATGTCCGGACGATTGACGCACTCCAGGTAGGATTATTGGGTGTTGAACTTGGTGCCGGAAGGAAAAAGATTGGAGCCAGGATTGACCAGTCGGTCGGTTTTGCGTTCAAGAAGAAAGTAGGTGATAGAGTTGAACAGGGCGATGTGATTGTTGAAGTGCTGGCTTCAAGTGCCAAACAAGGCGAGGTAGTTGCGGAAAAGCTTAGAGAGCATATTGTCATTTCCAAATCAGCGCCAAGAAACGGCGGTCGGGTCATCGCACGTTTGACCAAGCTCTAGGCCGGTTTCAGAAATATAGGTTTTAGTTCTTGGTATCAGATAGTGCTGAAAAAACATGTAGTCAATCGTGTTGGTTTGACAATCACGAGCGCACAAATATACTGTGAATGTCGGACAGACATAAGATCGGATTAGAATCTGGAATCCAGAGGCCTGCCGAAGGCGGCGTAGCAGAAAGGAGTCGTGATGGCAAAGAATCGTTCTGAAAGTAAGTTGGATACGGTTATCGGCCCGGACACGACTATTAAAGGTGATATTCGCATAGCGGGCAGTCTGAGGCTGGACGGTCAGGTAGAAGGCAAAATAGATGCCGGCGAAACCTTTCTGGCTGGCCCAAAATCGTTCCTCAAAGGTGAACTGCATTGCCGGGACGCGGTAATTGCCGGCCGGGTCGAGGCAGATGTATTCGCCAAGGAGACAGTAGAGTTACAGACCGGGTCCCAGGTTTTCGGGAATATCAATTGCAAAGGGTTGATAATCCAAAAGGACAGTTTCTTTGAAGGAAGCTGTTCAATGTCTAAAGGTCAAGAGGATGTTGCCCAGTCGGGATGACCTGTGGCCTTTCCTGCTGTCTGCATTCGGGCTGGTTTCCTACATCTGGGCAATGCCCCCTTTACCAGGACCAAGCGGTCGACCGGTCGCACAGATAATCTGGCCCGGGACTGTTGAATCTCCAGGGCCGGTTAAGAAACTTCTGGACCAGCCGCGTCATCTGTTGGTAGTTCTCGTAGACTTCAACGATAATATTCACTCATACCAGCAGGCTGGTTTTCAGAAGCTCCTTTTCGGTACGGACGAACAGTCGATGACCGATTACTATCTTGAGGCAAGTTACAGCAACCTGATGCTGAGCGGTAGGGTCGAAGAATGGTACCGGATGGATGAACCTTATTCCTTCTATTTGGGCGATTCTTTCGGAATATATGGCCAGTTTCCACACAATTCCCAGGGTTTGGTTACAGACCTGGTTCGAAAAGCAGACCAGGATATTGATTTCTCGCAATACGATGGGGATAATGATGGTATTGTCGACGGACTTCTGATAATTCATGCGGGACCGGGTGCCGAAGAGACTGGTAATAACCGGCATATCTGGTCACATAAATGGCAGCTTTCCGACCCGTGTTTCGGTTCTCCCGGGCCGGTGCAGACTAATGACGGAGTCAGCGTGGATGTGTTTTCGATTCAGCCGGAGCGTTTTGAAAACAGCGGCATCATCAGTATCGGGGTGTTTTGCCATGAGTTTGGCCATGTCCTCGGTCTACCTGATTTATATGACACCGACTACTCAAGTTCTGGTATCGGCAGGTTCTGCCTGATGGCGGCTGGTGCATGGGCACGGTCTTCAGAGTCTGAACCACTCGGTAGTTCACCGGTGCATCCTTGCGCTTGGTGCAAGTATCTTCTGGGTTGGGTTCAACCGGAATCACTTGAGCAAGGGCTGGTGGATTCTCTAAGTGCCAGTATTGTTGCAGCCGCGACCGAACCATGTTGCTATCGGCTGTTGCCTAATCCTTTGGGAGTTGACTGGAGAATGCAAAACCCTGGCCGCGGAGAGTATTTCCTGGTAGAGAACCGGCAGAGAATCGGTTTTGATGCAGGTTTGCCTGGAAGTGGCCTCTTGATTCTGCATATTGATGAATCCCGACCGAACAATAACAATGAAAACCGGCCTTTGGTCGGAATCCTTCAGGCCGACCGCTCGTCTGGTTATGCCTTGCCGGCGAATGACCGGGGTAGTGATGCCGATTTGTGGAAGGAAAGCGACACAGGTGTTGCCAGTTTCACTATTCCATCAACTGCGTTCTACGATGGAGTCCAGACCGGGGTCGCGGTCAGGAATATTTCCGCTTCTGACTCGGTAATGACTGCAGACCTGGAGATTGAACCGTTGTTTCTGGGCGAGGTTTATTCGTTTCCCAACCCGGTCGTAGTGGAAAGCGGCCAGGAGCGGGCGACAATAATTTATGAGCCGACTGATAGCCGGCTGGTTGGCAAATTCCCGAAATTTGAGGTGCGTATATATAACTTGGCGGCTGAGCCGGTGCGGGTTCTGGACAAGGAACCGGATGAAATCAATTATGAGCATCGGGCTGCATACTGGGACTTGAAGGACGATAAAGGACAACCGGTGCCGAGTGGGATGTATTTCTATACGGTAAAGGTTGAAGAGAACAGAACGATTGAGCAGAACAAAGGTCGTTTAACCATTGTCAGATAGGAGGTATTGATGTTTGAGGGAATTTCTGGAAAGCGGGCGATTGTTACTGGTGGCGGTTCTGGAATCGGGAGAGAAATTTGCCTGAGGTTCGGTGCAGCCGGAGCTACGGTTGCGGTTTGCGATGTTGCTGTAGACGCGGCCGATGCAGTGGCTGCTGAAATCAGAAAACAGGAAGGAAATGCCCATGCTTACAAAGTCGATGTCTCAGACTTTGATACAGTGCAGGCTGTGTGTAATCAGATTGCCGATGATTTGGGCGGCATTGACATTCTGGTTAACAATGCTGGTATCACCAGGGACAATCTGCTTCTACGGATGAGCGAACGGGATTTTGACCAAGTGGTTGCTGTGAATCTCAAAGGGGCATTCAATTTCACAAAGGCGTGTTGCCGTCACATGATGAAGAGTCGCTGGGGACGGATAATCAATATCGCATCAGTCGTAGGCCAGATGGGTAATGCTGGTCAAGCCAACTACGCATCGGCCAAGGCTGGAATGATTGGCTTAACCAAGTCAGCGGCTAAGGAGCTGGCATCGAGAAATATTACCGTAAACGCGGTTGCACCCGGATTCATCGCTACACCGATGACTGAGAAACTGGATGAGGCGACGCGCCAAGCCTATTATAAAGCTATCCCGCTCAAACGCGCCGGGACCCCGGCCGATGTCGCCAATCTCTGTCTTTTCCTGGCCTCAGATGCGGCCAGCTACATCACCGGCCAAGTTATCCGCATCGACGGCGGAATGGTGATGTAACTACTTCAGAATTTCTCAGTCTCCGCTTCCAGACGGGACTACTCCTCCAGTGCATCTCAAGCATTTTATGTTGGAAGCGTAAACAATCTGGCCACAGCCAGGTCCAGGGATACTGAATAAAATAGCCAGATTACTCGCTGAGCCGATGACAAAGCTTGCAGAGTTGCCGTTCCGTTTTGGAGAAGAAGTTGGGATTGCTGGATTGCAGTATCAGGGGATAATCGGCAAGAATCCGCTCATGCTTGAAAACCTGAAAGTGGTGAATCAAGTGGCGAGTGCGGCCGTGCCGGTCCTGGTGCGCGGAGAAAGCGGGACCGGCAAGGAACTTATCGCCAGGGCTCTGCACGAATCCGGGAAGCGCAGCAAGGGACCATTTGTTGCTGTTAACTGCGCTGCGGTGCCTGAAGGGCTGTTGGAAACCGAGTTCTTCGGTATTGAGAAAGGGACGGCGACCGGTGTGGTCCAGCGCAAGGGAAAGTTCGAGCAAGCCCACGGTGGGACCATATTCCTGGATGAAGTAGGTGATATGAGCCATGCGCTTCAGGCAAGGCTCTTGAGAGTGCTTCAGGAGAAAGCGTTCGAGCGGGTCGGCGGTGTTGAGCCAATCGAATCGGATGTCAGAGTGGTAGCCGCCACCAATAAGAATCTTGAAGAGTTGATGCAGCAAGGCAAATTCCGC
>DFBN01000053.1 GCA_002366635.1 Caldifarciminota bacterium UBA3079 | reverse complement strand
CAAAAGTAACTATCGCAAAGTCGTCATATCCCTCATCCGCATTCATATACCAGTGCTGCTCGACATCAAGACCTTTTGGAGAAGAATGACCGCCGTCGCTCATCGTGTTCACCCAGTGCTCATCCGCCGGTGTCGGCGGTTGCACAATCCTGAAGCTGTCGGTCATTTGCCAGTCATGATTAGTCCCGGAATTTGCCGGCTGCGAATAGAAATGGTCAACCAGATACGATTCGGAATTGCCGACCATCAGCGCACCGAAGAACAGTGAACTGGCCGCACCTTTTGGCACCTGGAACCCAGTGCCTGGGAACTGCGTCTGCGGCGGCTCGTCGTATCCGATTGAACCGATTCCGCATACCGACAGCGAAACCGCACCAGTGTCCAAGGTAATCACATACTGGCCCGGAGTCTGAGGCGAACCTACTGTAAGACTGAATACAAATGTCTTTTCGTAATCCGCACTGTCGCCGGTCACATGCAGGGTGCATGGAACCGCGGTTCCCGGAGGAATCGAAGAGCTCGCCTGCACCTCGAATCGGTCGCTGGAATTGGTTGCGCTTTCGTCCACAGGAATATCACCCTAGGTTCCGGTCGGGTCCGACACCGTCAGCCGCACATCGCCCGACACCAGGGTCCCGACCGTGTTGTAGCACGTCACATCACCATAGTTATGCAGCGTCATCTCGAGTTTCGCAGTCTCGCCCGGGTCAACCCGGCCATTATTATTGCCTCCGGGCGGTGGGTCAATAACCGTTACCGACTCCATGCCAAGGTCAGGCCTGCCCGAACCAGTTACATAGTTCACCGCGACCAACGCATCAATCCTGCCGGCACCATGATCCATATCCTTGCCACTGGACCCGAGGTCGACAGCGGTCATTTCGAGAATCGAATCGACAACCGCCGGGCTCAGGTTCGGGTTCTTGGAAAGCATCAAAGCCACAGTCCCGGCAGTATGCGGTGTAGCCATTGAGGTTCCGGACATCTGAGTATATCCGGTGTTGCTATTGTATTTGCAGGATTTGACATCCACTCCGGGCGCTGAAACATCCGGCCTTGTCAAACCAGGCGGATACGGATAATCATTGTATCCTGCAACTGTACCCCACTCAACCGGACCGCGACTCGAGAAAGAAGCATAATGGTCGTCAGAATCTGTTGCCCCGATTGAAATCACATTGGACAATGCACCGGTCCCGACATTCTGTGGATTCCACCACGGCGGAGGCACATCACCCGGTGTCCGGCATGAATAAGGCGGCGAAGTCGAACGCTCATTACCGGCCGCTACAATCATCATGACCCCGGCCGCACCGACATTATTGCACCCATCCCACCAGAGCTTGCGCCTCGGATGCCAGGCATTGCGCCAGCCCAAAGACATTGTAATAAGGTCACCACCATTGCTCGGTGAAAGTGGCGGAGAAATCACAAACTCCATCGCAGCCCAGATTTGACTCTCTGCCAAAGAATCGGCAACTGTGCGCACCCTGCAGGACATAATCTGAGCATCGGGCGCAACTCCGCACTGAGTGCCTGTGGTTCCGTCACTGGCTACGGTCCCGGCAGTGTGTGTCCCATGGCCGCTATTATCCATCGGGTCATCATCGCTGTCTTTGAAGTCCCAGCCATGATGCGGATAGTGGGAATCAGTCCACATATGGTCACGCAAATCATGATGGTTATAATTGCAGCCGGTATCGATATCGCCGACAACGATGCCTTGACCGGTATAGCCCAAAGCCCAAACCGCCGGCGCATTTATCTTCTGCACGCCCCAGGTAATCTCATAACCACTGGCATCGGTTGCATCTTCAGCCACCAACGCTGGCAGCAAACCGGGCACATATTTCATGTCGGCATCAACATAGTAAACATCGCTCCGCTTCTCAACTTCCCGAATCACTGCGGCCGAAGCCTTGCAATAGACCATGTTCACCAGCCAGAACGAAATCACATCCTCCACCCTGCTTTCCGACTCTTTCGCCGCAAGATAACCCAATAAGTCGGCTTGCTTCTCGGTGTTAAAGGACTTGAGTATGCGGGCAACCTCGGCCTGCTTTGCACGCTTCGGCATACCTGCTACCAAATCGGCAAGCAATTCGGGAGAGAACTGCTTATTCAGGACAATATCAACAGAGTCAATCAATCTTATCACTAATCAACCGGTTGACCTATTGACACATGACAAAACAGAAGTTAAGATTGACCAAGCTAATGGAATCTTTTGAGGTTACGACCCACTCACGGACCGAGTTAAAGGATATCACCCGCCAGGTTCAAACCGCAGTCACGCACACTGGTGCCAAAACAGGAATATGCTTCATTTATGTGCCCCATACTACTGCAGGTGTCACGGTGAACGAAAGCTACGACCCTGATGTGGCAGGAGATATCAACAAAATACTCTCTAGGTTGGTACCGGCCTCTCCCCATTACGCCCATGCCGAAGGCAACGCCGACGCACATATCAAGGCAACTATCGTTGGCTGTTGCGCCCAGGTTCCGGTTGAAAACGGCCGGCTTGTTCTAGGACGATGGCAAGGGGTTTTCTTCTGCGAGTTTGACGGACCCCGCCAAAGACGGGTGCAAATCAGAATCGTCGGTGATTCTGAATAAACCAGGAGGAAAAATGCATAAGAAACTTTTCATACCCGGCCCGACCGAAGTCCGACAGGAAATTCTCAAAACCCAGTCAAAGTGGATGATTGGCCACCGCACCAAGGAATTCAGTGAACTCTATCATAATTGTATTACAAAGACAAAACAGGTCCTGAACACCAATCACCATGTAATGTGGTTCACCTCTTCTGGAACCGGCATAATGGAAGGGGCAATCCGAAACATCGTTGACGGAAAAATCCTTCACTGCACGAGCGGTGCTTTTGGCGAAAGGTGGTTCAATATTTCCAAAGCCTGCGGCAAGGATGCTGCATCTATCGGCGTTGAGTGGGGCAAGGCCATCAAGCCGAAAACGATTGAAGCAGAACTCGAAAAGGGTGGCTATATGGCCGTCGCAATAACACAAAATGAAACCTCAACCGGTGTCCGCCAGCCGATTGAGGAAATAGCTCAGATGGTGCACGAAAAATTCCCGAATGTGTTTATACTGGTCGATGCTGTTTCCGGTCTGATGGGTGACTGGTTTGACATCGACAAACTCGGCCTGGATGTGGTAGTCGCCTCAAGCCAGAAAGCAGTTGCCTTGCCGCCCGGACTGGCGGTCGCTATTGTATCCGAAAGTGCGCTTGAGAAGTGTCGCACGGTTCCGGGCCGAGGCTACTACTTCGACTACGATGCAATGATGAAACGATACGAAAAGAATTACCAGACCCCGACTACCCCAGCCGTTTCGCTATTTTATGCACTCGACTCAGAGCTCGACTACATCCTTGAAGAAACGATGAAGCGCCGCTATGAGCGTCACCTGGAAATGGCAAAATTCACCCGCGCATGGGCGAAACAGCACTTCGCATTATTCGCCGAACCTGGCTACGAATCGGTCACCCTGACTTCGGTCAAGAATACAAAAGGGGTAAATGTAAATAACTTGAATGCGGCACTTGGTGAAAAAGGGATGCAGATATCTAACGGATACGGCAGGCTTAAAGAGCAAACATTCCGCATCGCTCACATGGGCGACCTGATGCTTGCCGATATGAAGGAACTGGCTGCGGCCATCGAAGAAATACTCAAACTGTAACCGCCTGATAGTCCAGGCTACGTGGTTATAAAACAAGGAGGAAAGAGCTGGTTTTCTTGCTCCTGTTTCTCGGTTTCATTGGCCCGGGAATACAACGGGTTGGCCCGGTTCACTCTTATTCCCCGGCCCAGTATGCATCGGCGCACACAATCCGTTTTGCCAGTGGCCTGATACTCGATACCCGACTGGAGCCTGTTACCAACAATATTGTATTGGAACCGGAAACCTACTGGTTGATAAATCTGAAAGGTCCGGTTGAGCAGCCATGGCTTTGCCAGCTCAGAAGAGTAGGTATTGAACCCGTAGGCTATATCGCTTACCAGACAATAGTCTGCCGACCCGAACAGACAATGCTTGCACAGTGTATTACAAGCCTTCCTTTCGTTGAATGGCTTGGTCCTTTCATACCGACGTTCAAGCTGGCCCCAGAACTCCTCTCGGCTTCGGGCAACATCGGGCTTGTTCTTGGTGTATGGCCAGGGGAAAATACCCAGCCGGTCGCTAATGCGATTATTGCTGCTGGCGGTCAACTTATACGAACGGGTCTGCGCACTATCAGATTCATTCTCAATGCGGACAGCATCGCTCAAATTGCGCATCTCGAATCTGTTTCCTGGATTCAGATGCCAGACCCGCCAGAACCCTATAACAGCGAAATCCAGTGGGTGATGCAGATTGGCTGGCACCCGCAAATTCCAACCCAATCGGCCGGACAGCGCATCTGGACGAAAGGTATCAGGGGCCAGCAAATGATTGTCGGTCTCTTCGACTCCGGTATCAACACAGGCCACGACCAGTTCTGCGACCCCGAATTCCCACTCTGCCAGCCAGGAGTTTTCCCGGAACACCGGAAAATCGCAGCATACAAACTCTATCGAAACGCAGCGTTCGGTGAACCGGCCAGCTACCATGGTTCAGGTGTCGCTGCTACCCTTGCGGGTAACGATTCGGTCTGCGGTAACTACAGCAAAGCCGACGGCATCGCTCCTGATGCACGCATTTACTTCGTTGATATAGCAACCGCTGGCGGCACTTATGTGTTTGATGACGACCTTACTGACCTCTTAGATTCGGTCAGACTGGGACCGGGTTTGGGTGAACCGGTGCGCCAGGTTTCCGGCTCATTCGGAAGCAGCAGACATCTCGGTTACTACAGACTTATGGAAGCAACAGTTGACGCTGTAGCTTGGCAAGATAAGAATTTCCTAATCGTCTGGGCTGCCAGTAACAATGGCGGTACCCACTATAGACTTGGCCATCCTGCCGGCGCAAAAAATGCCATCACGGTCGGAGCCACGGAAAACGGCACTCAGAGCAACCAGATGGCAGACTTCTCTTCACGCGGACCCACACGAGATGACCGCATCAAGCCGAATATCGTTGCTCCCGGCAATGCAATAACCACAGTAGACGGCCCTGGAAACTCGTTCTATTCACAGCGCAACGGCACGAGCTTCTCGGCCCCGGCTGTCAGTGGTGCGCTTATATTGCTGCGTCAGTATTTCCGAGACGGCTGGTTTCCCTCGGGCACACCTGATACCAGCAGTTCTATTCCGCTTCTCAGCGCTGCCCTGATGCGTGCCTTCGCGATTGTCGGTGCTGACTCGAACATCGGCACTGCACCGATTCCGAATAGTG
Source organism: Caldifarciminota bacterium UBA3079 (assembly GCA_002366635.1). GTDB lineage: Bacteria > Hydrothermota > Tepidihabitantia > Tepidihabitantales > Tepidihabitantaceae > UBA3079. Next base: position 5,642 of record DFBN01000053.1, on the reverse strand, counting down.
CCGTCGGTTGGGGCAGGTTTGACCTCAGCAGCATACTCCATTTTATTGACGATTCGGTCAAGATGACATTCGTCGAAGAAACCGTTGGAGTCGCCACTGGCCAGTATCATGAATACCATATCGAAGTGCTAAATCGGAAACCAGTCCGCATTGTGCTTGCTTGGACCGACACCGCTGCCGCACCAGAGGCTGAAATAGCACTGGTCAACGACCTTAACCTTGAAGTCATCAGTCCGGATATGAACTGCTACCGTGGTAACCAGTTCCTGAACGGTCAGTCTCGCAGTAACCCCCCTGATTGGGACACGCGGAATGTCGAGGAAATTTGTCAGTTCAATATGCCTCTGCCTGGTATCTGGACAATCAAAGTGCGTGGCCGCAATATCTATACACAAACTCAACCCTATGCGTTTGTGGTCAAAGGTAATATTGTTCAAGTTCCGGGAATTGCCGGAAATCCTTATGCTCGGTTTGGAAAATCTCGACTTGTTTCTTTTAACCTTCCCTTGAGGATAAAGCTTGGTGCTGGAACTCGGCTTACCATTTTTACCTCGGACGGCCGGTGCATGAAATCATTCTGTTTGTCCCGAGACGAAACTGTCGTTTGGAACGGAACAGATACGCAAGGCAAATCAGTCCCGTCCGGGGTTTACTTCTGCAGGTTAGAGCTACCGAACCAGAAGTCTGAACTGGAAAAACTTGTTCTTATCCATTAAACCTGAGTTTATTTCAGAAGTTTTGCCATCCAACTGGAATTAACGGTCATCCGCTCGTTCCACACAATGCCGGCCACATTGATACCAGCAATATGATTCAGATAGAAAATCCTCTTCATTAGTTCGGCTACGCCCCAAATGTCAGCTTCAACCTGAACATAGCGTTCGCGATATGTCCTGCCTGCCAGAACAATCTCAAATCCCTCATCTACAATCATCTTGGCCAATTGGCCCGGCTTGTACCCTGTCTCCAAAAGGAAATGAAAATGGCCGAAGTTATCGACACGACCCCAGTCAACCTGGGGCTGAATCCTGATAACACCGGAACGGTGAGTTTCGGTCCAGAACAACCTGTCCAGCTTCGCCTGGACCCAAACCCGATTCCGTCCTAACGCCTGCTCGATAGCAGGGATGTCAGATGCCGGGTTCTCAACCAGGTACTTCAGTAAAGCCCGTTCATCGTTTGACAATGACATGGCAATCGGAAATGAGTATTCTGCCACAAGATAAACCTCCTGATGCTCCATACCAGAAACAGACCTGATGAATTGTGCTTCGGTTTCGAAGTCGCGCGAATAAAAAAGCAGTGCGAGATTCGGCCCAAGCTTTTCGGGCAAACCAGCATTGAGAATTATTTCGGTAACAAAAGGAAGCTTCTTGACAAGTGCATTTGCAACACCCAGGGGCCTGGCAACATTCAAAAGCACGCCTGCCCATACCCAGTCCCCGCCCAGAAGGGGCGGCACTACAAGAACCGCACTGAGCGATTGTATCACTCCTTGGGCCAAAAGACGATGCACCCTCTGCTGATAATCGTCACTATCAAACCCTGCGGCAGCAAGTTCCGCTTCTGTTGGAAACATACCCCGTTTCTCACACAGTCTTATCGCCGCAACATCCAGCCTTTCCAGAATCATCGCACGGGCCCGTCCTTTGTCAATATGCACCCCGTCTGCACAGCACCGCCGGTATTGTCTTCAGCAGTATCTTCAAATCCCACCACAATGTCCACTCCCGGACATAGCGGGTGTCCATCTCAACCCGTTGCCTGTAGCTGGTCCCGGACCGCCCTGAGACCTGCCACAGACCGGTAGCTCCGGGCAGCACACGGAAAAGCAGCAAGGAATAATCCTTGTAATACCCAATCTCTTTCTTCACTATGGGCCGTGGTCCAACCAGACTCATCTGGCCGGCTATTATGTTAAAAAACTGTGGCAGTTCATCGATGCTGAATCTGCGCAGGAACCTTCCTACTCTGGTAACACGTGGGTCATTCTTCAGCTTGAATGTGGCTTTGAACTCACTTGCCAGTTCTGGATCGGACTCTAGAATCCGCTGCAACCGCGTATCTGCATCCTTATACATCGTCCTGAATTTGAAAAGCCAGAACTCACGCATATTCCTTCCTAACCGACGGTGGTTGTAAAGAATCGGCCCTGGACTGTCCAGCCTGATGAGAATACATACTACCAGAAATAAAGGACTCAGCACTATTACTGCAATGACGGAAATAAGGAGGTCAATCAAGCGTTTTAATCGCCGAACTACAGTATTCAGCGAATAAGCGGCGATATGCCGAGGATGGGGACCGATTAGATAACCGAACATCGTAAAAGAAGGCACCCCGACGAAATCCGCAAAGTAATCGCGGGCAACTCCCGCTACTGCATATTCAATACGGTAGTCGCTGATGTCCACCACAATCATTTTATACTTCTCTATCCGACCGCAGAAATCTACATTTGACTTGAGCCAGTTTGCGAAATCGGCAATACCCACGGTCTCTATGCACTCAAATCCCCACCACCGCAGGAGTGGCACCCGGTCCCGATGATTATCAGTAACAAGCAGCACCCGCTGCCTGAACAATCGCCGCGCCAAAAGCCCAAAAAGCGGCGCCACGAAATTGAGATAAAGCCATATCCCTACCCAGAACCGGATAGTAAGCGCCTCACACCACGGCCAGACAGCATGAACACCGCTATATGCAATATAAGCCAGTGCAAACGCAGCCTGAGTCTTAAGCGAAAGCCCGAAGTTAATGCGCACCGTCGTTTCGAACTCACCCACCACATAACTTGCAGCTATCAGGACAAGCCAGAGCACCATAACCGATGTAAGTGATTTAGAAACAGGGGCTAGAAAAACCCGCAGAACTGCAATCGCCAGAAGAAGTAAAAGCAGTTCGATTACAATAACGGATTCTTCGGTGTAAGACTCAACTGAATTCATAAGGAAATAACGAGTGACCCGAGTCTAACCTCACACCTCTCAGAGTCAAGGAAGTTACATCTCTTCATCTATTCAACTGAGCAGACCAATAGTCAATGTGGAAATCATCGAACTCATGTTGGTAGGGTTCCCATTCCTCTGTCACCTCACGCACCAAGGCAGACCGAGGCCCTGCTCGTAACTTTTCAACCAGATTCTTCAGTTTCTCTCTATCACCTTCAGCTACAACTTCAACCCGGCCGTCATCAAGATTACGGACAACCCCGCACAGACCCCGACTCGTGGCTTCACGCACGACAAACATCCTGTAGAATACCCCTTGCACCCGACCGGACACGAATGCATGGATGCGCGACAAGCTACCTTTCTTTTCCATCGACCTAGCATAAGAACTGAACCATAAGAGTCAAGCCTTTGTGAAAAAGCTGTGGATAAGCCGGGAACAACCAAAGTAAATCAGTGCAAAAACATGTGGACAAAACAGATAACACGGTGGAAAGCATGGGGATATTTCTACTAGCAGTCTTTCTCGCGGTTCAACTGATAATCCACTTGGCTAACAAACTCATTCGGCGCATCGATGTTCTCACTCGCAAGCTTGACCAAGCCCACCAAAGCAAGTCCTCTACCAGGAGGACAGCATGAACCTAACAGTCCCGCCCATCATTTCGGGCAGATCCAATTCTGAGGAAAGACGCCGCCGATCAAGGACTAAGAGAAATTTAGCCCCAAAAGTCGGCGGCTTCAGAACCACAAACGCTTGACGAAAGGATAAACAGCATGTAGTTTATAATTAAATATCATTGAGACGATTCTTTTTTACTGTTACTCACACCGGCCATAAGGCTTCTCATATCGCCGATATGTTGGCATACTGGCCGGTCATGCTTTTCTTGGCAACCTATGCCCCGGCCCAGTTGATAACTGATACCGCTGGCTTCACAGCCAGGGACCGGCAGGTTTACGGCCCCGCAATTCGATACATTGTCAATGATACCATGCGTGGCATCCATATAGTCTGGAAGACGGGCTATGGCAATATACTCTATAATTTCTGCCCCTGCGATAGCACCTGGCGTTGGGAAAACGGGGTCATTGTCAACGAATACCCCCGCAACCTCGGCTGTCTGGGTATAGATATCACAACGGGCCAGGCATTGATTGGAACCGACTACCTCTCAAGAGGCATACCTCAAGCAACCTATTTCAGCAATTCAACTTCGGGCAACGGAGTTTTTGTCGAATCTCGAATTGCCCCTGGCTATCGCCATGTGCTGGCCGCTACTTCTCGCTATGGTTGGCCCCGGTTTGCAGCACTGCGCAATGACAGCCTGTTCTTTCTTTCACCCTGGTCTTACCGTTTCCTTGAGCCCGTCGGTCCATTCCCAAGCCACAATCTGGCGAGTTCAAAACAGTGTGGCCGCTTTGGCTACATCTTTTCCAAAACCTCTGGTTCTGGGAAAGGAAATCTGTTTCTGAAAGAAACCCCGAACAACGGTGCCAACTGGTATACAACGGTTAACCTTTCTGATTCGGTTCCGTCTGACTTCAACCGCAGCCTGCTCGGTGGTTGTGCGATTTATGATTCCATCAGATTGCACCTGGTTGTCGGGTTCTATGACGGTGCAAGGCGCAATCAGTCTCAAATCTGGCATTACGCCAAGTATGATTCTCCGCCCTGGCATCTGGTCCATCAATTCGTTTTGCCCGATTCTGTCAATATTGGCGACTGTGCACTCGCTGCAGGCAGACCCAGCATCGGACGCAATCCACATAACGGTGAATACTATATCGTGTGGGAACAGTTCAACCAGCATAATATTGACCACATGACCGGGCTTTGCCGCGCCGACATCTGGGCCTCCCGTTCCTGTAACAACGGTAAAACATGGGGCGAACCGGTCCGCCTCACACAACCTGATGAAACCAGCAAGCGTTTCCCTTTCCTTGCTGAAGTTGCAGACGATACTTTGCATATCATTTACTTTGCCGACCAGGTTGCCGGATTCTGGGAACAAAACCAGGGCCCGCGCACCATAAATCCGGTAATCCACCTGCGGGTCGCATCTGATTTCCTGCCAGCAGGTATAGCTCAGTCAAAACAGACTGGAAACATCTACCCTGACTTTCGGATTGTTCCCACGATTTCTAACAGTAGCTTCATGATTTATACACAGAGCACCATTCGGCTCCAGGTTTTCAACAACTCTGGACGCATGGTCGCGAACCTGGTTGCAACCAAACCGGTCTTTCGATGGAACCCAGCACTTCAGCCAGGGGTTTACTTCATCCGTTCAACCATCCCCGCTTTCACTGCCTTCAGGATTCTTAGAGTTCGCTAACCTTCCTTATTGACAATTCAAGGATTTCGGTTATCCTCAAAGTCAGTAAAGACTTAGCAATCCAGGAGGAAAGTTGGCTAAACATTGCGAGATTTGTGGAAAAGTCGGCGTGGTCGGCTCCAATATCAGCCATGCCCATAATGTGACGAAGCGGCGCTGGGAACCCAATCTGCAGCGGGTTCGTGTCAAAGTCGGTTCGGGCACAAAACGCATCTGGGTCTGCACCCGCTGCCTTCGCTCCGGCAAGGTTGAAAAGGCTTAGGACCGCGCAGCCAGACAGCTATCACACGCAAGACCGTATTGGACACTCAGCTACAGGAGGTGTTTTGAAATATCTGATTACTGGCATTAC
>DFBN01000054.1 GCA_002366635.1 Caldifarciminota bacterium UBA3079 | reverse complement strand
CGGCCGTTTTGCTTACGGTCTGAATATCTATCTCAGTCTGATTCCATATTTGCAGCCATTCTTTGACATCGGCAATGTCGGCGACACTACTAATTCTAAATTCTGGAATGCCTGCATGGACGCTGGAATCCGGCTCAAACTCGGCCCACTTTATGCTGATTTCCCGTTTTGGCGCTACCAGATAAACAAACCGCATGAATTCGCTTTCCGCTGGATGCTCGGTCTGAGCCTAGCTGGGATCGGAGACTTCTAGTCCGGTGACCGAATCGGAGCGCAGCGGAGACTGCCATCCGATGGCAGAACCGCCACGTAACCAGACCCAGCCGGCCGAAAGCCCGCTGTCCCGCACTTTTGCTGCACTCAGGCATCGGGGTTTCCGACTCTACTGGTCCGGCAACACGGTATCTCTCATTGGTGTCTGGATGCAGAATATTGCCCGAGCCTGGCTGGTCTTGCAACTCACCAATTCGCCTTTCATGGTCGGCTTGGAAGCAACAATCAGCCGGCTGCCGATATGGTTAATATCCTTACCCGCCGGTGTGCTTGCTGACCGCTACAGCAAACGTAACCTGCTGCTCGTTGGCCAGTCTTTACAGGCGGTGCTCGCCTTGGCTCTGGCGGTCCTGGCGTTCACCGGAGTGATTAACATCTACCACATCCTCATCATTTCTGGCCTGACCGGCTGCATCATTGCGGTCAATGCGCCGGTACGCCACTCGATACTGCCCGAGCTTGTCGGCAAGAAAGACCTGCTCAATGCGGTCGCACTCAATGCCGCGGTCTGGAACGGTGCCAGAATTATCGGGCCGTCAATCGCCGGTGTCGCGCTCGGGGTCATCGGTGCCGGTGGCTGCTTTGCCATCAACAGCGCCAGCTTCCTGACAGTCATCATTGCCCTTGCCTTTATCCATATCAAACCGGTATCAACTGAGCCCGAAAAAGAGTCGGTCTGGCAGAGAATCGTCACCGGTTTGAGATTCGTCAAAGCCCACAAAGACATCAGGGTCCTGATGGTCATGGCCGCGGTGTTCAGTTCCTTCGGCATCGTCTATCTACCGCTGATGCCGGTTTTTGCCAAAGACGTTTTCAATGCCGGGCCCAAAGGCTATGGCATAATGATGGCGGCGGTCGGTGTCGGGGCGCTCACCGGACTCCTGGTGCTTGCCACCATTAGCAAAACCCGGCATAAAGGATTGATTCTTGTCTTCGGCACTCTGGTGCTTTCGGTCCTGCTGATTGCCTTTTCCCTGGTACGCAACTTCACTATTGGAATAGCAGTGATGGTCGGCATGGGGTTTTCTCAAAGCATAACTGCCTCACTCACCAACACCTTGATTCAGACTTTGGCTCCGGACCATATCCGCGGCCGGGTGATGAGCATCTTCACCCTCTGCTTTCTCGGAATGTTCCCTTTGGGAAGTCTTCTGGGTGGTGCTATCGCCCAGAAATTCGGCGCACCAGCCTCAACCCTTCTCGGCGGCTGCGCGATTCTTATCAGCCTGGTTCTGGTAAACCTGCTCCGGTCCCAGATCCGCCGACTCTAGTCGGCCATCCCCCTTCCTCAATTCGACATTCGCACTTCGCCATTCTACTTCAGTCCGTCCAGCCGGTAGCCGTATCCACCCCGCACTGTTCTAAATGGCAACCTTTTGAAGTTCGCTGCCCAAGTTATGTAACTGTTAAGTTATATGATTCCAGCGGTCGGCTGGTTCAGATACTGGCTGATGAATGGCTACCTGAGGGCAAGCAGCACGAGCACCAAAGCTAGAATGGGTTCAAGAACCCAGACCAGATTGCATCTGAGCTTGTCTGCCAGTTAACTTACCAGATTCTCGGCCAGACTGATGGCCAGTCCAAAAGCCAGCCGCACTCCGAATCCGGAACCATCCACCCATGACCTCAGACAGCTAGAGTCTGGCTGATTGCGACCAGGAGTCTTGACTATTTTGCCAAGGTTGCTTTGATTATCTGAAGATAATCGGCCGATTGCACCTCAATGAAGTAAATCCCCGGTAGAACCCTATCTCCGAAATCATCAGTGCCATCCCAGAAGATTCGGTCGAATGGCTCAAGCTGTTTTACCAGGCAGCCGTTCACATCGAAGACCTTCAAAGAAATCTTTCTGCTGTTGTCCAATGAAGAGTTACAAGCTATCTTTATCCTTTCCCGAAACGGATTCGGATAGGCTCGAAACATCGGAGACTTCGAGACCGGTTTTTCTTTCACTCCTATGCCCGATGGCGGATATTTTATCGTGAGATAATCAGGATTACCATTGGCGCTTTCGCTTGAACCCGTGACATACACATAGTTATCCTGGTCAACAGCTATAGCATAAGCACGGTCATCACCATCTGGCACAGAATACCGGGCAACCCATTCTTCTCCACCAGATGGTGTATACTTTATCGTTACATAATCCCAAGTGGTATCAAAATCACCATCGTATCCTGTCACATAAATATTGTCCAGATTATCAACAGCAATACACCTGGCCTTAGCTGAAAGATTGGCTGGCCCGATGTATGTCTTCACCCATTCCTGTGTTCCACCTGATGTATACTTGACTGTTGCATACTGAGTCAGGAAAAGACCACCGATGCCAGAACCGCCGGTAACATAAACATTGCCCAAATTGTCAAGGGCAATTCCTGACGGCTCATCACCGTCGTTCCCCAGGCTATTGTATCTTCTGACCCACTGCTGAACACCGGCTGAGTTGTATTTGAGCGTCGCGTAATCCCAGGAGGTACCGCTGTGGACACTGCGACCGGTAACATACACATTGCCGCCGGCATCATCCACCGCAATCGCATTTCCTTCATCTGAGAAATCATCCTCGCAGGAATATCTCCGGACCCATTGTTCACCACCTGATGAGTCGTATTTCACCGTTACACAGTCATAATAGGTTGTCAGGTCGTAACTCTCACCAGTAACATACACATTGCCGCTCTCGTCAACTGCCAATGCATAGGCGATATCACTACTATTCCCATGAGGGTTGTTATACCTTGCCGTCCATCGCTCAACACCATCCGGGCCGTATTTCACGGTAAGGAAATCAAAACCGGTTCCAACACCTTTGCTCTTACCCGTGACATAAACATTGCCGGCGCTATCTAGGACGATTGCACAAGCCTGGTCACAATTGTTCGCCGTCCCATCATACTTCCTCAACCAAAGGGTCTCGCCGGTCGCTTTATCGTACTTTATTGTGCAGTAGTCGCAGGAATCATCAACGATGTAGTAACTTATATATCCGGTGACATAAACACCATTTTCGTCAACTGCGATTGCCTTTGCCTCATCCGGCCAATTTCGAGTCGGTGAACCATTATAACGGGCGACCCATTGCTCTGCACCCAGGGAATCGTATTTAACGGTTGCATAATCATTGATGTACCCGGCACCAGTCCCTTGACTACTTCCAGTTACATAGACATTCTTCAGATTATCTACCTCAATTCCCCTTGCATAATCCTCACCATAGGGACCTTGGTATCGGATAATCCACTCCTGGCCGTAACCGAAAACGAGCATCGCAAGAAGTAGCGAAATCACCAACGTTTTCTTGGTTATTTTATCTTTGCTCATAACGAAACCTCCTTTATAGGACATACGTTACTCTACCGGCTTCCTCATTTCTGTCAAGACATTTGCCCCGACCTGAAAAACACCGACCAATTGGCACCTAATGCACCACGACTGCTTTGCGGGTCAGGTTACCGACATCAGTCTCAACCCGATAAAGGTATACCCCGGCACCAACCGTGAGTCCGGCATCGTCTTTTCTATCCCAACGGAATGTATGAACACCGGGCTTGAGTTCTTCTTGAACCAGAATGCGCACCTTCCTACCGGTCACATCGTGCACTGTCAGTTTCACCCTGCCTTCAAAAGGCAGACTGAGTTTGATGATTCCCTTGCGCTGCATCGGGTTCGGAGCAGCATAAAGCCCAAGCCGCATAATTCCGGCCGGCTCAAGCTCGCTGATGCCGGTTATCATCGAATCGGTGGTATATCTTATCGCCCGGCCGGCGATAATCTGCGCTGCGGCCCGGTGATAAGAACCATTATAAAGGCACTGGAGACCTATGGTCTTTGACGGGTCCTGCAAGCCGATTGTACTTGAGGAGTAATGGTTAGCAGTCAGATATTGCACTACAATCGGGTTGTCTCCGGTCGGGCTGTGGCAGGTAGTGTCATAGATGAATACCTGGAACTTGTCACGCACATCGCGCGGCGAGTAGTAGCACACGCTGTCATATTCGACAATGAAACGGTGATAAATAGTGTCGTGATAATAGTAGACATAGCCACTGTTGTTGTAGCCGGGGTATAAGTCGTCCCAGTTCGGACAGATGACTCCGGGCGGAGCTTGTGAACTCGGCAGCGACTTGTTAAAATAGTTGGACTGGGTGTAGTTGCCCGGGCAAATCCAGCCGTCCGCGCTGACCGAAATCTGGCTGTATTCCTGGCCGTAATACCGCAGCGGCCCGAAACCCGAAGGCAGGTTGACGGCAATCACCGTGTCGTTCTGCGGATAGGTAATTCTCGTACCCTGACTATTGATTTCGTGCCATTCGAACTCAGGACGGGCGACATAAAATGTATCGCAGTCATCATAGGCATAGTAGCGTGAAGGCTGCCGTGGCCCATCTGGAACCGGGTCGGTATTCGTCAGCACCCCGACATTGAGCATTATGTTCCGCTTTACCTGATATTCGGTCCCGGTTACATAAAGCGTGCAAGGAATCTGGGTCTCTCGGGGAATCGTTGAACTCGCAGAAACCCGGAACCGGTCACTGGTGTTGAACACGGTCGAATCATGCGGGACTGCACCATATGTTCCGAGCGAATCCAAGACTACCAGTCTGGAATCACCTGACTTGAGTCGTGCAACAACATTTTCGCAATTGCCCAGCCCGATGTTAGCAAGACCTAAAGCAATGTCTGCTTCTTCACCCGGGTCAAGCTTGCCATTATTGTTTCCACCTGGCGGCGGGTCCCAGCAACGAGTCCCGCCATAAACCAACTGGGGTGCGCCAACTACCAATGGTAATGATGAAACATAAACAGAATCGAGGGTATCAACACATGCCAGAACCAAAGGCAACTGATACCGATTAGTGCATGCATCAGCCACCCGGAACTTGAAACCGTTATTACCGCTGAATGCCGAATCACCAGCACCGACTGTGCCGAAATAACGGATTGAATCAGTTACAGTCACAAGTGTATCAGATGAAGTCTTGCGCAGAATTCCCCAGACACCATCAGCATTACAGTCAGCCCGGTTCACAATCCAGAGCGGCAGATTGATGCTTTCACCAGGATTGATAATCCCGTCGCCGTTTCCACCGGGCGGTGCATCGTCAATCGTATGCTTGAGCCAGGTCAGGCCGTTGGGCATGAAGTTGTCGTACCAGGCCTGGGCCGAGTCTGCGTGCACCGCCATCTCGGTCGCCGACTCGCCGCCGACGAACGCGAACGCAACCCTGGTCCGGCCGCCCGGCGCGAGGTTGAACGGCCCGGCCGAAACCACACACGACCAGTTGGTCGCCTGGGTCGGGTTGTGGACCTGGATTGCGCCGCGCAGGAAGCTGTCCTTCACTGCTTCGGTCATCATCCCGGACGGGTCCACGTACTGCGAATTGCGGATTGCCGACACGTTCGCGGCCACGGTCGGGCTGAGCAGCTTGATGCCGACGCTCGAAGTGTAACCGGAGGATTTGGCCATCCACGCGAACCGCCGGCCCATGTCCGTGAATGCACGGTTGCTGGTGGTGTTGTCCACGTCGAAGTCGGAGAAGACACCGACGTGCAGGTCATGAATCGGGCTTGCGCCTTCGTTGACGAGCGTGTACTGAATGATGACAAAATCCCGGTATCCCGGGTCCGACAGCGCGCCCGACCACTGAGTCACGGTTAATCCTTTTGGTGTTGGGTGGGCGCCATCATCAATGACGGCCTGATACTCCTCGTGGGCCGCAACCGGCGGGAGGACCGGATGAAGCGTATCAAGAATCCGCCAGTCGGTATCAAAAGTAGCAGTCGGCTGCCCGTACCATCGGTCAACCACATAGGACGGCCCGTTGCCGCACGCGAGACTGGAGAAGTAGAGCGAACCGTGAGCGGCATCGCGCGGGTACTTCATGCCCGAGCCTTCGCGATACGGCCCGAGCGTGCCGATCGAACCGAGCGATGTCACCGAAAGAATCACTTCACCGGTATCATGGTCAAGCCACAAAGCCTTTGGTGGCGGTGCTTCGCCGACTATAGTAGTGAAGAATGGCTCCCAATAACCCTGGGTTGCATTGCAAGCAGCAATCAGCTCAACTTCGGTTCCGCCTGGTGTCATGCTCGAAGCGGTCACCCGGAATCTATCACCTTCGACCGTCCCTCCTGGCCCGATTGTACCGTAGCTCGAAGTGGAATCGCTGAAACTCAAATACGGACTGGTCGTTCTCAGAACTGCATTCACATTCGTTGCATCAACCGCACCATGATTAGTTATCGATACGTATAGGTCTGCGGTTTCACCCGGGTCAAGCCGGCCATTGCCTTCATGGTCATCAATTCTAAGTCCGGCAAAAACCAAAGCCGGTGCATTGATGCTGCCGCGCACCATAACCTGTGCTTCACAAGGGTAGTAGTCATGGGCATTGACCGTCAGGTCGAGCTGTCCGGTGGTTGTCGGCGAAATAACCAAGTCTACCCATCCGGCCGAATTGGTCCAGCCGCGGGCATAGGTTTCATCGCCTTTCATCAAACAGACCCGCGCATCTTGGACCGGTGTTGTTCCATCCTTTACCGTTATCCTGAATGTTTGGGCACCAACCAAAGCCGAGTCCGGCCGCTCGACTGTCAATAGCTTGGGCCGCTCTGACCATACCTGCAAACTCGGGTCACCGAAAAGATTCAACTCATAAACACACCAGCGCCAGACTTCCTGTCCCATTGTCAGGCTCTGAAAATGGTCTTTGCTCATCGAACAAAGGCTGCCGAACTGAAAGGCATCACCGTTCACAAAATAGCGGTAGAACTGCAAGTCCAGCATCTCAGACGGGCCGAATGCCGGCGGATAACCGAATCCATACCTTGAATTGAACATATTCGCAATGCACCCGCCATTCCGGCAATTCATCAGGCTTTCGGCGATGCATTCCTTTCCGTCAAACCAACCTGACTGGCAGGCAATCGAATTCAGGAAAACCAATTTGGAATGGCCATTAGAAAGACCGGAAATCTGAGAAATACTCATTACACTAAAGCTGGTCGGGCTACCGTGCGCAGCAACATGGCCAAGCTGATAGCCCCGAGTGACCGAATCCCGGAACGCACCAGAAGGCGGGTCTTCAAGATGCGCAAACTGCCAGGACGGCGGGAACTCATCGGCGATTATATGGTTGATGACCTTACCGTGAAACGGGGAAAAGAGCATAATCGAACCGAAAAGCACGGACTTGAGATATAAGGTATCGGGATGCTTCGCATAAGTCGTGCATTTGGCGATGAAATTGGCAACATTGCTGGAATTATCAACCGTTGCCCTACCCACAAAAATATCATAGAACAAATCCATCGAATCACCCATTTCACCGAAAAGGTTGTTGTGGTTCGAATCCCAGGAGCCTTGCAAATCAGCATAATAGAAATCCGTAGCGATATTTCCGGTATACCCTTCAACAATCTGGCGTCCAAGCCTGACCGGCACGACATAGTCATCACCGCCGACAAGCAGCCATTTCAAACCATGGTTCTGCCAGAAGTCGATGACGCAGTTGCGGATTTTCTCCTGATTGTCCCGACCCGGATAAGCGGCATAAATCGAATCGGTCTTCATTATTATGGTTTTGATGCCGTTCTTCGTCTTCCATTCAGCAAAAGGTAGAAAATCATCGGCCAGCGCACTGCTGGTGATTACCATCATATCGGTCGTCCAGTCATCGGTCATCCGCGTGCGCGGTGCCCACAGGTTCACTCTGTCCGGATTCACCACCAGGCTCTGGGCAACATCCGCCATTAAATCTATCTGGGACTTATCGAGCTCAAGAATCGTATGCCGGTTCCGCTCATACTGCAACTCGACTGTAACCTTTGTCACAAGCCGCAATTCCTTCTTTTCTGGCAGGTATCGAAGCGGGCATAACTGGAGGCCGGCAATCCGATATCCCCCAAGACAACCAGACCGGGTGAAACTGACCACTTCAACCGGATAGGGCTTATCGGACGAATAGGTCCTATCATCCGGCTCGACGAACTCCGGCCCAGGCAGCGAGAACGCATGCGGCCGCTGGGCCGGATGAATCTCGAACTTGCCCGCAAGCACAGTTGTCGCAATATCGGTAACTTTAACTCCCACAACCTCGGCATCAGGCGGGATTACAACATTGTACACTGCCAGCGGCAGCAAAGGCTTTCCCGGCTCTGAAGTCCAGAATTGGCCTGGCAAGGCTACGGCATCATATCCATTGGCCTTATCAAATACGAAATCACCGGGCGCAAACTCAAAGTTCTGGCTGATAGCACCAGCCAGCAAAACGCCCGGCAGTAAAACAAACAAACGCCAAATGCGCATAATCAAATACCTCCTTAAATTAGGAAAAATTCTAACCCAAACTTTCTCTCGGTCAACCGGCAAATCTCCCTCGCGATACCATCCCTCGCTGCAGAGCTCGCAGCGCCAGCTCAACAAAACGTCTCAATGCCTTCGGCGGGTTCTGCCAATCGTGTCGCCGCTCTTGGTGCTCTATCCGCTTGATGTCAGGCGGCTAAGGAATATAATGTGGCGTTATTCTAATAAGTGCTACAATAAGCCCGAATCAGGTTGCGCCATCAGTGTCTCTGTCAAGCACAGACCCGAATCCGCAGTCAGGCCAATTTTATTTTCTGATTCTGGTTATTTGAGCAATGTCCTTCCATTTTCATCGGTCTTTATGAGCCAGACATCAGAGTAGCCTGCGCCATAAGACTCGGTCACACCGGTGATGATATATCCGCCGTCAGCGGTCTGCTGAACCGAATTACCATAGTCATAGTCAGTTCCGCCAAAGGTTTTGTCCCAAGCTTTGTTCCCATTTCTATCGGTCTTTATGAGCCAGGCATTAGTATAACCTCCGACATAAGGCTTGGTCCAACCGGTGATGATATATCC
>DFBN01000131.1:8811-8990 GCA_002366635.1 Caldifarciminota bacterium UBA3079 | reverse complement strand
AAGACCGATGGAAATGGCAACAAGGTTTGGGACAAAACCTTTGGCGGAGGAACTTACGATGACCGGGGTTATTCGGTTCAGCAGACCACAGACGGCGGATATATCATCACCGGAGGAACCTATTCTTATGGCGCAGGTTCTTGTGATGTCTGGCTTATCAAGACCGATTAAAGAAGATT
>DFBN01000131.1:5633-8786 GCA_002366635.1 Caldifarciminota bacterium UBA3079 | reverse complement strand
GAGATTGGCTTGACTTGCTGCATTCGGGTTCATAGAATCACAGTCAGTGCTCGCAGAAACAGTTAATCTCCAAGCCTGCATTCAATGCGGACGATGTTCAGGTGCCTGCCCGGTCGCTATCAAATCCAATCTGAATGTCAGGCGACTAATCAATTATTCACTTGATAAAGCCCTTAAGATTAGCGAACTGACCGAATTAGGGGTCTGGGAATGCACCGCATGTTCTGCATGTAATGAACGCTGTCCAAAGGATGTGAAACCCGCAAACCTGATAACCAGGCTCCGCTCCCAGCTCGTCGAGAAAGGCCGCATACCTACAACGATTCAGGCTGCCCTGGAAAGCACATATCTGCATGGCAATCCCTGGGGCCGGCCCAGGGAAAAGCGGCTGGAATGGGCAAAGGACCTAAACCTAAACATTCTAGCACCGGGGGCGAAAACCGATGTGCTGCTTTTTGTATGCTGCACAAACTGTTATGATGAACGCTGCCAGAAATCGGCCCGGGCATTGGTCAAACTACTCAGAACAGCCGGGGTTGAATTCGGCGTGCTGGGCGAAGCGGAAACATGCTGCTGCAGCGAACAGCGCAGAATGGGTGAACAAGGATTATTTGAAGAGATTGCCGAGTCCAATACAAAGATTTTCCGGTCGCGCAACTGCCGCAGGATTGTGACTACTTCTCCACATTGCTTCAATGTGTTTTTGAACGATTACCCTGACCTGAATCTACCGGTATTCCATTATACCCAGCTCCTGGCCGAGCTCTTTGACCAGGGAAGGCTGAAGTTCACCAGTCAGATTAAGGAAACTATTACATATCATGACCCGTGTTTTCTGGGCAAACAGAACAAAGTATTCGAAGAACCGCGCCGATTGCTCAAAGCGGTCTCCAGGGATTTCATCGAATTCGAGCGTAACCGTGAACTCAGCATGTGCTGCGAAGGCGGCGGCGGAAGGATGTGGATAGAATCAGAAAGCCAAGGAAGGCTTTCGGAAATCAGGGTAAGAGACGCCATCGATATGCACGCATCTGTCATCGCCACCGCCTGCCCGTTCTGCTGCCTGACACTTGAAGATGCGGTCAAGACCACAAATTCCGAAGACAAAATCTGCATCAAAGACATCGCCGAGCTGCTGGTAGCAGCACTCTAGCCCATGACCAGACTACGCATTGCGATTATTGTTATCGTGCTTGTCTTACTGGCAGTATTGGCAGCATGCCTCCCATGGTTCCTGAAACTCCGTGCTGAACTGCCTCCGGCCCATGAAATCGCCAACTTCCGCGCACCTGCAAGCACCAGGGTATTCGACTGCAAAAACAGGCTGGTATACGAGTTCTTTCAGGAAAAACGCCGGCCTGTCCAGCTAGATGCCATACCCCAGTATCTTCTGGATGCGGTGATTGCAGTCGAAGACAAACGATTCTATTCACACTGGGGCATTGATTTAATCCGGATTCCCGGTGTGCTGTGGGGTTTTCTCCGCCGGCCCGGAGGCATAAGGGGCACTTCCACTATCACCCAACAACTGGCCCGCTCGATGTTTCTTACTTACCACCGCAAGATTCGCCGCAAAGTCAAAGAAATGATTCTCGCAATCGAACTGGAACGGCATTACTCGAAAGAAGAAATCCTGCAGATGTATCTGAACCAGATATGGTTCGGCGGTTCAATCTACGGCGTAGAAGCGGCCGCAGAGAACTATTTCGGCAAACATGTATCAGGACTGAGTCTTACCGAATGCGCCACGCTTGCGGCCATGCTGGCAAATCCGGCAATATATTCGCCTTACTATCATCCTGAAAGGCTTTTGCGACGCCGCAATTTCTTCCTCAGAAAACTTCACGAAACCAACAACATCAGCAAAGAACAACTGGGCAAAGCAATAAAAGAACCGCTTGAAGTCAAACCACAAGTCAGCGGCCCGAATGAAGCCCCGTATTTCATAGAAGAAATCCGCCGATACCTGCTTGACCATTACGGCCCTGATTTTGTCTACCGGTCCGGCGCAGTCATTTACACCACCCTGGACCTCGATGTCCAGCATGCGGCCAACAAAGCGGTCGAAGACAGAATTTCCCGGATTGAGAAGGATTACCGGCTCAAGAAATCCAGGTCATGGTACGACTCGGTTATTGCGGTTGATACAACTCTAGGCTCGCCCGAATACCTTCAGGGAGCGCTCGTTGCTATCGAAGCAAAAACCGGGTATATCCGCGCAATGGTCGGGGGCCGGAATTTCAGCCAGAGCGAATACAACCGCGCCACCCAGGCAAAAAGACAGACCGGCTCTGCTTTCAAGCCCTTTCTTTATACCGCAGCTATTGACAACGGATTCACTCCGGCCGATATCATGGTGGATTCAACTATCGAGCTACAGATCCAGGGCCAGCCTCTCTACCGGCCGCGCAATTACGACCACAAACTCCTCGGCCCGGTAACACTGCGCCGCGCACTGGCCCTTTCCCGCAATCTCGTAGCGGTAAGGCTTATCGCCAGAATCGGACCGGAACTCGTTACCCGATATGCAAACCTGATGGGCATCAGGGAAAAACTCCTGCCGGTTTATTCGCTTGCGCTCGGTTCTGTGGAAGTGCCGCTTATCGATATGACCGCGGCATTCTGCACCCTTGCCAACGGCGGAGTAAGAATAAAACCCCTGCTCATAACATCTATCAGTGACAGCCGCGGGTTCACCATCGAGGAAAATCGGCCTGAAACACAACCGGTTATCGGCAAAGCGACCGCATATATTGTTACCAGCATGCTCCAGAGCGTAATTGACGAAGGCACTGGCACAGCCATCCGCCACCTCGGATACAGCGGCCCGGCTGGCGGTAAAACCGGCACTACCGACGATTACACCGATGCCTGGTTCATAGGTTACAGCCCGTCTTTATGCTGCGGGGTCTGGGTTGGATATGACCGGAAGAAAACCATATTCCGTGGCGCAACCGGCGGTGGCATTGCCGCACCGATCTGGGCTTGCTTCATGAAACAGGTAAAACCGGACTCGAGTGAACGGTTCGGAGTGCCTCGTGACATTGTTACCGTGCCGATCTGCGAACAGTCAGGAAAGCTTGCCACCCCATGGTGTCCCCGTGTCCGTTACGAAGTATTCATTAAAGGAACCGAACCTACGGTTCCATGCCC
>DFBN01000131.1:0-5523 GCA_002366635.1 Caldifarciminota bacterium UBA3079 | reverse complement strand
CCCCAGCACTGGTGGCCCGGAGAATCACCGCTTGAAGTAATCATCGGAGCGGTTCTCACTCAGAATACCGCCTGGACCAATGTGGAATCGGCCATATCCGGTCTCAAACGGCACAAACTCATAAACCTTGAGAAACTCGCTACGCTCAGACCTGAAATGCTTGCACCTCTGATTCGTCCTGCAGGATTTTACAACCTGAAAGCGAAAAGGCTATGCTCGGTCATTGACTGGCTTGCTGCCCGGAACGGAATCACCGGGCTCAAGCGCATTCCGACCCGAAGGCTCAGAAAGCAATTGCTTGCCTGTCCTGGTATCGGCCCGGAAACAGCGGACTCAATTCTGCTTTACGCACTGGAAAGACCGGTTTTCGTCATTGACGCCTATACCCGCCGCATCCTTTCCCGTCACGGCTTCATAACCGGCAATGAAGACTACGACAGCGTTCAACAACTGTTTCAGGAAAACCTGCCCAGAAGCGTTCCCCTTTATAACGAGTTCCATGCACTCCTGGTCCGGCTTGCCAAAACCCACTGCCGCACAAAACCGATATGTCACGGCTGTCCGCTGGCATAGATTGACTTGCCGACCTCGCTATCTAACATAGCAAATGCTCGGCCTGCTTTCGGCCCTGGTTTTGACCCAGGTTTCCCCTGACAGCGTTTCCCCTGATACGGTCTATTACAAAGGCAATCTGGTCCGTTTTTATACCAAGACCGAAGAAGTTGTGCTGCTTGACTCTGCCTGGGTTCGTTACCACGATATGACAGTCTATTCCGACTCAATCCACTATGACACCAGGCTTCACCGCCTCAGCGCATACGGCGATGTCCTGTTTCATTCAAAAGACCAGAATATCACCGGCAACCTCTTGAAATACGACATTGACACACGCAAAGGCATGATGCGCACCGCGCGCACCGAAGTGGAAAACGGATTCTTCTGGGCCGAAGAAATCTGGCTGATCAAAGAAAAGGTGCTCGATGCCCGCCGCGGCTGCTATACCACCTGCGAACTGGAACCGCCCCATTATTATTTTTATGGCCCGCGCGCCAAACTGTTCATTGACAATGTCGCAGTTATCCAGCCGGTAGTCCTCGTGGTCCGCGGCATCCCGGTTCTGGCCGCACCTTTCTGGCTCGTGCCGGTATCATCAAAACGGAAATCAGGACTGATGCCTTTCAAAATCGGCAACTCAAAAGACCAGGGTTTCTATGCCAAGAACCTGGCATATTACTGGGTTATCAACGACTATGCGGATGCGACCTTTTATTGCGACATAATGACCCGTAAAGGGATTCAACCGCGGTTCGAGGCAATCTACATCGTTGACCCTTATGCGCGCGGTTCTCTCCAAGGTTCCTATATCGACGAATGGGACACCCGCCGGCGACGCTACAGTTTTAATGCGTCCCACTCTTCCAGGTTTTTTCTGGGAACCGAGCTCCAGGCCCAGGCCGACTTTCTATCAGATGCGAGCTATGCACCTGATTACAGCGAAGAACAACCCGACTGGCTCAAGCAGGATATATTCTCTTATGCCGAGCTCAGTCGGAAGGTCCTGCGCGTCGGCCGGTTTTCAGCCCAGGTAGAAAACAAGACCGAATTCGCGCGGCACCGTACCTACACCTGTCTCCCAAAAGCCAGAATCAGCTTCGGCACCCGTTCATTACCTTTCAATTGGAACGCATCCCCGAGCCTCAGCTTTGAGCACTTTTTCTGGACCTATGCCGACTCAACCGATAAAGATACCGCTCACACGACCGACCTCAAAGCAAGAGCCGGCCTGGGCCTTGCCAGCCCGGACTACTCCCTGGGAAAGGCCGGCGAATTGAGAATATCACACGGCCTTGGTTTTTCTGAATCCCGCTCCTTTTACAACGATACCCTCCACGACCAGTCGCGCACGATTGCAAACAACCTGAATCTCGAAACATCACAGAAACCACTGGGAATATTCAATACCTATGAGGACCTGGCCTTTGCCCATACCGATGACATCAGCGACACTGTGTTGCCTGAGCCATGCTATACTGCTTCGCTTACCAGCACTTTCTCTTTATTCCGGGTGTTCGATGTCCGGGCAATCGGCATGCACGGCCTTCTGCATACCGCAAGGCCCAGCATTGCCCTGAGCTACAAGCCCGAAGTCACACCGGCCGGATTCTTCGGCAAACCTCAGCCATTTTCACCAAAAGCCGCAGACCTGAACCTTGGTATTCTCAACGGCTTTGAAGCCAAAGTCGGGTCGCTTGGGACAAAAAGAAACCTCGGCCGCATGAATTTCACATCCGCATACGACCTGAAAGAAAAAAAGCTTTCTCCACTCAGGGCCGCTGCCAGCATCCTGCCGTTCCAGTCTATCAGCAATCTTAACCTGCAAATCGATGCCCGGGCCAGCTTCATTTTTGATTCTATGGAGCTGGGCGATGACTATTCGGTCACGACTTCACTGACCTGGAACAAGCTGTTCGCCAGAAAAACATTGAAAAGAGAAGTAGACACGAGCCTCCACCACCCGCACAATCTCATTCAAAACGACTGGAGAATCCAACTCAGGCTCAACCATACTTATGCCAGAAAGACCGATATGGTCACGGGTATGTTCACACTTTATGCACCCGGCTGGAAATTCACACTTAACAGTATCGGTTACAATTTCCAGCAAAAGAAACTCACTGATTACAGCCTGACTATCTGGAAAGACCTGCATTGCTGGGAAGCACTTATCAATCTCAACCGGCTCGGCCCGCGCTGGAAATACGACTTCGAAGTCAGAATCAAAAAACTGCCCGATGTGAAATTCGGCAAAGGCACATTCAGAACATTCCTGCCCGATTGAAGAGAAAGCGTAAAGTGCAGATATATCTCGCTTCCACATCACCGCGCCGGCAGTATCTCCTGCACAACTTCGGTATCCGTTTTCATGTGCTCGACCCGAATTATGACGAGCCGATTATCCGTGGAACAGACCCGCGCAGCTATGCGATTGCAAGTGCAAAAGCCAAAGCACTCTCCGTGACCGGCAAAGTGAAAAAAGGACTAATCATCGGTGTGGATACGGTTGTTGCAGTCAAACGAAGGATACTGGGCAAACCAGGAACCAGAACCGAAGCCGAAAAAATGCTCAAACTCCTTTCCGGCAGAACCCATTCTGTCGTGTCCGGCATCGCACTGGTCAGAATGCCTGAAAAACAGGTGCTTATTTCATCGGAAACAACCCTTATTGCGTTTCATCGCCTTTCCGACCGTGAAATCGAACATTACCTCGCAGCGCCTGAGCCTTATGACAAAGCCGGAGCCTATGGCATCCAGGGAAATGCCTACAGATTTGTCCGCGAGGTCAATGGCTCTTATCTGAATGTGGTAGGGCTGCCCATCTGCCGCTTGCTCAGCCTGTTGCAACAGGCTAAGGCGTCACCTCTTCTACAAACAGATTGAAAACTTTCTCCATCTTCCCATAGCTGTTGTCGAGCACAAAGTAATAAATCCCACTATTGGGAACCGCAGCGGCAAAAGAGTCCTCTTCGGCAAATAACCTGGCCACCAGGTATTCGTAACTCTGGTTATTCACCCAGCGCCGGTAATTCGTATCATTCAGAATGAGAAAAGAAACGAGGTTTGTATCCACTGAGAAACTACCTCTAACCGTGCGGCCCAATCTCAGGCTGTCTTGCCAGAATCGAAAAAGCCCTGGTTTTACCGCACCTGAATAGTTGATAAGCACGGTCTTCACCTGTGCTACCCTTAAATTAACACTGTCCGCTGTGCCATTCCCATCCTCGTCGGTCACATTGACCCAGATGACCGCTGGCCCGGAAGATTCCGGTGCGAACCATTTGACCAGGGAAAACGAATCCCATGCCAGATTTCCTTTTGAACACGACCAGTGAAAATAAACCGGACCCAAACCCCAATCCCATGCCTCGCATTCATATATCGCACTGTCATTGGCATTAACAACTGTATCACCGGTTGTGAAATTGATTACCGGTGGCCCGGTCCTTTCCTTACATGCGACAAGAACCAACACCGATAAACCGACCGATATCTGCAGATACCTTTTCAAATCCGCCATCTGTTCCATAGTCTACCTGGAAATAACCGCAGTTCAAGCACAATTGGATAATGCGACAAGCAGAAGCAAATCCACTTGTCGCACCAAGCAACACCCTGAATCTTAAAAGGTTACATATGCACCAAATCCTGCTTCGTCATGTATCATCAACCGCCTCGGCCTGAGCAGAACAGAACTGGCAAAGCTCACCGAAGAGGCATCCAGGACCGGTAAAGACCTCGATGAAATTGCCGTGACCAGAGGCGTTGTTACCCAGGACTACAACGCTTCACGCCTTACCGGAACAGCGAAAACCGAAGGATGAATCCCAGAAACACAATCGACACCATTGACATCAGCTTTAAGAGGATATTGAGCGACGGCCCGGCCGCATCCTTCAAAGGGTCACCGACCGTATCGCCAATCACCCCGGCCTTATGGGCCGAAGAACCCTTGCCACCGAAATGTCCTTTTTCAATAAACTTCTTGGCATTATCCCAGGCCCCGCCTGAATTCGCCATGAAAACCGCCATGGCAAAACCTGCAGAAAGCCCGCCGACCAGCAGTCCGACAACCCCTTCAACCCCCAAAAGCACACCTGCAACCACGGGCGAAACTATCGCCAGCAGCGTTGGAGCTACCATTTCCTTCTGTGCCGCCTTAGTGCAGATTTTCACCGCATTCGCATAATCCGGCTTGGCCTTGCCCTCCATGATTCCCGCAATTTCACGGAACTGACGCCGCACCTCCTCGACGATTTTCGTAGCGGTGCGACCGACCGCTTTGATAATCATTGATGCCACGCCCATCGGCAGCATCGCACCGAGGAAAACGCCCGCTATGAAACGCGGGTTCATCACTGACAGGTCAACCTCCCGCGCTACACCGAACATCCGTTCACTTACAACCGCAACCTCGTTCTTGTAAGCAGCGATAAGTGCCAGTGCGGTCAAAGCTGCCGAACCGATAGCAAACCCTTTGCCCGTAGCAGCCGTTGTATTCCCTAAAGAGTCTAAGGCATCGGTTCGCTGTCTGACAATCGGCTCCTGATGGGTCATTTCAGCATTTCCCCCGGCATTGTCAGCAACCGGCCCGTATGCATCGGTCGCCAAAGTAATCCCCAGAGTAGAAAGCATCCCGACCGCTGAAATCCCGATGCCATAAAGCCCGATTTCCGGATTGCTGGCCCCACCGGACAGGAAGTAACTGGTCATTATCGCCACGGCCACTACAATAACTATCGGTATCGTTGACCTCATCCCGACTGACAATCCTTCAATAATCACCGTTGCCGGCGAAGTCTTGCCCTCAGCCGCAATATCACGCACCGGTTTGTACGAATCAGAAGTAAACATCTCGGTAAAATACCCGATGAACACACCGGCCAGAAGCCCTGAGATTATTGCCCAGTAAACAGAAAAATGGGTAGGCAGAAGCCAGCGCACGACAAAGAAAGCAAGAACCGCCAC
>DFBN01000107.1 GCA_002366635.1 Caldifarciminota bacterium UBA3079 | reverse complement strand
TCATGGCTGATTTCTGTTGACAGTATTATAAACAGAAATATGATTTGATTTCCTTCTGCTCGGGCTCGAGCCAGGTAAATAGCCAATAATCGTGTCGTCTTTTACATAAACCCGGACCGAACATACAGTTGCTGAACCGAAAACCCCGATACCACCGGTAATTCCGGCAGTTTGCTGGGTTTGACGGGCAAAGTTACCGCGCCGGATATCTTGAATCCAGTTGAAGTAATTGGTATCAAGCGCGCAAATTCTCAAAGTCAACGGGCCTTTGGGTCCATAGTCGAGCCACAGTAGCGGCAGGCGAACCAATGTATCCTGGGGCAAGCCTCGCAGGCGGTCATTAGGTATTACAATATTATAATGGAATGTATCACCCATCTCTAGATACGCAAATGACATATAATAACCAGAGCATGTGCGGCTTCTAGTCCAGATAAGTGAATCTTCGGTTGTAACCGTATCCCCTGGTTGCGGGCAAACAATCGAGAATGTATCAGGCATTATCGTCCGGCCGGAAACCGTATCATATTCAGGATGGGTAATGCGTAGAAAGAATGTATCGGATGGCGAGATATTGATTTTTGACCGGCACTGGTAGGACCAACTGGTGTTATAAAAAGTCCAGGTATCCTGACCGCGCCATAATCGGACTTCTGCACCCGGGAAATTACGGAATGTACTGTCGGCCGGCTCGTCGATTGAATAGGTCCGGTTCAGGATAACCCGAGGCTGGGTGGACCCTTCAAAGAGCAGGCAATGGACATTGAGCAGTGGTGTGAACTGTTCCTTGGGTATGAGTTCACAACTTAGTATGCAAAGCGATATAGTCAGGATGAGAAATGCCCTTGTTTTAATCATCTAGAACTTCACTTTTATGCCCAAGGTAGGCAGTATTGGAATCATCCCGATTTTGCGGCGTTCAGGTAATTCGCCTTGTTCCAGTTCCCAGTAATAGAGCAGCACATTTTTAGCGTTGGAGACATTTACGACATCGAGGAAACCCGAAATTTCGCCCCAGCTCAAAGCCCAGTTTTTGCTTAAACTGGCGTCGAGACGATGATAGAGCGGATAGCGGAACGCATCTCGCGGCCCGGCGATGAATTCCTCATAGCCCACAAATTTACGGTTATCGGGCCGGTAATAGTAACGGTTGTAATATGCAATAATTCCGGCATAAGGCAGCCCGGTTCCAATAGTGAATCGGGCTGACAAGTCGGTCCCCAGAAAAAGGGTCGGGAGGTTCAGGACGATATTCAGGTTATGCCTCCGGTCATAATGGGGATGATAAATCTCGTTGCCGATGCTGCGGCGGGTCCACATATAAGAATAGCTTATCCAGCCATTGAACCAGCCGTGGGTTTTGCGCAAAAGAAGGTCTAATCCATATGAATATCCATCTGCGGTCAGGAGCGATTCCGGCGGTGTGAATGGACGGCCATACCTGGTCTCAAGCAAATCAGCATAATCCTTATAATACGCCTCAAGTTTGATAATGGCATCTTTCCTCAGCCAGTGTTCGATACCGGTGATACAATGAATTGCACTCGGGGTTTTCCTTTCGGCTGAAACCGGCAGCCAGACATCATATATCGAAAATATCGCTTCGGTAGAATTCAGGGTTACCATCGGTTGGGTGAACCGTCCAACCGAGGCATTGAAAGCGGTATTCTTTCCCGGTTTGAACCGGAGTCCGATTCTCGGTTCCAGTTCATGATGATTACCTTGTGAATAAAAGCTGTAGCGCAACCCCGGCTTTAAGAAAAGCCTTTCCTTGGTGATTTCCCATTTATCACTGACATATGCTGCCAAAGGCCAGAGCGTATCCTGTCCTTCGAATGAGATAGTATCGAATCGAGCGGTCGTTTTCATCCGGACCAGTTTCAAGTCTGTTCCCAGATTGACAGTATGCTGGTCAGTAAAATACCAGGTGAAATCCGTTTTCAGGGTAAAATCGGTAAGCGCGGTTTTGAGGAGAGCAGTGTCGGTTTGGTCAAAGATAACCCTGAAATTGGAAAAGAAATTGCTCCAGGCACCCAGGACTTCGCTGTAAAGAACCGGAGAGAGGATTGCATTCGACCGCAATGAAATCCCGCGATTGCCCCATGACAGCCTGGCATTTAACTCATTCGGGTTTTCCGGGTCCCAGAAGCTCAAGACGTCCTCGGCACCCAATCCGGCCAGGGTAAAATGGTAATCCGGATTGAGCGCATAATTCGCCTTGCCCATCAGGTCATAGAAATAATAACCCAGGCCTTCGACATTGAAACTCTTCAGGAGAAAGTCAGGCAGATAGGTCCTGCGCCCGGCTACAAGAAAAGAGCCTTTTGGAATCGGGCCTTGGGCAATTGCTTTGGCCGCAATAATGGATGCCGAGCCCAGGCCGGTATATTTTTTGGAATTGCCTTCTTTTGTTGTGACATCGAGGACCGAACTTAGCCTGCCGCCGTATCGGGCCGGAAAACCACCGGCCAAAAGCGTCACATCTGAAATTGCTTCCGGCACAAATGGTGAAAACAGGCCGAACAGATGCGACGGGTTGTACACCGTGATGCCATCCAAAAGTATCAGGTTCTGGTCCGGGCTGCCGCCGCGGATATATAGTTTATTAGAGAAATCCGATGTTGCGATAACACCGGGCAAAAGCTGAATTATCCGGAACAGGTCGGTTTCGCCCCCGACTTTGGGAATTGATTGGAGCTGTTTTGTCTCAAGCCTGGTTGCTGAGACTTCGACTTCACGGTCGAACCTTGCCCTTTCGGCACTGACTATGACTTCATTGAGCTTTACTGTGCCCGATTTCAGATTGATATTAATGGTTGTGGTCAAATCTGGTTTGACCTTTATTTTCTGCTTTCTAGTCTGATAGCCGATATAGGAAACGACCAGTTCATATGCGCCTTTTGGCAGATGGCCGATATAGAAATAGCCGCGTTGATTTGTTGCCGCACCGTATTTTGTGTGTTCCAGATAAACATTGGCATAGCTCAGCGGTTCGCCGTTTTCAGCATCCCGGACAAAGCCGTTAATCGCACCGGTTTGAGCCAGGATAGAACCGGCCAGGGGGAAGAATAAAATGGCCGTTTTCACAAATGCACGCATCAGCATCAGAGATTAGCTGATTTCGGGTTCGGGTCAAACTTTATGCCTTTCTTGACAACAGGCCTGGGGAAGATAGTTTGGGTTTGATGGCACAATTCGAGCTTCGATACGGTGTCAACCCGCACCAGAAATCTGCCCGGATTTATCGACATGAAGGCCTGCCTTTTGAAGTGCTCAATGGGAACCCCAGTTATATCAATATGCTTGATGCCTTAAATTCCTGGCAACTGGTCAGGGAGCTCAAATCGCTTACCGGTATTGCTGCGGCAGCATCTTTCAAGCATACGAGTCCGGCCGGTGCCGCAATTGCAAAACCGCTTTCTTCTGAACTTGCCGAATCCTCCTCGCCGCTTGCTACCGCTTATGTCCGGGCGCGTGGGGCAGACCCGATGTCTTCATTCGGTGACTGGGTTGCATTGAGTGATACAGTTGACGAATCCGTTGCGATGGTGTTGAAGCGCGAGGTTTCAGACGGTTGTATTGCGCCGGGTTATGAATCTTCAGCACTGGAAATCCTCAAGACCAAAAAGGCCGGGAAATACACGATAATCCGGATTGAGGGGGATTATGAACCAGAGGAAAAGGAAACCAGGCAGGTATTCGGGGCGTTTCTTGAACAGGACCGAAATAACGCCCGGATTGACGACAGTTTATTGAAGCATGTTGTAACCAGAAACAAACAGATTCCGGATAAGACCCGGCAGGATATGCTCATTGCTGCAATTACCTTGAAATACACCCAGTCGAATTCAATCTGCATCGCTTATGACGGTCAGGTTATCGGAGTAGGTGCGGGTCAGCAGTCAAGGATTCATTGCACAAGAATCGCTTGCACCAAGGCAGACAAATGGTTCCTGAGATTGCACCCGAAGGTTCTGGGGTTTGATTTCATAAAAGGAGTCAAGCGGTCACAAAAGGCAACCGCAATCGATTTGTATTTTGAGGAGCAGGTAACCGAGCCTGAGTTTGAAGCATGGTCCAAACTGTTCAATAAAGTGCCTGAGCGTTTGACTTCCCGGGAAAAGCAGGAATGGCTTGCACATTTCAATAATATTGTGCTTGGTTCTGATGGTTTCATACCTTTCAGGGACAATATCGACCGTGCGGCCAAGTCCGGTGTCCGCTATATTATTCAGCCCGGTGGTTCAACCCGGGATAAGGATATAATTCAGGCCGCAGATGAATACAATATGGTAATGGTATTTACCGGGGTGAGGTTGTTTCATCATTAGTTTGCCGTCCTTGACAATCGGGCAGAACTTCCTATGTTGACCAATAGTTAATCAAACTAAGGAGGATTCGTGGAAACCAGTGTACCGGATATGAGTAATGATGTTCAGCAGCAGACAGTGGTTGCGAATGTCCGGGGAATGAAAGGATGGCTCAAGTTTCTCGGTATAATGAGCATTATCGCCGGCGCGCTCCAGGCGATTACAGTCGTAGGTCTCATCGTTGCCTGGATGCCTATCTGGTTGGGTGTGCTCCTGCTTCAGGCCGGTTCACGGGCCCAGGAATATGCCGACCGGAATGAGCCGGTAGCCCTGGCCGGTTTCACAGGCAAGCTCAGGACCCTGTTTTTGATAATGGGTATCCTGACAATTGTCTCAATCGGTCTTAGTGTAATCGGCGCTATTATCGGTGCTACTTTTGGACTTTTTACGGGTGGACTTCCGGCGCTTTTAGAGCAGTACGGAATCGGCTGATATTTTAGCCAGCCATTCTTTTACTTCCGGCATCCAACGGCCCGCTACATTGGTGCCGTCCCATCGTTTGAGCACCCGGTCGCCTTCAGTGACAACTATGAGCGGTGCTTTGTCAGTCCAGTCGAACCAGGCGAAATCTGCAATGTTGTCCGAGGTTGCCTTTGAGCCTTCAACATAGCGGACAACCATATTGACACCAAGTCGGGCCAGAACACCTTGTGCTTTGCGACAGACAGGACAGTTCTCTTTTGCAAATACCCGAAATGTCAGGGCCGGTTTCATCAAGTGATTAAGTTACTCCGACCTAGTCGCAAATCAAGACTTTTCTTTCCCGGAATCACTCAGTGGAATAAAGCGTTGGCAGAGTTGACGATTTAAGGATATGGAAGGGTGTTGCGGGAAAGCGTGTCTGGATTGACCAGAATCAACAGGTTGTTATCCTTTCTGTAATGTCGGATATCGAAGCAGTCTTGAGCAAACTGGGTCAGGAGCGCACACGCTTATCAAGGATTGCCGGTAAACGAAGGCTATATCTTGTCGGCGGCACGATTCGAGACATTCTGCTGGAGAGGAACCCGGCTGATTTTGATTTTGCTGTGGCCGGGTCAGGTGTTGAATTTGCAAAGGAATTCTGCCGAAAGACAAAAAGTAAGCTTGTGGTGCTATCAACTGAAGACGATGAGGCACGGGTGGTTTGCCATAAGCATATATTTGATTTCAACGGGTTGGGAGACCAGACGATTCAGCAAGACCTGAAACGCCGGGATTTCACGATTAACGCTTTGGCTTGCGAAATCTTTCCGGACAGGATAGGCGAGATACTTGATTTTTGCGAAGGCAGAAAAGACTTGGCAGAACGCATTATCAGGCCGGTTTCCGCTGGCTCTCTTAAGGCCGACCCTTTACGGCTTCTGAGGGCGATGCGGCTGGCATTGGAATTGGGATTGAAAGTAGCTGAATCTGTTTATGCGCAAGGTAGTTCAATCAGTCTGGGGAGAACCGCGGCCGAGCGAATCGGTAAAGAGCTTCTGAGGATTATGGAGGCATCGGGTTCATACAAGTTTCTTGTGCGGCTTTATGGGCTTGAGAAATTGCATGAAATCCTGCCCGATTTTGTGCCGGTGCTTGAGGATAAGAAACTGCATCACCATATGTTTCAGACTTATTACAAGATTGAGGAGATTATTGCCGGGGAATCGTTCTTCTCCAGGTTTGAACCGGAATGGCGCAGGTATTTTGACCGCTGGGCCGCGCTTGGGCCCGAAGCGAATGGACTGCCATATCGCCGGGCATTGCTCAAGTTCTCCGGGCTTTTGCATGACATTGCCAAACCCCAGACCAGGTTTGTAAACAGCAAAGGTGAAGTGCATTTCTATGGCCACGACAGCCTCGGTGCCAAGATTGTCGGCACGATGCTGCGCGAGCGGCTGCGTCTTTCAGGGGCCCAGATAAAAATGGTCCAGGCACAGGTGAAAGGACATATGAGGCTTCACCTTCTTGCAACAAACCGTGATTTGACCGACCGGGCGATAAGGCGTTTTTTCAGGGATTCGGAAGAAGAGGCATTCGGTTTGATGATTCTCTGTTATGCAGATGGATGGGCAACTGCGGGTCGGACATCGCACCTTGTGGATACGATTACGAGAATGATTGAGCAGAAGCGCGCTGAGGATGCGCAGCTTAAGGTTCGACATTTTATTAACGGCTATGACCTTATCGGTTTTGGGTTGAAACCCGGGCCGGCGTTCAAGGTGATTTTGCAGGAGCTGGAGGATTTGCAGGTTGAAGGCAAGATAAATTCCAAAGAAGAAGGGATTGAATACCTCAAGACAAACCTGCCCGGTCTGAAACAAAAGGAAGGAGACTGATGTTCAAACAGAGCTATGTTTACGGGCCAGTGCCTTCAAGGAGGCTGGGTCTATCTTTGGGCCTGAGTATTGTTCCAGGTAAGACCTGCACTCTCGACTGTATTTACTGCCAGTGCGGCAGAACTAGCCATAAAACTCTAAAGCGAGAGTCGTTCTTCCCGATAAATGACATCCTTGTCCAGGTGCACGGGGCAATAGCAGGGAAAAGGGTCGATTTTCTGACATTTTCCGGCGAAGGCGAGCCGTGCTTGAACAAAGATATCGGCAAACTTATCCGCAGGCTCAAACAGGAGTTTACGATTCCGGTAGCGGTGATTACGAATTCGACTTTGCTTACCGAACCCACTGTGCGAAGGGCACTTTATCCTGCTGATTTGGTTGTGCCTTCGCTTGATGCAGCAGACCAGGCGACATTCGGCCGGGTGAACCGAAACCATCGAGACCTGAAGATTGCCGAGATTATCCAGGGCCTTGGAAAATTCCGGCGCTATTACAAAGGCCGTCTCTGGCTGGAAATAATGCTTGTCAAAGGCGTCAATGATTCGGTTGAAGAATTGGTCAAGCTACGCAAAGCAGTGGCCCTTATCCGACCGGACCGGGTCCATCTGAATACGGTTGTGAGGCCACCGGCAGAAAAAAAGGCGAAGCCTTTGAGCCATGATGCGTTGGAACAGATTCAGATGCTTTTCGGGCCTGGGACCGAGATTGCCGAACCAACTATCCGCAAGCAACAGCGGGAATTCAAAGGCGATGCCAAATCTGCGATTATTGAGTTGGTGCAGCGTCGGCCGGTCACAAAAAAGGATATCGAGCGGTCGTTGGGTATTAAGCCGGAAGAACTGTCTCGGGTTATCGGCCAGCTTATCCGGGCAAAGAAAGTGAGGCTGGTTGAATTCTTGGGCAAATCGTTTTATGAAGCAGCCTGAAAAGCAGTCGGTAACATCTTGTTATTCCTGGGGTTAACAAGCCAGTCCGGCTTGCTTGACACGCGACTTGCCTGGTTTAAGATTTCTATCTTATGCGGCCATAGCTCAGAGGTAGAGCCCTGGCTTCCCAAGCCAGTTACACGGGTCCGATTCCCGTTGGCCGCTTAAAACGCTCAGGAGGCAATATGAAGAAGACCTTCCTCTTTCTTGTCCTGACCGGGCTCACACTCTTATCGGCCGATACCCTTGATTACGGCCATTCGGTGCTTATCGTAACTACACTTCAAGGTGAGGCAATGGCGCAGTTTACGCCTGAGGACCTTAACTCCCGTGCACTTGAAGTGCTTAAGCAGGCCAGTTATGACCAGGACCTGACTGTTGGTTCATTCCTTGGGGCACATATGAAGCAAGCGCGGCGATTGGGGCGGATGACACTGGAAACCAAAAGAATGAATACCAAATACCGGTCTGACGGCATGGTATCGGTGGATTATGAATTTCCCCTCACCGGAAGTGTTCTTGAGCAGCTTTTGCCCAAGGTTGGTGGAGGCAGGTTGCTTGGCAGGGTTGCTTGTCCTTACTGTGGTCAGGAATGGCCAAAAGGCAAAGAGGTGCCGGACGGTGTTGAGCTGGTGCCTTATGAAGATGGAAACACGGTTACTTATACCGGAATTCTCATTGACGCAAGGGGACTCAGTTACCGGCCGGCCTTTTTCCCCAAGGTTGTGACCGAACAGGATGATGAGGTGTATGGGCCTGGTTTTACCCAAGCGGAAGAGCTTGCCGAATATGGAATGGTGGGTTATTACAAGAATCGGACCGAGGCCTTGGTGAGCGAACGGATTGGAACCGACCCGCTTGTAGTCAGGGCGCTGAGTGTTACCGGCAGCAATTCATGCAATCTGGTAGTTTCTGATTACGATGCGGCAAGAGTCCATGGGTCAAAGGCGAACCTTGAGCTTATGGCCAAATGCCGGGTCGGATTACTGGTGGATTAGAGTCATGCCTTGGTATGGTTTTATTCACCCGGCCCTGGCAATTATTACCATGATATACGGGGTCATTATTGCTCAGACCAGCGTTTCCAGGCTTCAGGACTGGAATTACCCTCTGCGCAAACAGCGCAGCCGGAGTATAGTATTCTTTGTGTTATGTATTGCCAATCTTGTGCTCGGATACATGGTCAGTCGGGCACCACGGATTGATGTCAAGCTTACATTTCATCTGCCCATGGCGATTATTGTATCGGTGCTTGCCTTATTTGCCATGATTGCAACATTTACCCGTTCAACCAAGCCCGGCAAGCTTTCGCCATTTATGCACTGGCATCCATGGTTTATCATAATCGGGGTCGTGTTCACACTGACGATGGGATTTATCGGGCTTTTGGCAGCATTTGGTATCTAGACCTCACCCCTTGCCCCACGGTGCCGCCACGGAATTAACCACGAACTCCGGGCCTTTGCTGTGCATCCTGGTTCCGATGAGGTCAACTATTTCCATGCCGATTCCGATGAACCCGCCGACTTTGAGCCCGGCCAGTCCGAAGCTGAGAATTTCATGTGGTTCCAGCGGGCTGTGGAACCGGAGTTTGAAGAACACTACAGCGATGGAATATCCCAGACCGATGAAGAACGCCATAATCAGGAACTTGCCGAAAGGAATCCGGTTGAGAGATTTGAATAAATAAGCCGATGCGGTGAAAGCGAGGCCTACGGGTAAGGCCCAGATTGCGGCATTGATAGCCGAGCTGCCGCACAAAGGCGGATTGAGCGCAAGCTGGCCGAAGAACATCAGAATAATCATCAAGAGGCCATAGCCAAACCCCTTCAGCCTGATTGCGGCATATACCAATGAGCCGCTGAAACCGATGACTAAGAATCCGAAGAGCTGCCGGTTCGTGGTTTGAAATAGCTTGCTTCCCAGAATAACATAACCGGCAAGCAAGGCACCGCCAAGCCCGAAGATGATATACAAAAGGGTAAGGACCGATTCACGGGTGGCTTTTGTCATGCCTTATCTTGCCTTGGAGAAGCACAGAGTCAAGCACATTCAACCTCGGAGTGCCAAATTATTGCACTGAAACCGCAAGTCTAAATTTGGGAGACACTTGTAATGGTATCCAGAACAGTTGGCCTGAGCTTGACAACACTGGCACGGCTAA
>DFBN01000077.1 GCA_002366635.1 Caldifarciminota bacterium UBA3079 | reverse complement strand
GCGATTATGGAAGTATTCGGAGACCACGCCAAAAAGGTTCTTATCAATTCTACCAAATCAATGATTGGCCACGGCCTGGGTTCGGCCGGGGCGATGGAGTTTGTAGCTTTGGCAAAGTCGGTAAAGGAAGGTCGGGTGCACCAGACACTCAATCATGAACATCCTGACCCCGGGGTTGAACTCGACTTTGTGAAAGAAGGGCCGCGCAAGCACGAGATAAAGGCTGCGATTTCGAATTCCCTCGGTTTCGGCGGGCACAACTGCTGCTTGTGTGTAAAGAAAATATAAATGAACATCGTTGTTTGTGCGAAACAAGTCCCTTCTACCGAGACCAAAATGCGGATAGATACCCAGGTCGGTTTTGTGGACACAAGCGATGTAGAATGGGTAATCAACCCTTATGACGAGTATGCGATTGAGACCGGGTTGCGGATAGGTGAAAACCTGGGTGATACTGCCATAACCGTTGTCACGCTTGGGCATCAAAGGGCACGGACAGCACTTCTGAGTGCGCTTTCCATGGGCGTGGATAAAGCGGTTCACATTTTGGATGATTCGCTTAAAGGGATTGATTTTCTTTCCACCGGCAGGATTCTTGCTGCTGCAATAAAGCGGAGTCCGTTTGATTTGGTTCTTTGTGGCAAGCAGGCTGTCGACGATGACATGGCAATGGTACCGCAGGTCGTGGCTCATTATCTGGGTATTCCCCATGTAGCAGTGGTGCCCGAGGTTGAAGTCGCTGGGGAGGCTGCCGAACTGGTGGCACATCGCGAAGTCGAAGGGGCTACCGAGATTGTCCATATCAGTATGCCTTGTCTTGTAACCATTCAGAAAGGAAAATACGAACCCCGTTACCCGACCCTTAAGCTGATGATGGCGGCCAAGCGCAAAGAAATTCCGGTTTTAACCGCGCGTGACCTCGGAATTGAAAAGAAGAACCTCACAAGCGGCACGGTTAATATCGAAGACAGACTGCCTCCGGGAAGAAAACCGGGCAAGGTGCTTGAGGGCGAAATCGAGAAAACTGTGCCTGAATTGGTGCGTCTTCTGTGCGAAGAGGCAAAGGTGATTTAAGTCAAATGTTTGACCGCAAGCTTTCCCAGAGACGACTGCTCGTAGGGATTGGCGGCAATATCGGTGCAGGCAAAACAACGGTTACCAATGAACTGAAGCGTTACGGGGCCAAGATAATTGATGCGGACAAAATCGGTTGGGCCCTGCTCCGGCGTAACAGTCCGCATTACAAAAAGCTGGTTGAGGTATTCGGCAAAAGGATTCTGAATAAGAACGGCCAGATTGACCACAAAGCCCTGGCAGAACGGGCATTTGCAAACAAGACGAGCCTTAAGAAGCTGAATCGGATAATGCATCCCCCTATTATCAAGCGCATCAAAAAGGAAATTACCAAAAACCAGAAAGGCCTTGTGATTCTGGATGCGGCACTTCTCTTCACCCTTGGGCTGAACAAGGAAATGGATGTAGCAATCCTTGTAACTGCACCCGAAAGACTCAAAGTAAAACGGCTTATCGAATCAGGTATGACCAAGGAAGCGGCCAAGGCGCGGCTGAAGCTTCAGGAGCCGGATTCCAAAGTGTGGCGCAAGGCCGGGTTTGTGCTGGAGAACAAAGGGTCTTTGGCCGAGCTGAGACGGAAATCCCGCGCCCTCTGGAATTTCTTTTACAGCTCCAGGTTCCAGAATCTGAAAACCGGTTCCTAGCCAGTGAAACTGGTTCAGGTTCCCCTGCGTGAAATCAGTCTGAAAGACGGTCTGGTTGAAACGGTAACACCATATATCCTCGAATACGAAGAAGCGGAGCAACTCG
The DNA here is from genome assembly GCA_002366635.1 of Caldifarciminota bacterium UBA3079. Lineage (GTDB taxonomy): Bacteria > Hydrothermota > Tepidihabitantia > Tepidihabitantales > Tepidihabitantaceae > UBA3079. The sequence continues at coordinate 2,226 of DFBN01000077.1, read as the reverse complement.
CACAGGATGCATTCAGAATCTATCAGAGGCTTGTGAACCCAAAGGCGGACCGGCTTGGCAAACTGCAGCGTGAGGCAAATGCCGATACCTACCACCTGTTGGCCGGCGAAAAGCGACTGGGAAACTTTCATATCGTTTACGATATCGACGAAACGAGAATAGGGTTTGAACTGCCTCCTGAGCATGCGACCAAATTCTACCGGCTCTTGCGTGACCAGCGGATTGTCCGGCCGGACCTCCTTCTAATCCGGCGTTCGATGCGCGGCAACCTGGCCGAAACCGTTGCCGCGGTCTTGTGGCAGATTGGTGCTATCAAAGTAAGTCTGGGTGATTTGCGGCCGCTCTTCAAAGTGGACATGCGCAAGAACAAAAGCCCGATATATATTGATGTAAAAGGGCTTGCTAATTATCCGGAGGTGAACGACTTCGTTCTGGGTTCAGCCACGCTCCTGCTTCGCAATCTGCGATTTGATGCTATCTGCGGCATCGAAGCCGGAAGTATCGGAATTGCCGCGGTTCTTGCTCACAAATTCTGCAAGCCGATGTTCTTCGCCCGCAGAGAAAAGCGCTATCCGGAAGCCAGTCCGTTTGAAGGCATAAAAAGCCACGAACTTTTCAGAAAGAAAGTGCTCGTGGTTGATGATACTCTGGTGCACGGCTGGACCAAGGCACGGGTAATAAAGGAAATCCGGGAATGGGGCGGGGATGTTGATGACTGCTTTGTCATATTCAACCGCCAGCAAGGTGGTAATGAAGACTTGGCCCGGGCCGGGGTAAAGCTCTGGTTCCTTACCGACCGTGCCTCGGCGTTGTCACCCAAGATTCCGAAAGAAATCAGCTTCCTTACCGACCGCGAGGAAAAGGAAATCAACGATTATTTCCAGGACCCGGCTGCTTGGCACAGAAAGCGCGGTTTGACCTTTCACAAACTCCAACCACCGACCGAAACCGCATAAGAACGCTACCCGCATTCAGCCGAATCCGCTTGACAAGAGCGGCTTCGGCCAGTATCCTAACCTACGATGCCCAAAGCTCCGGTTCCTGACACAATCCTCCGCCTGGTCGAGAACTTCGACCGGAAGATTGATGGGCTGGTGTGTGAGTTGTACGGATTGACGGAGAAGGAAATTAAGATAGTGGAGGCAGCGACGAAGTAACAAGGAGTCCACATGAACATCACATTAGGCCAAGTCCTGAACCTGATTGGCAAACTCGACGACTCATCTGGCGAGAACACGCCAAGCATGAGGTTCCGTCAGTTCCTGGCTGAGAACGTCAAAGAACCGGGGCAGCTTCGAGACTACGTACAGGAATGCCTACGCACCGCAGGACCGCAGTTTAACCGGGCACTGCAGGACTTGGTGAACCATTTAGGCAGGTTCCTGGGATTCGATGTCACCTTCGGAAGATACCAGGGCGTCCAAGGCGCGATAGGCTACGACGGACACTGGAAGTCACCCAGCGGCTTCAACATCGTGGTGGAGGTAAAGACCACTGAGGTGTACGCCGTGAGGACGGCGACGCTGATGGACTACGTCAACCGGATGATATCCGACAAGCTCGTGCCTGACTGGAACCACACGCTCGGCCTTTACGTCGTCGGTCGTCCAGACCCGGAGGTCAACCAGTTGGAGAACGCAATTGTGGCCGAGAAGCGAATTCACCAACTCCGGGTTGCTTCTGTGGAATCGCTCCTGTCGCTGGCCGAGCTAATGCACGACTACGACATCGAGCACGACGACATCATGGCAGTCTTAAGGCCGTCAGGACCACGGATCGACCCCATCGTCAACTTCATCTCCAAGGTCGTGGTGAGCCCGCCCGAGCCGCCCAAAGGCGAAGTCCTTCCTACGATAGCGCGAGACAAGCCCGCGCCGGAGCAAAAGGGAGAGTCTGCCTTTTGGCTCACCCCGGTCAGGTCAGACGAGAAAGCCAGTGCCGACGACGTCATCCGCACACTTGTTGGCAAGCATAAGGCCTACGCGTTCGGTGAACGCACTCCGGGACGACGTCACCTCAAGTCTGGCGACTGGATATGCTTCTATGCCTGCACCGAGGGTGTCGTCGCGCACGCTCGGGTGGTGACCGCGCCGACACGAGGGAAGCATCCCGCAGTTCGAGACCCCGAGAAGTACCCCTGGGTGTTCAACCTCGATTCGGTCAGCCTCTACCTCGACAATCCCGTGGTCATTGATGCAGACCTGAGGGCGAAGCTGGACGGCTTCA
>DFBN01000011.1 GCA_002366635.1 Caldifarciminota bacterium UBA3079 | reverse complement strand
GAATCAATAAACCTGCCTGCGAGTTCTGCCAACCCTTCAGGATAGATAACCCTGGGCTTGATTAACACCTGCTCATCCTTGTAAAGACCGGCATAAACCTGGTGCTTGCGTGCGTCGATGACAGCGAGGACCGGTTTGCCCGGTTCTTTTGCGGCCTGTGCCAGTGCAAAAAGTGTGCTGATTCCTTTTACGGGGATTGCATGTGCTATGGCAATCCCTTCAGCAACACTGAGTCCGACCCGAAGCGAAGTAAACATGCCCGGGCCGATGGTTACGCCGATACCCCCGAGTGTCTTCAAGCCGATTCCACTGCTCTTGAATGCCTCATCTATCAACCCGAGCAGAACTTCATTGTGATTACCACCATGGTTAACCGCCTCGAAAATGACATGGTCTGGGCCTGCCAGTGCAACGCCGGTATCGGTTCCGCTGGTCTCAATTCCGAGAAAAATCGCTGTTTTCACCGGTCTGTTCTGCGGTTTCCAAAGGATTGTTCCACTATCAATCTAAAATCTCAAATCTTCAATCTCAAAATTACCTCTGATTGATATAAAACAGTTCGACCAGGCCTTTTGCAGCAATATCCTGGTCAACCGCCACGATTCTTTCAAGCTGCCCCGAAATCAGTGTTGCACCACCTCCGGTAGCTATCACCGAATACGAACGGTGCGTTTCAGATTCGATATGCCGGATGATGTGGTCAAGCCCGCCTAAAAAAAGGTGAAATGTCCCGGCCCGCATTGCGCTTCTGGTTCCATGCTGGATAATACGGGTTTCCTTGCCAGGCCGGGTGCGCGGCAGCCTGGCGGTCGCCTGGTTCAGACTTGTGAGCATCAGGGAAAGACCTGGAAGGATAGCGCCTCCCAGGAACCGGCCGTCTTTTGTAACTGCATTAACAGTCACTGCGGTGCCGAAGTCCAGAACAATGATATTACCGGGAAAACTGACATGACCACCAACTGCCGCACAAATCCTGTCCGGCCCCAACTGGTCCAGATTGTAATGAATATCAAGGCCGGTGCGGATTTTCTTATTGAAACAGAAAAGCGGCCGGCCAGTTTGTGCTCTTATTGCACGCCGGCATATATTCATAGCGCCCGGCACAACCGAAGCAAATGCAGCACCCAGCATTCTTTTGTCCGGACGGAAGAAATCCTCCGGGCAGCTAAGAAACCGGCCAGTAGGAACAATCCGCCGCCTCTTAAGCATACGGCCATGGAAAAAGGTAAGCCGCGTGTTTGTATTTCCGACCAGAATCGTGAGAATCATCTCAACCTGCGTGCCTGGCCCGAATTGATAATTGCCAGGCGTCCGCTTGTCGTTCTGAGAACGATTCTACCTTCAGCGTCAATGTCAACCACAGTGCCGATATGCCGGCGAAAGAGTGTCCGTATCTCCACGCGGCGGTGGAGTATTGCAGAACGGTCCTTTATCGCAGTGAGCAGCTCTGTTGTCTCACCCGCCTGCATCTGCTCCTGGAACCCAGAAATGCGTTCAAGAATCCTGTCTGCCAGTTCAAGTTTCTCCCATGTTTTGCCGCTGGCAAGAAACAGCGAACCGGCATCAGGAAGCGACTCGGGAAATTCGCTCTGGTTGACATTCATGCCTATCCCGAGAACGACAGCGTCCTTGTGCTGCTCACACAAAATGCCTGCAACCTTCTTGCCACCGACTATTATATCGTTGGGCCAGCGAATCAATGGCTCCAGGCCCAGGATATCCTCAATCGCGCGGCAGACCGCAAGCCCCACGACCTGGGTCATTTGCGCCAGAGGAACAGCTTCCTCTGTTTCGGGAAAGGTCAGGACCGAGAATGTAAGGCTGCCCGAATCAGTGAACCAGTGCCGTCTGAACCGGCCTCGACCGTGCGTCTGATTCTGTGCAATCACAATTGCGGTTTCATGCTTACCGGCAAGCGAGAATGCATAGCTATTGGTTGACTTGACAGTATCAAGCAGATACACCCGGCCATACCTTGTCAGGCGTGCCAGAAGTTTACCCGGAATCTTGTTGTGTTCAGACATTATTTCCAATCGAGTCTAAATGAAACCCGACTTACCGTCAAGGTCAGTGTGGTAACCAGAATCNNCGCCCCCTTCCCTCTTCCTTGACTTATGCGTCTGTTTGCTTATGCTAACAACCTTGGTTTTGTTTTATATGCGGGCTTTGAATCTGGCCCGAAGTGTCTTAACAGGAGGAAATTTCTATGGAAAGCAAAAAGCCTGGTAAAAAGAATCAGATTACAGTTTCGGTAATCAAGGCCGATGTTGGCGGTTATGTAGGACATTCATCAAGCCACCCGGATATTTTGGAACGGGCAAGCCAGCTCATGGACCATGCCGCAACCGAAGGTGTTGTTACCGATTTCCGTGTGACCAGTGTCGGAGATGACCTGAATCTGATTATGACCCATTGCCGGGGAACTGACAGCAGGGTAATTCACAAACTCGCCTGGGATGTGTTCATGGAATGCACCCGACTGGCAAAGGAACTCAAGCTTTACGGCGCAGGTCAGGACATGCTTGCCGATGCGTTTTCAGGAAATGTCAAAGGCATGGGCCCGGGCGTTGCTGAGATGAGTTTTGTCGAGCGGAAGTCAGAACCCATAATCATATTCGCAGCCGACAAGTGCGCACCAGGTGCCTGGAACCTGCCGCTCTTCCAGATGTTTGGAAACCCATTCAATACCATTGGGCTGGTAATTGACCCCGCGATGCATGAGGGGTTCAAGTTTGAGGTCCATGATGTGCATAAAGGAAGGGATATCTTCCTTTCCTGCCCTGAAGATATGTATGACTTGCTCGTGCTTATCGGTTCGCCCGAGAACTATATTATCAAGAATGTTTATAGGAAGACCGGCGAGATTGCGGCTGCAAGTTCTACTCAGAAGCTTGCATTGATTGCGGGCCGATATGTGGGAAAAGATGACCCGGTGATGATTATCCGTTGCCAGTCCGGCTTGCCGGCAGTGGGTGAAGTGCTGGAACCGTTCGCCTTTCCGCATCTGGTTTCCGGATGGATGCGCGGCTCTCACTATGGCCCGTTGATGCCGGTTGCACAACCGGATGCCACTCCGGCAAGATTTGACGGGCCACCAAGGGTGATTGCCCTGGGGTTTCAGATTAACAACGGCAGACTGGTCGGACCGCGGGATATGTTTGCCGACCAATCCTTTGATTTGGCCAGACAGCATGCGAACGAAGCTGCCGATTTCCTGCGCCGCCACGGGCCTTTCGAACCGCACCGTCTCGGGCTCAAGGATATGGAATACACAACCCTGCCACAGGTGCTTGAGAAACTGCTGGGCAAAGGTAAAAAATAGGTTACTTAGACAATGGACAGTCAGAATCTGACAACCCAGGCTGCTCCCGGCGATATTGAGGCGGCGCGCCGGCTTGGCGAGGCACGGCGGTGTATCGAATCTGAAGTAGAAAAGGTAATAATAGGACAGAAAGCAGTAGTAGAACAGGTACTCATCTGTCTTCTGGCACACGGCCACGGTCTGTTAATCGGCGTGCCTGGTCTGGCCAAGACACTGCTCATCAATACCCTGGCCCAGGTGTTGGAGCTGTCATTCAAAAGGGTCCAGTTCACACCTGACCTGATGCCTTCAGACATCACCGGCACAGACATACTTGAAGAAGACCAGACAACGGGGAAGCGGGCCTTTCGATTTGTTCCCGGTCCGGTTTTCGCCAATGTGGTTCTGGCAGATGAGATAAATCGAACCCCACCAAAAACCCAGGCCGCTCTGCTTCAGGCGATGCAGGAATACAAAGTCACGGTCTCGGGCCATACTTATAATTTACCGGCCCCTTTCTTTGTCCTGGCAACCCAGAATCCTATTGAGCTTGAAGGCACCTATCCCTTACCCGAGGCACAGCTCGACCGGTTCATGTTCTCGATATATGTTGATTATCCTGCACCAGACGAAGAACGGGAAATAGTCAAAACTACTACTTCGGCTTATGTGCCTGATTTGGCAAAAGTGCTTTCCGCAAATGAAGTCACCAAGTTAGCTGAACTGGTGCGCAGGGTGCCTGTAGCAGACGATGTTATCGATTATGCAGTCAGGTTGGCATCGAGCACACGGCCGGTTTCCGAGAACAGTCCCGGATTCATCAAGGAATGGGTAAGCTGGGGTGCCGGACCGCGGGCATCGCAATACCTGATTCTTGGAGCGAAAACAAAGGCCCTGCTCGACGGCTCATATACCCCGACAACCGAAGACATCCGGACGGTTGCTCAACCAGTGCTCCGCCACCGCATCGTAACCAACTTCACGGCCGAAGCCGAAGGCATCAAACCCAAAGACATTATCGACCGTTTGGTTAAAGAACTATGAAGCGTCATCCATGGCTGATTCCGATTCCAACACTGAAGC
>DFBN01000089.1 GCA_002366635.1 Caldifarciminota bacterium UBA3079 | reverse complement strand
ATAGTGACAAGTGTGCGCGAGGAGGGTTATCCGTCCGGTTCGGGACGAAAGGATTCCGGTAGGAAAGTTGCTGATTGTGTTCTCATAGGGACTTTGTTTTCCGGCGGGAATTTCGTCCGCGGTGTTGCTGTGTACCCGAATATCGGTCAGCAAGTGAGGATGGTCAGTTCGGTAGAGCTTAAGAAAATCTTCTCGGAGTTTGTGGATTATGATTATTCTTTTGGCCGTCCTGCACAAGCTGAGGACCAGCGTGCTTATGTTCAGGCAGACCGGTTCTTCGGTCATCATATCGCAGTGCTTGGGACTACCGGATGCGGCAAGACATGCACAGTTGTGAGCATTCTGCAGCAAGCAATCAAGAAATATCCAGATACCCACATTATAGTTCTGGACCTGCACGGCGAGTACGCACCTGCCTTTTCCGAGGAGAAGGTTCTTGTCATACGGGCAGATGAGCTTGAGCTTCCTTACTGGCTGCTGAACTTCAATGAGTTCTGTGACTTGGCAGTTGACCCGAATGAGCTTACTTCTAAGAACCAGATTACCGTGCTCCGTGATGCGCTTGTTCGGGCTCGTCAAGGTTGTGTTTCCGAGGAAACCGCCGGCATAATCAAGTCAATCACGGTTGATTCTCCAATTTACTTTCCTCTCGATGACCTGGTTAAGCAAATCCGTAATTGGAATATACAGATGGTCAGCGACAGTAATGGGAAAATCGTGCCAGGGCCTCTTTATGGTGTGTTCGACCGGTTCCTGATTCGATTTGAAAGTAAGGCAACCGACCCGCGTTTCCGTTTCATGTTTGCGCCAACTTCCTATACCGACAATAAGAGTTTGCCTAAACTGCTAAAGGACTATCTTTCCATAGATACGGGTAAGAGGATGGCTATTATTGACCTGAGCGGGATACCTTCGGAAGTAGTTGGGGTAGTTGTTGCAGTTGTTTCTCGTGTGGCTTTCGAGTTCAATCAGTGGAACCCTGACCGAACCCGTTTTCCGATTCTTCTTGTTTATGAAGAAGCGCATAATTATGTTCCGAGACGAACCGACGGTGTGCCTTTGGCTGCTAAGTCCGCGGTGGAACGCGTGACAAAGGAGGGAAGGAAGTATGGAATCGGGACAATAATTGTCAGCCAGCGGCCAAACGAGCTTTCAGAAACCGTGCTTTCCCAATGCAATACTTTTATCGCCATGCGTCTTACCAACCCGGATGACCAGAGCTATGTCCGTCGTCTTGTCCCGGACTCGCTGGCCAGACTGATGAATATGCTTCCTGCGTTACGCATAGGAGAGGCACTGATACTCGGTGATTCTGTGGCCATGCCGACAAGGGTCTTGATAGATTGCCCCGACCCAAAGCCGATGAGTTCGGATGTAGAATTCGCAAAGTGGTGGGCTAACGGTGTAAAGGAATTGGATGTCAAACGGGTGGTCAAGCGTTGGCGAGCCAGGCAGAGGGATTTGTAAACAATCATACCCGGGAAAACGGTATTTTCGGTGTTTGACAGAGTCGGACTTGTGGTTAACATACCATAAGTGAAGTTTGTTACGGCACCTGGCCGCTATGTGTTGTTTCTTGCGAAAAGTATTTTCATTCCTTGGGATATTCGACGCACCTGGCCAAGGCTGGTTGAGCAGCTTTATATCCACGGTGTAAGCGCATTTCCTGTTATTCTCCTGGCATCGGTTTTCGTTGGGTTGACGACCGCGGTTCAGACAAGCTATCAGTTGATGGGCATAGTGCCAAAGTATTTTGTAGGCATGGGTGTTAGCCGGATGGTGCTGATTGAACTGGCACCGGTGTTCACTGCATTTCTGGTTGCCGGCAGGTCGGCATCGTCAATGTCTGCGGAATTAGGTGCAATGCGGGTTTCTGAGCAGATAGACGCCTTGACCGTGATGGGGGTAAATCCGTATCGTTACCTGTGTTTGCCCAGGATTGCGGCACTGACTCTGAGCGTTCCGCTGCTCGTTGTGGTGATGGAAGTCTGCGCAATTGCAGTAGCGCTTCTGATTTCTACGCTGGCACTGGAGGTATCGGCTTACACATTTCTCTACGGCGTGACACATTTCTTTGTGCCGAAGGATTTCTTCGGAGGACTGGCAAAGGCAGTTCTTTTCGGGTTGTTCATCGGCACGAACGGATGCTATTTCGGTTTCGGTGCTGAGGGTGGAGCCAAACAGGTAGGCCGGGCAACAACCCAGGCAGTGGTTGCATCGGCAGGGATGATTCTCGGTGCGAATTTCTTGATGGCATTGATATTTTTCAGGTCATGATAAGGGTAAAGCAGGTATCGAAACGATTCCGTGACAGACTGGTGCTTGATAAGGTCAACCTTGAGGTGCCGGACTCGAAGGTCATTGTGATTCTGGGGCCATCAGGTATCGGTAAGACAGTGATGTTGCATGTGATGGCCGGGCTTCTGCGGCCGGACCACGGAAGTGTAAGTTATGACGGTTTGCCTTTACGGTTCGGGGCGTTCGCCGACAACCGGCCTATTTTGGTTCAGCTTGGGTATGTGTTCCAGAACGGGGCTCTTTTCGATTCTATGGATGTTGCCGAGAATGTAGCGCTGCCGCTTAAGGAGAATTCTAGGTTGGAGGATAGTGAAATGAAGAAAAGGGTAAAGAGGACGCTTGAGCGTGTCGGTATGGCAGGACATGAAGCCCTGTCCCCGCATGCACTTTCGGGTGGGATGATAAAGCTTGTGGCTATCGCACGGGCGCTGGTTTCAGGACCGCATTATGTGTTTTACGATGAACCTACTTCCGGATTAGACCCACTGATGCGTGAGCGTATCTGTAACCTGATAAAGAGTCTGCGGGACCGAGAGGGTAAGACCGGCGTTGTCGTAACCCATGACCTCGAAGCGGCAGAAGCGGTGGCCAATAAGATTTATATGCTCAAGGACGGCAGGTTGTCGACCATGGGACAGGCAAGAAAGGAAGATTATGAAGAGACGCACTCGTGAGTTGATTGTAGTGCTTTTTGTTCTTGTTGGAATCGGGCTGGCTGTTTTCGGATTCTTCTGGTTCTCAGGCAGACTCAGGACCGGCTTACGAAGGAATGTGACCGTGTATTTTGATAATGTAAGCGGTCTGAGGGTCGGAGACCCGGTTGAGGTTATGGGGATACCAAAAGGCAGGGTCGCAAAGGTCCGGCTTGAAGGCAGGCGGGTTTGTTGTCAAGTGGCATTGGACCAGGATGTCGAGTTGACTCAGGACACGAGGATTGCCATCAGGTCAGTGAGCTATCTTGGCAGCGACCGGTATCTGATGATTACTCTGGGGCCTGGTCCCCGTGCTGAGGACGGTTTTGTGTTTCAGGGTGTGAATGAGGCGCTAGACCTGGAGGAGACATTTCTGCAGTTGGACCGGGCGCTCAACAAATTCAATCCGGAAGAACTGACCGGTAGTTTGAAACAAGTGGCAGAGGACCTTATGGCGAGGATTCAAGGTCAGTTAGACCATTTCAGCGGTCAGCTTGACAAATTCAATTCTGGTCTTGCCGTGACCGGCGAGGAATTAGAAGGTCTTTCAGACGGACTGGACAGTCTGGCCGTATTGCTGAAAGGTGAATCTACCATGGGAAAACTCCTGACTTCACAGAAACTCTACGACGAAGTTATGAAGACAAACCGGCAGGTTCAGATTTTGATTGAGGACATTAAGAAAAACCCGAAGCGGTATTTCAAAATAAGTATCTTCTGACCGTTCTTGTCAGGACCGGAATCGCACCAGCCTTTCAAATGAATCTATATCAAGACTGGCAGTGCCGACCAGCGCACCGTCAATCTCGTTTTGGGCCATCAGATTGTCTATGTTGTCTGGTTTTACACTGCCGCCGTAAAGGATTCTTGTTCTTTGGGCAGTATCGGGTGAGATATTTTCTGAGAGCCAGTTGCGTATCCATTTGTGGGTCTCGTTTGCCTGGGGCGGGGTTGCGGTTTTTCCTGTGCCGATTGCCCATACCGGCTCGTAGGCGATGACGAAGTTATCGTCTTTTCCGATACCTGCTAATGCAACCGAAAGCTGGCGGTTGATTGCCTGGAGGATCTTTTCCGCTTCCTTTTCCTTAAGCGTTTCGCCGCAGCAGAGAAAAGGCACGAGTTTGCTCTTGAGTGCAGCCCTAATTTTCTTCTGGCAGGCCTCGTCCGACTCATTGAAGATGTAACGGCGTTCAGAATGGCCCACAAGCACATATGTGCAGCCGAGGTCTGTGAGAAACTGGGGGGCAATCTCACCGGTAAATGCGCCTGAGTTTTCCCAGTAGAAGTTCTGTCCACCGTAAGCGATCCTGGATTGACGGAATTCGCTGGCAACTGTCGAAAGAGCGGTGAAAGGTGGGAATATGACAATTTTCCGGTCGGTGACATCTTTAAGCCTTTCTTTGAGCTCGATGGCAAAGGCACGGGCCTGGGACGGGGTTTTGTTCATTTTCCAGTTACCGGCGATTATCGGAATGCGGCTGTTCATTTGGTATCTGCCAGTGCAGCGATGCTGGGAAGGGTTTTGCCCTGGAGAAATTTAAGGCAGGCCCCGCCACCGGTTGACGCATGACTTACTTTGTTGACCATACCGAACTTCTCAAGCGCGGCAACGGTATCGCCACCGCCGACGACAGTTGTGGCTCCATGTTCGGTAAGGTCTGCTATCGTATGGGCTAAAGCTTCGGTTCCGTGTGCAAATGCGTTTTTCTCAAATACACCCATGGGACCGACCCAAACCACGGTTCTGGCAGTGGCAAGCGTTTCTGAAAGCAACCGGCTGGTTTCTGGGCCGATATCCAGGCCCATCTGGTCTTTGGGTATGGCATCGGCTGAAACGGTTGTGCCGGTGTCTGAATCAATGGATGGGGCAATTACAATATCAACGGGCAGGATCAGCTTCGGGTTGTCGGTAAGTTCCCTTGTCTGGTCAACCATATCGGGTTCATGGATGGATTTGCCGATTTCTTTGCCTTTGGCCGCAAGAAAATTGAATACCGCACCACCTCCGACCAGAAGTTTGTCAACCTTGGGCAACAGATTGGCGATTACTCCGATTTTGTCCGAGACTTTGGAACCACCGATAACGGTCATGAATGGTTTGGCAGGAAATTCGGTTACTTTCTTTAGGTATTCGATTTCCTTTTCCATGAGCAGGCCGGCAGCAGGACGGTCAAAATATGCTGCCATTCCTGTAGTTGAGGCGTGGGCACGATGTGCGGTTCCGAAGGCGTCGTCAACATAACGGTCTGCAAGGCTTGCCAGTTCCTTGCAGAATTTGGGGTCATTGGCTTTTTCGCCCGGGTGAAACCTCAGGTTCTCGAGCATGATGATTGTGCCCGGGGTCGCCTTGGCCAGGATTCCATTAACTTCGGGACCGATGCAGTCCGGGGCAAATATTACATCTCTATTCAGGATTTCGCTTAGTCTTGTGGCAACCGGTTTCAGGGTCAGGCCCGGGCTGGTTTTCCCTTTGGGTTTGCCAAGATGCGATGCAAGGATGAGAATCGCATTTTTCTTAAGGAGTAACTGAATAGTAGGCAGGGCTGCGCGGATTCGTCCGTCAGATGAGATTTTACCACTATCGGTTAAAGGGATATTGAAATCCACGCGAACGAATACCTTTTTGCCAACTACATCCAGATTACGGACCGAAAGTTTGTTCATAAACTCTTTGCGATAAGGGACAAGAGGTCAACAACCCGGCAGGAGTAACCGTATTCGTTGTCATACCAGGCGTAAACCTTTACCAGCTTTCCGCCAATGACCTGTGTTAAGGCCGAGTCGAAGATTGCGGAATACGGATTGCCGACAAGGTCACAAGAAACCAGCGGTTCGGTCATGTATTCAATAATCCCTTTAAGCGGGCCTTCTGATGCCGCCTTGAATGCCTGGTTTACCTGTTCCGCCGTGGTTTCTTTCTCGACTGTGCAACTGAAATCGACGATGGATACATCGGGTGTCGGCACCCGGATGCTCATACCGTCAGTTTTGCCTTTGAGTTCCGGGAAGATTAACCCAATCATTTTGGCTGCGCCGGTCGTTGTAGGAATCATGGACATTGCCGCGGCCCTGGCCCGACGCAGGTCCTTGTGGGTTCGGTCGAGGATACGCTGGTCATTGGTATAAGAATGAATCGTAGTCATGTATCCCTGCATGATTCGGAAATTGTCATGGAGAACTTTGGCAACCGGCACAATGCAATTGGTGGTGCAGGAGGCGTTGGAAACGATGTGGTCGGTGTTTGGGTCATAGGATTCATGATTTACACCTATTACAATAACCCTGAAGGGCTTCTTGCCTTTTGGTGCGGCAGTGACTACTACCTTTTTTGCCCCGGCTTCGATATGGCCATGGGCTTTTTCGTAAGTGCGAAATCTACCCGTGGATTCGACTACGATATCAACGCCCAGTTCTTTCCAGGGTAATTTGGCAGGTTCGCTGATTGCGGTGATTGGTGCCGGGCGGCCTTCGATGACTATTTCATTCTTGGTATGAGAAACATTGCCTTTGAAAGTGCCGTGAACCGAATCGTATTTGAAAAGATGGGTAAG
>DFBN01000034.1 GCA_002366635.1 Caldifarciminota bacterium UBA3079 | reverse complement strand
AATACCTCTGGAGCGTTCGGGAATATCCCGGGCTCGGGATTGGTAATCGTATAATGGTGAAATGGACTGGACCCAATCCACCTTTCGGTGCCGGCAAAGGTCAGACCAATACCGACAATCAGACATAGAACAGCTATCTTACGCATTACTACTCCTCCTTATATCTTATCACTAATCTTTTTTGCCCAAAGCCGCTGTTTTCAACCAACAACATCTACCTGCACGACTCGGGCAAAGAATAATAACCAAATAACCTGACTTGGTCAAGCTCAAACTTGCCCCGGCTTTTCCATCCTTGACTTTCGTATTCCTTTCCCTATCTGTTAGCAGGGAATGTCTTTCTTTTTAAGTCTGCTCGCGGCCAAAGGTCTTGGGGCCCTGATTAGCAGTCTACTCCTCCTGACCCAAAACACGCCGGGTTTCTCTTCCCCATCACTCCTGGTTCAAAACGATACGCTTTACCTGGAAACCACGCTCCGGCATGGATTCGACAAGCACTTGGACCAACTGCTCGAATCAGGCTCTCTGATAGCCATCGGATACACGGTAACAATCTTCAGCCGCGACGACAATGGCCAAATCTCTACTGTTTCCCTTGCCTTTTTCCACTCTGCACTCTACGACCCGGTAACCAAGAGCTACACTGTTTACCGTTCTGAACTAGCTGGCCAACCAGATTCAACTATAACCGCAGACAAACTCAGTCAAGCGAAAAGGCTCCTGGCGGATATATCTGCACCCCTTGTTCCAGCCTCAATCCTGCCCAAAGGTCAACAGTTCTCATGCCGCATCGAAGCGGCCCTTAACACCATTGGCCTGGAGGCAATGGACGGCAAGGAACTTGACCTCAATGTATTCTGGAACTACCGCTATCCAAAAGCGGTAACTCCATGGAAAACCGCAATAAAACCATGACCCTACGCCAACGCCTCATCATTACGGTTACGATAGTTTCGCTGGTATCGGCTGCAACCTTTTCGGTCTCGCTTCTGTTTCTGACCCGTTCTGCGCTGAGCAGTTGGGAAAACCGTGCGGTTGAACGAACTATTGAAATCGGTGTGGCCTCGGCCAGAAACCCGGCCGAATGGGACCAGGCGATGCAAGGCTTCCGTGCTTACAATCAGCTTAAGGCAATAAAAGGACTGATCGAACAGCGGGTCGTTATTGCCGGTATCTTATTCGGCTTGGTCGTCTTCGCTCTATCGCTCGGCATAAGCTCAATCGTGCTGATGCGCGTCACCCGGCCGCTCAAGGAACTGACCGATGCAATCAACCAGGCCGGCCGTGGTAACCTGATAGTCAAAGTAAATGTCAAACCGCGCAGCGAAATCGGTGCGGTCGCGACCGCTTTCAACACGATGACCGAACGGCTTGCAGCCTGGCGGGATGTAGCCCGTATCCTCGGCCACGAACTGCGCAACCCGCTCACGCCGATCCGGCTGTCAGTTGAAAGGCTGCAACTGAAATATGAAGAGCAGAGCCCTGACCTGCCCAAGGTAATCAAAAGCAGCACCAGAACGATACTTCAAGAAATCGAAGCATTGGACCGAATCGTCCGGGAATTCTCAGAATTTGCCCGTCTTCCCGCAGCCCAGCCGAAAACCATCAAACTCAACCGGTTGATCGCCGACATCGTTGCCCAGTATGCTGTTTCATCACCTGATATCCAGTTCGAAACAGAACTTGACCCTGGCACCGAAGAATGGAAACTCGACCCAGGCCTGATGAGGCGCGTATTCATCAACATCATTAAGAACAGCACCGAGGTCCTGAATGAAACCAAATCCCAAAAGGGGGAAATCACGATAACCACCCACCTGACCAAGCAAGGGTGCAATATCGCATTTCATGACAACGGCCCGGGCATCCCCCAAGAAATCCGCACCAAGGTATTCGACCCTCAAAAGGGTGCTTCTGACCGTTTCCAGGGCAGTCGAACGCCGCAACCTGACCTTGGACCAAAATGCACACCGGGCCGCTGAAGAAGAACTACATCGCATAATCGGCGATTCAGAAAAAACCAGAACAATCCTGGAGCAGATAAAACAAGTGGCCCCTACCAGCGCACGAGTGCTTATCACCGGTGAAACCGGTACTGGCAAAGAACTTGTAGCCTACTGGCTTCATCATCTATCAGCCCGTCATGACCGGCCGTTCATAAAAATCAACTGCGCTGCCATCCCCAAAGAGTTGCTTGAGAGTGAACTGTTTGGTCATGAAAAGGGTGCGTTCACCGGTGCGCTCAATTCCAGGCCGGGCAGATTCGAACTGGCGGATACCGGAACAGTCCTGCTGGATGAAATCGGGGATATGGACCCGCGCCTCCAGGCGAAATTACTTCGGGTTTTGGAAACCGGTGAATTCGAGCGAGTCGGCTCAAACCACCCTTTGAAAGTAGATATCAGAATCATTTCTGCAACAAACAAAAACCTGGCCGAAGAAATCGAAAAACACAACTTCCGCGAAGACCTTTACCACCGCCTGAATGTGTTTAACATCCACATTCCGGCCCTGAGAGAAAGACCCGAAGATATCCCGGTGCTGGCTAGATACTTCCTTGATACCTACTGCCGTCAAAATGGTGTTTCTTCAAAGCGGTTTGCCTCGGACGCACTCGATTATTTGAGCGGGCAAAGCTTCCCGGGCAATATTAGAGAACTGAAGAACCTGATTGAGCGGGCCGCAATCGTAACTCCAGGGGACGAAATCCCGGTCTCTGCACTAACGCCAAATCCTACCCCGGCCTTTACCTCTGAGAACCAATTATTCACCCGCACCCGGCCTTTAAGCCAGGCCCGCAACGAACTGGAAAAGGTATTCTTAGAACAGCAATTGGCCCGGTTCGCATGGAATATAACAAAAACCGCGGTAGAACTCAATATAGAAAGAAGCAACCTTTCCCGTCGGCTTAAACAACTTGGAATCCAGAAACCCGACCCTTATGCCTGAATCCGTTGCAGAAGCGACACACCTTGTGGCCACTCAGCCACACATTCCAGGCCGTCCGATATGCAGACACTATCACAATAAGCTCTTCCACCTGTTAAGCTTATGCCAAGTGCACCAGAATCCGGCAGATACCATATGGGCATCCTGTTCAACCTCATCGTCGGGACTTGGCACATCCCTTGCAGCACTAATCGGAAAGGAGAAATCATGAAAAGAATCACAATGCTTGGCCTGGCAACGGTTGCCGCAATTCTGTCTTTGGACCAGCTCGGCTGCGACAACATCTTCAAACCCGATACAAAAGCAGTGGCAGACAACGCCTTGGCTACCCTGAGAACCCTGCGTGGAACTGCCACGGGCTGCTACGAACCCGGAGGCGGTGACTCCTTTGGCACCGATGGTATTGACTCCAGCTATGTCGACGAAATCGAACGCGGTGTCAGGACAATCGGCTGGCTGTTCTATGACGACCGGGGGACACCGTTTGATTCGACCGACGATGTGGTGTCATTCTGCGGTCAGAAGGAATATCTCGACTGGAATGTAACCCACAATGTCTGGCTTAAGGTTCATATCTGGCAGAACGACCGGGCCACTGAAATGGCGGACAAAAACATTACTAACGGCGACTCCACCTGTTTTAATCTGGGACCTGTCAACCGTCCGGGTGGAATCCAGACCGGCCCGGCATTCTGGACCGACGGAAACGAATCGCTCGATATGGTCATGGGGATTCACCACAATGAAACCCCGGATAACTGGGAAGACAATTATACTTTCATCCAGTTCCTGCTCTCCGACCCCAACGACTCAGATACCCGGTTCTTTGTCCATTCCGATTTCAGACCCGACCATTCAGGTTCGGGCGAAATCCGGGAGCAGGACGAGAACGGCACACTTGTGGCCACTTTCGCCTGGGACAATTTCGGCCGCGGTTCCCTCGTGGTCGGCTGCGACATATATCCATTCAAGTGGGACTGAGAAAATAAGGAGTAATATGAACAGACTTCTGCTCTTGTTTCTTTTCCTATTCAGTGTGATGCCGGGCCAAACGATAGCAGGCAGCAAAGTAAAATCCCAACCTCAGTTTCCGGTTCGTGTATCAACGGATTCGGTCGAGCATATTCCGTTTTTTCGACCCAAAATCGTAGTCCATAAAGAAATAATCCTACCCAAAGACCCGTTTCTTGCTGGCGCACTTTCTCTTACCCTTCCTGGAACCGGCCAAGCCTATTGTGGTAAATGGCTCAAAGGTATCGGCTTCCTCGCCGGCTCTTTTCTGAGCTACAGCCTTGCCAGCACTATCGGGAAAAACGAAGAACTGAAACCCGGCATCAGAAACCTGACTTCTGGAAGTCTATTCCTGCTCGGCGTAGCTGTTCATAGCTGGTCTGTCATTGACGGAATCAACACCGCTAACAGCCATAACCGGCAATTACTGGGAACGCCCTAAGAGTTAGAACAGGAAGGTCTATCTGAAAAGGATCGGGTTGAGCTCTACCGCCTTCTCGATAACCTCAGCCGCCCGTTCCTTTTCACCCAGGTCACGGTAAACAATACCCATATTGTGCCAGGCCCCGGCATGTTTGGGATTTACATGCACTGCCGCTTGGTAAGCCTCCAGAGCTAGCCTCAGCTCGCCTTTCGCATAATAGGCCTGACCAAGATTGTAATATGCGCCGGCAAATCTGGGATTGTGTTGCACTGCCTTCTGGTATGCATCAATTCCCTTATCGTATTCCTTGCGCTCAAGGTGCAGATTACCCAGATTGTAATAAGCTTCAACATAGTCTGGACGTATCCGGATTGCCTCCCGATATGCCCCGTGTGCCCGTTCCGGCTCGCCGTTTTTGGCCAATGCCAAACCCAGATTATTAAATGCCTCGGCAAATCCGGCACGGCGGCTGATCGCTTTCTTATAGCTTTTGATAGCCTCTGGCCATCGACTCAGCATCGCATAAGCATTTCCCTTAACCAAGTGAACACTGGCCAACTTAGAATCCAGACGAAGTGCCTGGTCACAGAGTTCGATTGCTTTTCTTGCCTGACCCTGACCCAGAATGCACTGTCCGAGGACCCCGTAGACTTCTGCTGACTCCGACCCCATCCCGAGAACCCATCTGGCGACCCTCGAGCCATTGGCATACGAACGCGCAGCCGAATAACCTTGAGCCATACGCAAATATCCTTTAGCGATAATATCAAGAATCCCGACTTTCCTTACCCGGCCCAGAGGAACTGTGCCGTGACGGTCAACCGGGTCCCAGTATTCTATCCCCTTACGCGAAACACAAATTCTCAGATAGAAATGCCCTTTCCAAACAAGATAGCTGACAGGAAATGACATCTTACCAACCATAATAGAATCAAGAACAGCCAACCCTGTTGCATCGCCGATTCCGTCCTTGGTAAGCCCAAGGTAACCATCGACTACTTGGGTCAAAGGCAGAAAACGCCCGACTCTGTTCTGTCGCATCTGCCAAAGTTGGTTGCGCATCGCATGCAAGAGCTTGATTCTTTCTTCATAAGTAAGCCCGCTGATGCCATTCTCCGCATCATCAAGCATATCGGCTATCAAGTGATGCTGGACAATGCTGTCAAACAGGCGTTGCAGACGGATACCGTATTTTACAAGGTCGGCGACAGACCGAATACCAGCCATCAAAAGGAACCCGTAACCAAGCCCAGTGGCCTGTCCAAAAACCCCGATAATATCAGTAATACCCTTGACATACCTCTCCGGACTGCTGGTCATATAGCCGGGTTCAAGGTGGGCACACGCTGCTATCTCTGCGAAACGCCGGCCCTCCTCACTCGGCAGAATTCCAACTGCGCGCTGGAACAACAATTCTTCTTCATCCTCGTCCAACTCAACTTCACCGGCACGAGCAAGTACCAGCGTTGCTTCGGCATGTGCCCGGTTAACCTCAACTTGCCGCTTCAGTGGTTCCAGACCGGCAAATTCCTCACGGGTATACCTGACTAACATACCCCCTGACCCTTCCAAAGGAAATTCCCAACCTTGCAGCGCCGACAAATGGGTAGCAGGAAGTGCGGCCGGATAACCCTGGGCGTTCCTTATAAGTTCGGCATCCAACCGCCGTATTGCCAGCCCCATCTTTATCGCCAAAGAAGCCACATTAACTCCGGATAATGTTCAACAGGAAAACTTTCATACTCATAGCACAAAAACCCTTCAGAAAATATCGCTTAAACAAACTCACAACTCTTTATAATTATCCAGCAAATCAAACCAATGTCAACATTTCCCAAACGGCCCCGGCGAATACCATTCCCTTGACATCGGCGTTCAGTCGAATATCTTTCGCTATGGTGCTGTTGAAGCTCGTGCTCTTCTTGACCATATCTGCTGGTTGCAACTCGGATTCCCTCTGGTGCAACCTCAGGTCACGCTACCTCGGGCTGAAATCACTCTCAGGGAATTTCGCTGAAACGGTATGCTCAGAAACCGAAGAAACCTGCCAGGCCTTTTCCGGCAAGTTCTTCATTGTGCTGCCCGACCACTATCGTCTGGAGGTAACATCGCCCCAGCACCAACTCATCGTATGTGAAGATTCGGTTCTCTGGTTCTACTTTGAACAAGAAAAAAAGGCTGTCCGCCAGGTAGAACCTCACTCTGTCCCTTTGCTGGCTTTTCTGGACCCGCTACTCGATACCACAGCAACCGCCGTCATCGTCAGCGACACAACCAGAAACCTCATGCTTAAAGTGGTAACTCCTGATTCACTGATGTCGCTTTCCGATTTCGTGATGGAATTGGATACGGCCACAACGAAAATCACCGCATTCTCATTCACCGATGCCTGGGGTAACGAATATCACTTCCAATTATCACATCAGAAATGGAACCCGGACCTGTCCTGGAAGATATTCCACTTTACCCCGCCCCCTGGCACCGATATCAACTGAATCAAATGCCAGTAAACGACGTCGGCACTTGCTTTGCCTGTGGCAAGCATAACAAGCACGGCATGCATCTTGATATCAGAAAAACAAAAAAAGGCGTCGAGCTCGACTTCGTTGCCCCGGAACGGTTCGAGGGTTGGCGCGGTGTCATCCATGGCGGCATAGTTGCAACCATTCTGGACGAATTGATTGCCTGGGCTTGCACTGTCCGGGGTTATGATGCAGTAACCGGTGAACTGAATATCAGGTTCCGCCAGGCGCTGAAAGTCGGCCAGAAGGTTCACGGTATTGGAAGAATTACCGAGGAACACGGTTGCCTGCTCCGCGGCGAAAGTGAACTTGTTGATGCATCCGGAAAGGTAATTGCCCAAGCCTTGGGAAAAATGATGAAGGCATAGCCATTGGGAAAACCTCCCACAACTGCGGTAATCGCGCTTGGCTGCCCAAAAAACATTGTCGATTCCGAACACCTCCTCGCATCAATGGGTATGGCCGGTTACCGGCTCACAAATGATGCGGGCTCAGCCGATGTCGCCATAGTCACCACCTGCGCATTTCTCAATTCTGCAGTCGCCGAATCCGAACGAATCATCCGTCAGCTTCTGGCAATCAAACGCCGCAGGCCCGGGATGAAACTCGTTGTTGCCGGTTGCCTGGTTCAGCGTTTCAGGACGCACATAAGGCAGAGGCTTGCAGGTGTCGACCTCTTTGTCGGACTCGATGCATTCATTGATATTCCGAAATTACTCAAGAACGGTGAAACCTTCACCGCATCGTTTCCGCCTTCCCGCATACTCACCAGCCGCAACCCGCGATTGCTTTCAACCCCAAAGCATTATGCTTATCTCAAAATCGCTGATGGTTGCAACAACCACTGCACATATTGTTTGATTCCCGGCATCCGAGGCAGTCTTCGTTCCCGGCCGGTCCCTGATATCATCCGGGAAGCCGAAGACCTGGCACGGGCAGGGGTAAAAGAGATCATACTCATAGCTCAGGATACCACTGCATATGGCCTGGATATCTACTGCCGGCCCGCACTGTCCAGACTGCTGAGAAAATTAAGCAATATCAATGGCATCCACTGGCTGCGGCTGATGTATACCCACCCGGCCCATATCACCGACGAACTCATCGATGAATTCTCTTCGAATCCGAAGCTCTGCCGATATATTGACCTGCCAATCCAGCATATCTCAAACCGAATACTCAGAAGAATGAACCGTCATTATCGCCGGGACGATGTCGAGCACCTGCTTGCCCGTCTCCGCTCGATACCCGACATGAGAATCCGGACCACGCTGATTACCGGTTTCCCGGCCGAGACCCGGAAGGAATTCAATGAGCTGCTGGAATTTATCAAAACCAGCCGCTTTGACAGACTCGGTGCTTATGCCTATTCTGCCGAACCCGGCACCATTGCCAGCCAGATGCGAAATCAGATTCCAGAACCGGTAAAACAGGAAAGGTTGAAAGAACTGATGCAGGTTCAGGCACGCATATCCCGGCGCAACCTTCAGCACCTCCGCGGCCGGAAACTCACGGTCCTCATGGACGCTGCCGACACCGGTCGCACCGAATGGGATGCACCGGAGATTGACGGTGTAGTGAACCTGCCTGAAACTGCAAAAACAGGAACCTATATCACTGCGCTGGTTACCAACACTCGCACCTACGACATCGTCGGCCGACCGGTCCGGGCAAGAAACTAACCCCGATGATTTCGCCTCACAGCAGCCGACAAAATCCGGTAGGCTTGTTCCAGCTTTCGGGTATAGAGCTTGCGCTTGTCATAAAGCCGACGCAGTCTTCGAGCCCGGCGCTTGCGCAATGCGTAATGAGCGATTATCGGCAGCGCAACCGTCGTATCCAGATAACAGACAACCGCATCTGATAATGCTGTCGGGTTAACCTTTCCCCACGAAACCGCTTCATGAGGTGTTGCGCCCGAAAGCCCGCCGGTATCAGGTCGGGCATCGGTTACCTGCATAAAATAGTCGAATCCGGCCCCTTTCAGCTTGAGAATCTGTTGAATCTGGGGCTCGGTCTGAAGCATAAAATTCTTCGGACTGCCGCCGCCCAGAAGTATTGCCGCAGCCTTTTTCCCTTCCTGCTTTGTCTGCCACACAATCGCCGCAGATTCATTTACATCAATGGCTGTATCCACAACCAGCTCGCTTCCCAGCATCACCGACTCTACCCAGTTAAGGGCAAGGGATGAATCCCCTGGTGCGCTCACATAAATGGGCATCCTGGCCCGATACGCCGCGGCAAGCACCGATACCCCGTGCTTTCTGTTTTTCCTTTCTGCCTGGTCGGCGATTTTCCCGAGATAATAATGGAGCTCGGCGGTTCCCATCCTTTTCTGAAACTCGGGCCTCATGAATATCTCTTTCAATCGGACATCGGTCGGCATAAGGCAATCGGTCAAGCTGAGCAGCACATCATAAATCCGCACCACATCCTGCTTGTGCAACTCGACATCATCTGCCAGATGCGACCCCATATAAAGCGGGTAATCGAAAGCGAAATGAAGGTCGTGATACAAATTCGCACCGGTAGTGACCATCCAGTCAACAAAACCCGCTTCTATGAGTGGAACGAACACTGAAGGTCCGAGTCCGGCTGGAGTGAGTGCACCGGCAAAGCTCAATCCGACAACAACATCGGGCCTGAGAATCTTCTCAACATAAAGCGAACATGCCTCACGCAGCCTGGCGCTGTTATATGCAAGAAATGTATTATCCACAAGGTCCTCAACCGATTCCTTCCCGGAAACAGGCGGTGGCAGAATCCGCGTGCAACCCTTCAGCAGTTTTGAGGACTTCCGGCCTCGATCGGTCCTTGCTATCCTGCGAATCATTTTCCTGGGTTTCTTCATGACCTGATATTTCCCCGAATCTATCCTAAAGTCAAGCAAAACCGACAAAATTGTCGGGTTGACAAGGTTTCATAACCCTTTACAATGCAGTTGTGTCTCAGCTCAGTGTCGGGGTTCTGGTATCAGGTCGTGGGACCAATTTCGAGGCATTGGTGCGGACAATCAAAAGAGAGGCAATTGACGCCCAGGTAAAAATAGTTATCAGCAATATCCCTGATGCGCTGGCGCTGAAGCGTGCAGAAATCCTCAACATTCCATCGCTGGTCATTTCTCACCGGGACTTCAAATCACGCGCATCGTTTGAACAGACCATGATTCGTGAATTAACCAGATACGATGTCAGGCTTATCTGTCTGGCCGGATTCATGCGTATCCTCTCACCGGTTTTCCACAAACATTACCAGAACCAGATAATGAATATTCACCCTTCGCTCCTTCCCGCTTTTGCAGGATTGCAAGGCATACAGGTTCATCGTGCCGTTATCGAGTCCGGCGTCAAAATCACCGGTTGCACGGTTCATTTTGTAACCGAAAATGTAGATGCCGGCCCGATAATCATCCAGCGCGCTATCCCGGTGAGGGAAAACGACACACCAGAGTCCCTTGCGGTCAGGGTCCTCCTGGAAGAACATCAGGCATACCCGGAAGCGGTCCGGCTCTTCTCTGAAAACAGACTGAAAATAGAAGGTCGGCACGTCCGAATCCTCGACATATGAATCCACCTGTCCGGGTTGCGGTTATCGGTTGCGGTGCCCATGCGCAGGTAGCGCATATCCCGGCCCTGAAGCAAAACCGGCTTGTAAATCTGGTTGCGCTTTGTGACACCGATGTCCGCAAAGTAAACCACCTCTGCACCCTGCATGGAATACCCCGCCACTATGTTGACTTCGATGACCTCAAGATGGACGAAGATATCGATGCGGTAGTCATCGCCACCCCCAATCACCTCCATGCACCAATGGCGGTTGCGGCAATGGAATACGGCAAGGATGTCCTCTGTGAAATGCCTTTGGGACTGAACGCTGAAGAAGCACGGCTGATGGTAGAGACCGCTCAGCGTGAAGGCCGGAAATTCATGCCCTGCCTGAATACCCGCCTCCGGCCCGATGTCCAGACCATCGGGAAATTCATAAACGAAGGCGAACTGGGTCAACTCTACTACTGTAAAACCGGCTGGCTGCGAAGTCGCAGCTCCTGGTCACTTGAAGGCTGGCGCGGACAAAGACTCAGGTCAGGCGGCGGCGCTTTCCTCGGCCTTGGAACCGCCTTGCTTGATTTCTCACTCTGGCTCTTATCACCCGGCCGGCCGGTATCGATTACCGGTGTTGCCCACCAACGCACACCAAAAGCCGATGTGGAAGATACCGCATTTGCTATGATAAGATTCGACTCCGATGTCCTCCTTACAGTCGAGGTCGGCTGGAGCATGCTCATGGAAAGGGAATTTACCTATTTCAATGCATTCGGTACCAACGGTGCTGCACTACTGAACCCCGTTCAAATCAACAAAGAGATGCACGGGCATCTGGTGAATGTCACCCCTCAGATTTCCACAAAAGGCATTCAGCGTGCCTCTTTCCAGACGCTTATCGACCTCTGGATAAGTTCATTGCTCAAAGACTCTCAATCCCCGGTGCTGGCCATTGATGCACTTCTTATCAATCGGCTCGCCGACGCCTTCTACCGCTCCAGCTCATCCCACTGCGAGGTCTCGCTCCCAGGCGAGCCGGAGTAAACCAGAAATCCGAATCCCAAAATCCACTGCCACAAGCTATAAGGTTCTTGTTACCGCAGGTGCTGCGCTCACACTCGGTCTGGCGTCTGCTCCATTACCCTTCCGCTTCTTATCATTCATAGCCCTGGTTCCCCTTTTCTGGGTTATCGAGCATTCCTCGGCAAAACAGGCCTTCTGGTTAGGCTGGCTTTTCGGCGGACTCTCTGCATGTTTTCACCTCTGGTGGATATGGTTTCTCGTTGTGCCGGTTCAGCCCATAACCCGCGTGTTACTCTCTATCGGAGTAATCCTGCTCTTCGGATATCTCGGCCTTTACATCGGTGTTATCGCCCTCATCTGTCGCCACTTCGGCCTCTGGACCGCGCCTTTGGTATGGGCCCTGTCTGAATTCATCAAAACCAAAGGTGAATTAGGTTTCCCATGGGACCTTTTGGGATGCAGCATAACCCCGTATGTCCATTTGGTCCAACCGGCCGCATTGGGCGGAATCTATCTCATTTCCGCCTGGCTCGTCCTCGTCAACCTGCTTCTATATCATCTTTTGTTTTCCAGACGGCGTTTGGCATACGGTGCCGCGCTCGTTGCAGCATTTGCAGCACCACTGGCTTTCTCACCGATACATATCCGGCCCGGTAAGCCCTGGTTCAAGGTTGCCATTATCCAGCCGAATGTCTCGCCTCTGGACAAAGGCGACTGGAATTCACGGGAAAAGATTCAGGCCGACCTCATGAAGCTCACCCGCAAAGCAGCCGCTTCAAAACCCGACCTTATCGTCTATCCTGAAACGGCAACGCTCGTGGATGTCACCCGGTCTACTACTATCGGCACCGCTATTCGCAGCCTCGTTGATTCACTCGGAATCGAAACAGTAACCGGCACGCCATTGCACGATATCCCTCGCCATGCCTGGTTCAACGGTGCGGTCCTCTTAAAACCGAATCAGGACTCGGTGCGCCAGCGATATTACAAAATACACTTGGTCCCGTTCTCAGAGAAAATCCCCTTCTCCGATGAAATTCCGCTCCTGCGCCGCATCATCGGCACTCGGGACATGGGCAACTGGGACCGGGGTCACGAATACACCGTATTTCACTGGGCAAAAGGCACCTTCTCCTGCCTCATATGCTTTGAAGCGATTTTCCCTGACCTCACGCGCGAGTTCACCCGCCGGGGCTCAGAACTCCTGGTAGTTGTCACGAATGACGGCTGGTTCGGAAAACTGTCCGGTTCTTATCAACATGCCGAACTAGCTGCAATGCGCACGGTCGAGAACGGTGTGCCCCTAGTGCGTAGTGCAAACAACGGCATATCATTCATCGCCGACCCATATGGCCGCATCCTCAAAAAGACCCGACTGTTCGAACCGGGAATCCTCGAAGGAACCGTGCCCAGACCGGTAAAACCAACGCCCTATCGCCGCTATGGCGACTGGTTCATTATCGTCTGCCTGGCCGGAATCATCGCCGCTGTCGTCGGCAAGCTCAGCCGGTTCTGGAAGCAAACATGATTCCCCAATATTCAGTTTACAATACTGTAAACTAAAATCAACCCTGGCACCCGGTTTCCGGCATATGTCGCCAATAGGAGGAAAACACTGGTATTTAGAGACTTAACTAGAAAAACGGTGCCTTAGAAACGATACCCAGGGGTCGTTCCCCAAATGGTTTGTCTAATCGTTTATAAAACCATTTCCCAAAACATTTTTACCAGAGTTATTAAAGCCATTATCCGAAACACCATTCAACCAGTCTTAACTGTTGTTTGTTTCGTTGCTGCTCAAACTATTTGTTTTCCGGTTTCATTGCCCGTCACATCTCCTGTTGCTTCTGCCGTTTCATCTCTGGCTTTATT
>DFBN01000004.1 GCA_002366635.1 Caldifarciminota bacterium UBA3079 | reverse complement strand
GCATCAAGGCATTGCTCGAGGGAAAATGCATCTTGACCCGAACCATGTAGTCTTTATAATCGGCTCCAATGCCCGCATACATTCTTTCTCTGTCACAAGCGAAATGAAGAGAGTCATATGCTGGCTGGCACTCTTGGGTATTTCACTGGTATCTGGCCAAAACCAACAGGATGAGCTCTGGCTCAGGATAACCGCAACCAGTGGCCGGCAAAGACTCAACCTGGTGATTGCCGAATTCTCAGCCCAGAAAGGATTCCCAAAAGATACTATCAATATCCTTCAGTCAATCCAACAGGTATTCGAAGCAGACTTGCGCTTCTCTTTGTATTTCACATTCCAGCAACCAGAATCCGGCGCGGCCTTCGGATTTGAAACCGCCATGCACAAAGTGGACCTGAAAGCCTGGGGCTCCACCGGGGCCGAAGTGCTCATATGCGGAGACCTCACGAGGAAGCGTTCCGGACCCATTCTCCAAATCTGGCTTTATGACCTTCTCACATGCCGGCGTATCGCAACCAAGCCCTACAGGTTCAGAAAACAATGGCGCCGGCTTGCACACGAAATTGCCGATGATGTCATAAAACTGCTTACCGGAGAACAGGGTGTCAGCCGCACCCGTATCGCTTTCTCCCGCAGCCTGGGAAACGGCCGCAAGGAATTAGCTCTCCTAGACTACGATGGTGCAGCTCTTGTTTCTATTACAAACTCTGGTGGTGTAAAACTCTTCCCGGATTTCTCTCCCGACGGAAACAAACTGGCGTATTGCGCTTATGGAAAGCATTCGCTGAACATATACACACTCGATATCCAAACCCGCAAGAGAAAAACCTTGAGTGAACGGCCAGGATTGAATACGACCCCGGCCTGGTCACCGGACAATAAGACGATTGCGGTATCTTTGAGTTTCAGAGGGCAATCCGACATCTATTTGATGGACCCGAAAGGACACAACCTCAGCCGGCTGACCACAAGCCATGCAATTGACATATCCCCGACTTGGTCTCCATCGGGCAGACAACTAGCCTTCGTGTCTGACCGGACCGGAACACCACAGGTCTATATTATGAATGCCGATGGGATTGACCTGCACCGCCTGACATTTGAAGGAAGCTATAACACTTCGCCTGCCTGGTCTCCACGCGGTGACATGGTCGCATTTGTCCAACGCCAACCAGATGGCTCGAATCAGGTCTGCGCCACGAATATAACGGGTGATACCTATCTGAGACTCACCAGCCGTGGCAGCAACGAAGACCCAATCTGGTCTCCGGATGGCCTGCACATCGCCTTTTCTTCAAACCGGAGCGGCCACTATGAGATTTATACGATGGACTGGAACGGTGCCCATCAGAAATGCATAACCCGGACCAAAGGCGCTTTTTCTCCCACCTGGTCACACTGAACCGAACTTTTTTCAGGGCCTACTATCCTGCAAAACGATACGGCCCTGGATGCGGGCATTAACCGGTGAATTGCGGCGGATATAATCGGCAACAACATCGCGCAGGAGCACACCGCTGTCACTGATATGCTTGCCGGTCTGGAAAACACCGAAACCACTTTTCCCGGTGGCAAGATATGAATTGGTACAAACTTTATACAACCGGTCCGGCTCAAGCGCTTCACCCCCGACCACAACCGAAAGCACCCGGCTGCCCAAAGGCCTCTTCTTTGCATAACCCATCTTCAGCCCGGAAACCTGGAGTATTCGATTACTGCTTACTGAAACTTCAAGCATTTCCCGAACCTGACGGCCAGCGTATTCGCCGGTGACGACTGTATTGCCGAAACGAGCCAGATTGTAAATATCACGGTAAGTAATCTCCCCACAAGGAATATCCGCAGTGATTCCGTCTGAATTGTGCAAAGCAATATCCGCACCGGTGAATTCCCGCATCGCATCGGTGACCAGATTTCCAACCGGTGATTCCCTGTCTTCGCAACGCACCAATTCTCGCACGCTTTTGCCGATGACTTTATCAAAGCCCTTTTCCTTCTTTGCCTTAAGTGAATCAAGGTACCGCATGTATGCCGGGTCCTTGGGAATCTCTTCTCCATACAGGTTTATTAAATGCCCCTCATAACCGATAATATGCCGGGTATCGGTATCCACAACCAAATCAAGAAAACCTATCGCACTCAATCTGCTATATGCCTGGCAGACAATCGTATGGTTCTTTGGCGATTCATAAGGCGGCTCGACGCCGGTCCGGCTATAACCACCAATAATAATATCAACACCAGCCACATCATCGGCCAGTCGCTTGTCGTTTCTGTATCCGATACTGGTCAACCCGACAATAATATCTGCACCTTGCCTGCGCAGCTTTGCGATTTGGTCACTGGCAACAGCATCATAATCCTTATCCTTAATTGCGCTTTTGGCATATTTTGTTATCAGCCCGAAGATGCCGATTTTAATACCTCTTTGCTCAAACAACCGATTCGGCCTGATATTCCTGCCGGCAATCTGCAAATTAGAACATATCCACGGCATGCCGGAATTGGTATCGGACAGACAATCATATTGCCCGAGTTCAATCGCATCATACCCGGCCCGGTTAAAATAATCCACGACAGCCTGGCTGCTGCTCAACTCGCCAGGCGTCTTGCCCCTGAATGCATCGCCTGCATCCAGCAACAGAAAACCATAACCTTTCTGTGCTGCTTCGGCCCTCAATTCCCTGATTACAGTCAATGCACCGGGTGCATTTGCCAGCGGCGGCGGAAAATCCCGGTTCATCCAGAACGCCTTATTTGGCAGCAATGCACCCTGAATATCGTTGGTATGGACAATATATAAATGCTGGACCCGGGCCCGGGCAATCACGCAGCCCAGGACCAAACCCAAGAACAACCAGGTAATATGCTTAGAACCCATGCTCGACCGTAACTGCGAAAACCGCGCTGGTCTCATATACTGTCTGGTCTTTTGGGGTCAATGAGCCGTAGAAATAGCTTGGCCCGATAACATCCCGGAAGAACATCCCGCCAATATCAATCCGGCCGAATCCGGCATCAAACCCGACACCGGCTCCGACCTCGGCCAGTTGAATCGAAGGGTCAAAAGGTAGCGGCTCAACACCGAATCCATAGCGCAGCTTCAAGAAATTCAGCATTGTATGCTCGACCCCGGCACGAACGCTCAGGATGCTGGCGGTTTCAGTCACGGGGTGCTTACCCCAGAGTCCCCACCCGGTAACCACGCTAACCCGTGGCTGGTACTCGGCTTCGAGCATCACCCGGGACGGCAGCGGACCTGGCACCTGGTATGAAACATTCAGGTCCGCGCGCCACGGATAATGCTGCTCGCAGCCAATAAATTCAGGCGGAGCAGCAGACGGCGTATACCAGCCGGACAGCTTGACTGGCCCAGTGAAGCCGAACTCCAGGTCAAGCCGGTCAATCGGCTGACCGGCGATACCCACCGCATAAGTGACTCCGGCCGGCTTGCCGAACTCGCTCTCATAGCTCGTATCTGGTATTCGAATCTGCCAGGACTCGAGCTCTCTTGAACCGAACATATACCCGCCGCTTGCTCCAAGACTCAGCCGGCTCAAAGGCCGGAACCCGAACCCGAGCCCGGCATTGAAAACAGTGCCGGTCTGCTCAACCCGGTCTTCGCCGATGACATTATAGAAATCATCCCGGAACTCCTTGTAATACCGGTATGAGAAATCGAGCACCGGCCCAATGCCGGCTGCGACCGCTCCCTTTCCGAAAAGCGGAAACACTCCGGCCAGAGGCCCAACAATCCCGGACAGACCGGCATTATCAGCTACAACCGCTTCGCCAATCGTATTCTCGAACCGGTCATAAACAGTTCTGGTCCGCTGCTCAGAAGAGAATTTCAGCCCATAGCTGAGTTCAAGCCCGGGACGGTCAACAAAACCCAGTTGTGCCGGGCTGGAGAATACTGCGCCAGGTCCGGGGTCAAATCTGTTCATTCCGGCAAATGCCAAATCCCTGGCATTGTGCCACTTCACCCGCTCTCCCCAGTACGCCCGCAGCGGTATCTCGGCCATTGCCAGCGCACCGGCGATGACGAGAATCAGGAACGCAAATGATAATCTTCTCATCGCTTTCTCCTTACCATAGCACATCAACCTGGATGGCGATACCGAATGCATCGTCTTTGCTCACAAAATCCCGCACCGGGAAAGGCGATTCCGAATAATGAACACCTTCAGAACTACCCAGCCCGGTATGGGGAAACCAACTTACTTTATGCCGGCATTTCAGGTAAATCAGCAGCCTTTCTGAAATCCGGTCGTTCAATGCTGCATACCATCTGAGCCCGTCGCCTTCAAGGAAATCAATCCCGACATCCTCAAGAATCCATTGCGACATGTCCCGGGTCAGCCAGGTCGCCACCCCGAGCTCAGTATTGAAGTCATCGCTGAAATTGTGTTCCCATTGCACCGCCAGGAAGTTCCCTGACATACTCGCTTTGTCACCGTATTTCGGATTAGGAATCAAATGAACCCGGCCTTCGCGCACTTCCCCTGTCAGGAAATCGTGATTGGTCAAACTTGCCATTACCCTGATACTCGACTCGGATGTGTTTGACCTGGTGGACAGGACAGGCTTGGGCAAACCTTTGCTTTGCAGCTTCTGCCTGAAACGGATTCGCAAAGGGAAAACCGGCCGATATTCTATTTCTGCCTGAAACCGGATATTGCTCATCCCCCATGCAAGATTACGCCATACATCAATATATGCCCGGGTAAAGGTTATCTTGCGCGAAATCTGGTAACGCGTCTCAACAAGAAAACCTTGCTCGGCCTTGGGCATCGGGAAATCCTGCAATCCTGAATATGCCGGGTCAATCAACCGATACGCCTTTTCAAAAGGCGTATCCTCAAAACGCAACTGCTCGCAATAACCACGATTGTACGGATTATCATAACCGATGTCATAATGACGGAACAATGCGGTCAGATAAAGATAATTATACTGAGCCCTTGCCTTGGCCAGATACGCCTTCTGTGTCCCTGTTTTGGGCAAAAAGCTTGTGCCGACATCCGGTTTAAGTGCCAGCTCACCTTCAAGAGAAACATTCTCAACCACAGTGCGGAAATCAAAACCATAGAAAAGCCGGGCCTTACCGCTGTCCAGCCTTGTATAATTCGGGTCTGCAAGCTCAGTGCCGTCCCCGGGCAAATCCAGGTATCTGGCATCGGGTTTGAAATCACGGTCATACCGGATTGATAATGCATTGAATCCCAGCCTGGTCCCGACTGGAATCATGAGAAAATCAGACAGGTCAAGGTATCCGCTCCCGGCAATATCGGTTTCTTTCAAAACATCCTTGAATGTCGGATAACATGGCGTAGTGATAATATAATAGTTCACACTGCTGTCCGGATTCAGAATTGCATCCCGCCGGGCACTGGAGATACAACCCGCGAGCCCGAAACGGCTCAGGCCGATTTCCGCTGCGCCCCCCCTGAAACCGAAACCCGGATTCTCATCCAGGTCATTGAACAAACCTCTGGGTCTTTCATGCGTCCTCGCCCTGAGCTCAGCAGTATTGTCAAGCAGCAAACCCTGACCAAGTGTAACCCGGTAGTCACCCAGAAAGACACGGCGCAAAAGCCCGAAATCCTGGCCGCTGACAAAACCCTTAAGACCGTTTATCGCTCCGGGCTCAAAGAATTTCTGATTGACCCACGCACCGGTTCGGAAATGATTACCCAGTCGTATCCGCAAGCGGTTGCGCACATCTCCAGAACTGCCCCCCTCTTCAAGATAATCTTTTTCAGCTTCAAGACGATGCCTGATATATTCAATCTCATTCTTTGTGAACCCGGCTGCGCGGAACTCTGCCGTATCCTTTTCCAGCGCATCAAGTGCCTGGCTGAAATCAACAGTGCTGACCTCGGTCTCCCAGGCAGGACAGGACAAATAATTCAACCGGTAATTACCACCGAAACCCTCGAATTTCATATCCTGGTAAGCGACAAAGTCACGGATATTCCGATACCCATAACTGGAAAGCCCGACAATCCGCTTTGCCAAATCATATCGGCTTCGGATTGTCCGACCTGATTTCAGATATTTGGCAACGGCCACCGCATCCACCAGGGAAACATTGTCCAGCATCACCAAATCGTCCACACTTGCCCGATTGATATTGAGCGGTGTCAATAGCATATCCTGCCACTCCTCGACCGCGGCGCGGGTCGGTCCTTCTTCTGATGCCAGCCGCCGCTGAACCAGATGCATCTTGCGCAGCCTGTCTTCGTCCGCTCGCCGCAACGAAACATAAACCATCGGCTTCAGCCTTTCTAGCAATGCCGGCCCTACCCCCTTTATTCCCGAAAGCTCGTAGATACTGTTGAACCTGCCATATTCATAAAGGTGCTGATAAATGCGTTCTGCAACAACCGAATCCACTGGCAATTGCCGAATCTCTTCCCGGGTCGCACGGTTTATATCAAGCTGATTCGCAGGGCTGTAAACGGCAATCAGGAAAAGCACGAATTGGAACATATCAGAACCCGAGCGATAACCCGAAATTATGGGTCAAACCCAGCTCGGCATGGGTCTTAAGCGCATAATCAATATGGATACTCCGGGTTCCGGTCCGCAGGCCAAAGGCAAAACTGACCGGCTCGGTCTGGACACCGGCACGGAGAACCAGATGGTCCGGAACTATCGTGAACTCCTGGCCACAGCGCACCTGTGTCCCCTTCCCCGGTTCCTTTTCCAAATCTATTGCCGAATGAATCCCTGATGTCGGTGAATATCCGAGTCCGAAGCAAAGTGACCTGGGCATCTCGCCTTCGGGTCCTGTTCCAATCCTGGGCATATTGATATTGTGGACATAAAACCCTGTGGTCCATACCCGGTACACCCTTGCAAACATTCCCAAATCCAGACCGAATGAAAAACCGCTGCCGATTCCCTTCTGAAAGAGATTGTAAACATTCAAACCATAGCCAAAACCGATACTATTGACGAGTCTCAGACCATGGGTAAACTTCAAGGTGCGTTCGGAATGCAACTCAAAACCGGTCTCCTGCGCACTCAGCCCGAAACTGCCAAACCTGCCCAGAGGCATGCAACCGGCCGCACTAACCGAATGCAGATTAACGCCGGCACCGCCGTAAAGCAATTTGTAGAAACCCTGAACCTCATATTTCCCGACCTGAAACAAACCGGCCGGATTGAAACTTGCCGCACTCACATCATCGGCCACCGCCGTGAAAGCGCCCGCCATGCCTTCGGGCCTGACACCTACCCCATTCTCTTCAAACATCGCCCAGCATGGAACTACCAGGAACAGAACAGCCGAGAAAAACAGAACATTTCTAACCAACTGAGCCTCCTGTCATGATGCAAACCAACTGCATTCTATTAGCCGGTCAACCTGAGTCAAGCAACAGTGTTTTCCCGCAAACTGGCGCACAGCAAGAACGGCTTCGCAAAGAAACCCCTCTGCGTAAGCGCGCATTTCTTTTGCGTTTGCCGAATGGCACGAAGTCGGCGGTACGGGTAATGCCCAGGTTGAAATCCCAGCCTTGATAAGCAGTGGAATACGATTATATTAGTCTTGCGAGGTAACAAGATGATTCGACTTTCAGGATTTAAGCTAATAACCCTAGCAGCGTGCATTTCTTGTGCATTTGCCCAGCGTGATACGGTCTGGGTCAGGCGGCTCTCCGGTACCGGCAACAGCGATGACCAAGTGCGGGCGATGACTTCTGACCAGCAGGGCAATGTCTATGTCGTGATTCAGAACATGCCCAGCGAGAGCACCTCTGCCATCATTACGGCCAAGTACTCACCGAGCGGTGAACTGCTCTGGTCACAACGTTCTGAAGGCGACGGATGCGTTATTCCTGTAGACATTGCGGTTGACCACTGGGGCAACGCATTCGTGACCGGCAGTTCCATACGGCCGGGCGGCTGGCTCGACATTGTCACTCTGAAGTACGGCGCTTCTGGGGATTCGGTCTGGGTCAAGTATTATGATGCCGAGGGGGAAAATGATGAAGCTTCGGCAGTGGTGGTGGACGATGTAGGCAATGCATATGTGGCCGGCTACGGTGAAACCGGGGAACGATACGAAGATATGGCGCTGGTTAAGTACTCTCCTTCTGGGGAACAGCTTTGGGCACGGCTGTTTGACTTTCAAGAGAACGAAGATTTCGGGCTCGCAGCGGTCATAGACCAGCAGGGTTACATCTACGAAGTCGGAACTGTTTGTAACTGGGAAGCGGCCGGAGACTTCGACATGCAGGTGCTGAAGTATTCACTTGATGGAGTGCTGCAATGGGCGCGCACTTTCCGAGGGCCGGGCGACAACGAAGACAGCGCGGTAGCGGTTGCCTTGGACCCGCAGAATAACCTGGTAGTTGCTGGCTGCACCCATCCTGACTTTCGCAACAGCGGCTACCTTGTGGTAAAGTATAGTCCCTCAGGTGAAACTCTCTGGTCAAGAAGCTTTGTTGACCAAGGGGATGAAAACGGCGCGGTCGCGGTCGGAACCGACAACCAGGCAAATGTGATTCTGGCAGGTAACGACAGCAATGCCTATCTGGTGGTAAAATACTCACCGACCGGGACTCAACTCTGGCGCAGAAGCTATCATGGGCCACGAGACAATGACAGCCTTGCAGGAATGCAGGTTGACCCGTCCGGCAATATCTATGTTTCGGGTTGGTGCGAACGCGATTGGAGAGGGTCGGATATGACCACAGTGAAGTACTCCCCCGCTGGCGAATCGGTTTGGGTGCGGCGCTGGGTTGCCCGCGATTCTCTGGAAAGCGGAGCTCTGGCCTTAATCCTGGCGGGTTCAGGCATCTGCGTTGGCGGCTATTACAACAACCGAGACCTTGACGAAAATGCGCTGCTGATTCGGTATGACAGCGGCGGTAACGAGCAGTGGTCGCAAGTTCTGAATGGACCGGGCACTGCTGGGGCCGGGGAAGGCAAGGATGTGACCTTTGACCGTAACGGCAACGTCATAGCGGCCGGCTGGTTGGAGAACTTCGACCAGTACAAAGACCTAGCGGTAGCCAAGTACTCGGCTTCTGGAGAGCTTCTGTGGGTGCAATCCTACGGCAACATTCCGAATGAAGAGGATATTGCGGCGGCTGTGCAAACGGACGGTTGGGGGAATGTGTATGTGACCGGATACAGCGAGGGCGCTGGCACTGGGTTGGACTATGTGACTCTCAAGTATGACCCCTGGGGCAACCGTCTCTGGGCTAATCGTTACAACGGTCCGGCTGACAATGACGACAAGCCAGTGGCTTTGGCGGTTGACCGTTCTGGCAATGTGGCTGTGACCGGAGAGAGCTACGGGGTTGGCACAGACCTGGACTACGCTACGGTGAGATACTCAACTTCCGGTCAGGAACTCTGGGTCAGAAGATACAACGGCTCTGCTGACACTGCTGATCATGCCGGTGCTGTGGCAGTCGATGGTGTTGGTGCAACATATGTCAGTGGCTGGAGCTACGAAGATGACGGCCTCACTCTAGCGACTACAATTAAGTACGACCTCCTCGGAGATGTAGTATGGACGGCCCATTGCGAAGACCCTGATTCCAGCCTAAGTTCGTTCAGGGCGGAGGGAATGGCCGTTGATTCGGCAGGGAACGTATTCCTGGGAGGGTATGGTTCTCGTGCGTTTCTTGCTGCCAAACTCAGTCCTTCAGGCGAAACCCTGTGGGCAGCACGCGCCAGCTTTGACAGAACTTGCCGTGCGTATTCAGCAACCGGGGACGAAACCGGCCGAGTTCTTGTCACCGGGCGCGTCAGGGGTAGTCATGACTATGATTACGCGACAGTCGCGTTCAGCGCAGACGGCGAAGAATTGTGGCGCGCAACCTTCGATAGTGAATACGGTAGAGACTACGCATATGATGTTGCTGTCGCGAATGATGGTAATGTGTTTGTTACAGGAAGGGCTACTTATTTAGCCGCAACAGTCGGGTATGATTCATCGGGAAGAGAAATATGGAGGGATATCTGCGGTAGCCGTGGTTACGCTATTGCCGCCGGGCCAGAGAATCGGATTGTGGTAGTGGGCAGAGATGCGGGTTTTGTAACCATCCTCTACACACCGGAAGTGGGCCTGAGCGAACCGTCTCGTCAGGCTAGCCATCGCGCAACATCGTTCGTGCGCGTCCGTCCAAATCCGTTTGCCCGTACTGTCCGATTTGGAGGGAGACTGCCTGGCAAGGGCCGGGTCCATATTTGCGTTTATAACCGAGCAGGAATGCTGGTGCGGACGCTCGTAGATAGAGCTCATAGCAGCGAAGTTCTCGACTATCTTTGGGACGGAACCGATGATTCTGGCCATCCGGTTCCGAACGGAGTCTATTTCGCAGAGATGACCTGGGTTCCAGAGAGGTTGCATTCTGCAAGCCCGGTCCGGTCGGGTAGGACCAAATTTGTGAGACTGAAATAAACCTGACTTGTGTTGTCCGAACACTGGATGTTGAAAGAGGCAAACATGAAAAGAATAATCACCATAATCACGGCAGCGCTTGCCGCCAGCATTTATGCTGAGTCGAGCGATACGCTGCCGATACTCTACACCGGGGACTGCCCCCGATAAAGTGGACATGCAGTTAGGAGGGTTTTCTCAACT
>DFBN01000091.1 GCA_002366635.1 Caldifarciminota bacterium UBA3079 | reverse complement strand
ATTTAGCAGAATCCGTATAATGGAAACACTGGAGAGAAATATGCTGGTGCGGCCTTCAGGGACCAGGCCGGCAGATAGAATGGTGGGCCACACGATTTATATGGTGTTTGCACATAAGGTGAATAGGGAATGAACAGATTTCTGGTTTTTGTCGTGGGCTTGGTTTTGTGTTGCGGCACGAGCCAACCGGCCAAGGTGTCTAGAAAGGGCGTAGTTTCTCTGGTCCCGAGCGTGACCGAGATTGTTTATGCGCTTGGAGCAGAAGACCAGCTTGTGGGCAATACCACATATTGTGATTATCCTGATGCGGCAAAGCATGGATATAAGGTCGGTGATTTCCAGAATCCCGACCTGGAGCGGATAATCAGTTTGAGGCCCAGGCTTGTTTTTCTCTGTCTGCCGGCACATCTGATTATAGCCGACAAGCTGAAGGAATTGGGGATAGCGTATTATGTTTCAAGGCCAGGAACGATTGAAGGTGTCTTTTCTGAGATTGATTCTATCGGGAAATTGCTGGGTGTTCAGAAACGGGCAGAAATTCTGGTTCACCGGTTGCGAGGAAGACTGGATTCGCTTCCGGTTTATCCTGATACCCCGAGGGTTTATCTTGAGATATCCGATGTGCCTTTGATGACGGTTGGGGGAGGGTCTTTTATTAACGGTATCATTAGAAAGGCAGGGGGGTATAATATTTTCGGTAAAGCCGCTTCAGAGTATCCGATAGTCGACCCGGAGTTCGTTGTGCGCGCTGACCCGGAGGTGATTCTGATTCTGCATCCAGGCCTGAGCGCAGGCCAGGTTGGAAACAGGCTGGGCTGGTCGCAAATATCTGCTGTCAGAAACATGAGGGTATTCGATGACCTGGATATGGATTTGCTTTTCAGACCAGGGCCACGGGTTGTTGAAGGGATTATCGAGCTCAGCCGGCGATTGCATCCAGAATAAATGCACCGTCACAAAGGGGCAGCATGGGCAGGACTCGCAGCATTTGTTTTGATTGCTGCATTGTGTTCGATTTCAATCGGCCCTGGTGGATTTTTGCATATTTCCCGGACGGTGCTTGTTTTCAGACTGCTCAGATTGGCGCTTGGAATCATGGCCGGGGGTGTTCTGTCTTTGACCGGTGCGGCACTTCAGGGGTTATTAAGAAACCCCCTTGTTGACCCTTTTACACTCGGTGTTGCCAGTGGTGCGGCACTGGGCGCAAGCCTTGCATTGCTTGCCGGTGCCGGGACAAGTCTTTTACTGCCGGTTGCAAGTTTTGCCGGTGCTCTCTTTACTATTGTGGCGGTCTATTTTCTGGCCAGAATCAAAGGAAGGGTGACGGTTACCGGTCTGGTCCTGGCAGGGGTGATAGTCAGCTTCCTGTTTTCAAGTCTGGTGATGCTGGTGATGGTTTTGGGGCATCGACCTATGGGTCAGGCAATCTATCTTTTGATGGGTCATCTGGGCGTTGCATTCACCCGGCATTCGCTCTGGCTTTTTGCCGGTTCTTCTGTTGTCATGCTGGCCGGCTGCGGGATTCTGTTTTCCTATTCAAGGGAACTGGACATAATGTCATCAAGCGAGGAAACGGCAAAGAGTCTGGGGGTGGATACTTCAAGGGTTACAAAGTTGATATTTGTCGTATCTTCAGTTCTTGTCGGATTGGTGGTTTCTTTTACCGGTGCAATCAGTTTTATCGGGCTTGTTGTTCCGCATCTTGTGAGGATGATGTTCGGTCCGGCACATCGTCAGGTTCTGCCGGGTTCATTTGTTCTCGGTGCCGGGTTGCTGCTGATTGCGGATATCGGTGCCCGGAATGTTGTGCCGGGTGGTCTGCCGCTTTCTGTCGTGACATCACTGGTCGGTGTGCCTTTCTTTATCTATTTGTTGAGGCGGCGGTTTTGAATGCGATAGAAGTTCTGGATATGGATTTCGGATACGAACAGGAGAAGCTGTTTGACTGTTTCCGGCTTGAGGTAAAACAAGGCGAGTTTTTGGGAATAATCGGACCCAATGGTGCGGGCAAATCCACTTTGCTCAGGTTGATAGCCGGTCTGTTGAAGCCGGAAAAGGGAAGAATCAATCTGCTCGGTCATGACCTGAATAAGATATCGAGGAAACAGATAGCCCGTATCGCTGCGGTAGTGCCGCAGGAGAGTTTTTTTGCTTTTGACTATACGGTCGAGGATATTGTAATGATGGGACGCAATCCTTATCTGGGCCGACTCCAGCAACCCGCTTCAGTTGATTATGATAAAGTAAATAATGTGCTGGAATTCGTTGATGCGGCAGTTTTGCGCCACAAAGGCATCAATGAAATATCGGGCGGTGAAAAGCAGAGGGTAGTGCTTGCGCGGGCATTGGCGCAGGAACCGGAACTGCTTCTTCTGGATGAGGCGACATCACATCTGGATATATCACATCAGCATTCGATACTCAGGATTCTTGCACAGTTGAATAACCAAGGCAAGACGATTGTTTTTCTTTCCCACGATTTGAATCTTGCGGCCCTGTCATGTTCAAGAATCCTGCTTCTGCATCACGGCCGACAGGTGGCATGTGACTGTCCGGAAAGGGTTATCACACCGGAACTGATAAAATCGGTTTATGGTATCGAGCCGCTTCTTTTGAGGCATCCCAAGACCGGCCGACCCCAGGTAATGCTACCTTCGCCTATTTTACCGAAGTCGATTCCTTAAGCGGACTAAAGCATTCATGCAAGTATTCACGGACAAAGGTCGAATCTTTAAGCTCTCGCTGGCATAAGTTCAGGCTGTCGATTTCTTTTTCCATGTGTCTGAGTTCCTGTTCAAGACAAGCGGCCCGATGCTGTTTGAGCAGTACCTTTACCAGTCCATTCGGTCCGGGCAGGAATATGAGAAGGAGTAATGTCAGGATTCCCAGGAAAACCAGCCAGAGGCGTCGATGCCGGGTTTTTGGTTTCATCTTTTGAGGGGAACAAGACCTGCATAGTCCAGCTTGTCTTCTTCTTCGATACGCAGCAAGCGGTTGTATTTGGCAACCCTTTCCCCGCGGCAAGGGGCACCGGTTTTTATCTGACCGGAACTGACCGCAACTGCCAGGTCAGCGATAAAGTGGTCATGGGTTTCGCCTGAGCGGTGGGATATAACAGTTTTGTAACCGTGGTCAGTTGCAAGTTTGATGCAGTCAAGGGTTTCGCTGATAGTACCGATCTGGTTGGGTTTGACAAGCACCGCATTGGCGACCTTTTCACGAATACCACGCTTTAGCTTTTTGACATTGGTGACGAATATATCGTCGCCGACAATCTGAATGCGGTCACCGAGCCGGGCGGTGAATTTTTGCCATCCTTTCCAGTCTTCCTCGGCGAGTCCGTCCTCAATTGAAATAATCGGGTATTTGTCAATCCATCTGGTGTAGGTGTCGATAAGCGCCTCATCGGTAAAGTGTTGTTCTTCGGGGTTTTTGAAGATGTAAGTATTGTCTTTGTGAAATTCGCTGGCAGCAGGGTCGAGGGCAATATAGATATGCTCACCAGGTCGATATCCGGCTTCTTTTATTCCCTGGATAATGAATTCCAGTGGTTCTTCGTTGCTTTTGAAATTCGGGGCAAATCCGCCTTCATCACCGACACTGGTCGGCTTACCGGCATTCTTGAGCAGGAGCTTGAGGTGCTGATATATTTCGGATGCAGCACGCAACGCTTCATGAAAACTGTCAAATCCGGCCGGGACAATCATGAATTCCTGGACATCGAGGTTGTTTGAGGCATGGGCACCACCGTTGATAACATTGAACTGAGGGGTTGGAAGCAGTTTTGTGCCGGCACCGCCAAGAAAACGGTATATGCAGATATCGGCAGTGACCGCAGCAGCACGGCAGACCGCAAGCGATGCGCCGAGAATCGCATTGGCACCGAGTTTTGTTTTGTTAGGAGTTCCGTCGAGTTCGATAAGTGCATGGTCGATGGGGTACTGGTCGGTTACCCTCATGCCGACCAAGCGTTTGCGGATAATGGTGTTGATATTCTCAACCGCTTTCAGGACACCGCGGCCCAGATAACGCTTCGGGTTACCGTCTCGTAATTCCAAGGCCTCGAAACGGCCTGTTGATGCGCCAGACGGAACCGAAGCGCGGCCCATTGTGCCGTCGTTCAGGACACAGTCGACTTCGATAGTCGGATTGCCACGGGAATCAAGGATCTGGCGCGCATGGATATCGGCAATTCTTTTCATTGCTGGGTTTCCTTAAGTCGGGCATATTCTGCCCGGCGTTCCTGATAGAGCGGGAAAGCCGAAACCAGTTCTTTTACTTCCGCTTTGATTTTGGCAATGGTTTCTTCATTACCGACCGCAGTAACGGTGCGGTCGATAAACCCGGCAATTTTCTTCATTTCCGGTTCTTTCATGCCCCGGGTTGTGAGTGCGGGTGTGCCAAGCCTGATGCCAGAAGCGATGAAAGGTTTCTGCGGGTCAAACGGAATCGTATTGCGGTTGACAGTAATCCTGACCTTTCCGAGTGCCCGTTCGGCATCGCGGCCGGTGATGTTCTTCGGTCTCAGGTCAACCAGGAGCATGTGATTGTCAGTCCCGCCAGAGACAATCCTGAATCCAAGGCTTGCCAGGGCTTCGGCCAAAGCCTTGGCATTGGCAAGTGTCTGGCGCTGGTATTGCTTGAACTCCGGGGTCAAAGCTTCTTTGAACGCTACTGCTTTTGCAGCAATGCAATGTTCTAAAGGGCCGCCCTGATTTCCGGGGAAAACCATTTTATCAAGCCGCTCAGCGTATTTTTCTTTGCACATCATTATCGCACCCCTTGGGCCACGCAAGGTCTTATGGGTTGTTGTTGTGACAATATCAGCATAAGGGATAGGGGATGGGTGCAGACCTGCAGCGACCGGGCCGGCAATATGGGCAATATCGGCCAGTTGTGATGCACCTACTTCGTCGCAGATTTCCTGGAATTTGTCAAAATGGATGGTGCGTGAATAGGCAGATGCACCTGACACGATAACGCGCGGCTTGCATTCCAGTGCTAGCTTTCTGATTGCAGCATAGTTAAAGGTTTCGGTTTTCGGGTCAACAGTGTATTGAACCGCCTTGAAATAAAGGCCGGAGAAATTGACAGGATGGCCATGGGATAGATGACCGCCATGGGCAAGGCTCAAGCCCATTATCGTATCGCCCGGATTGGCCAGTGTCAGATAGGCTGCAATATTGGCCTGGGTCCCGGCATGGGGCTGGACATTGGCATGGTCACATCCGAATAGCTTTTTGGCACGCTCGATTGCGAGGTTTTCGCCAATGTCAACAAAACGGCAGCCGCCATAATAACGCCTTTTGGGATAACCTTCAGCGTATTTGTTGGTCAGCACCGAACCGAGCGCGGCCAGCACCGCCTCGGAACAGAAATTCTCTGAGGCGATAAGTTCGAGGTTATTATGCTGGCGGTTGGTTTCCCTACGGATAGCCTCAAACACCTCAGGGTCAGTG
>DFBN01000057.1:6009-7633 GCA_002366635.1 Caldifarciminota bacterium UBA3079 | reverse complement strand
AGCCTAGTTCCTGCGGATTTGCCGGGTCGGATACATCGATTATCCAGAATTCCTTCGAGTAGTCAGCTACATAGGCGTACTGACCCACGACCGCTACGCCATAGGCATCGTCCGGAGCCATGCAGCAGCCGACCTCCTGTGGGTTTGAGGGGTCGGATACATTGA
The DNA here is from genome assembly GCA_002366635.1 of Caldifarciminota bacterium UBA3079. GTDB lineage: Bacteria > Hydrothermota > Tepidihabitantia > Tepidihabitantales > Tepidihabitantaceae > UBA3079. The sequence continues at coordinate 7,468 of DFBN01000057.1, read as the reverse complement.
TTATCCGTAGACCAGCGTCGTCATTGGCCAGATAGGCGTGCTGGCCTGAAACCACTACACCACGGGCGTCATCCGGGGTGTCACATTGGCTGACTTCCTGCGGGTCTGATGGATTCGTTACGTCTAGCATCCGCAGGCCGTCACGGCCATCGGCCACATGGGCATAATGGCCCGAAATCGCCACTCCAAAGGCATCGCCTGGTGTATCATAATAGCCGACTTCATGCGGACCTCTCGGGTCTCCTAAGTCGATTACGCGCAAACCTTCTTCTTCGTCAGCAATATAGGCATACTGGTCCGAAACCGCTACACCAAGAGCACAACTCGGAGTTTCACAACAGCCGACCTCGTGAGGATTTGATGGACTCGATACGTCTATCATTCGCAGACCTTGCTCGTTGTCCGCTACAGAAGCGTAGTCGCCGGTGACCGTCACATCAATGGCATCATCAGGGGTTTCACAATAACCGACCTCAAACGGATTGGCTGGGTCCGACACTTTGATTACCCGCAAACCGGAATCACCGTCAGCTACAAATGCGTATTGACCTGAGACCGCCACACCGACGGCTGAACCAGGAGTGTTGCAATAGCCGGTCTCGCGTGGATTCGGAGGTTCCGCTACATCGATCACCCGCAATCCCTCAGCGCCATCAGCAACATATGCATACTGGCCTGAAACCGCCACATCCAAGGCTTCATCTGGAGTTTCGCAATAGCCAACCTCATATGGACCTGCCGGGTCGGAAACATCAATTACTCGTAAGCCGGCGTCTTCATCTGCCACATAGGCGTGCTGACCTGCAACCGCCACACCATAGGCTGGCTCCGGGGTTTCACAATTCCCGNNATCGCTATCAGCAACATATGCATATTGGCCTGAAACCGCCACATCCAGGGCTTCATCCGGAGTTTCGCAATAGCCGACTTCGTGCGGGCCTCTCGGGTTAGATACGTCAACTATCCGTAACCCCTCATCATCATCAGCTACAAAGGCATACTGACCCGCAATCATCACACTACAAGCGTAGCCGGGGGTTTCGCAATAGCCGAGTTCCAGCGGTTCTGCTGGGTTCGACACATCGATTATCCGCAGGCCGTCGTAACTGTCAGCGATGTAGACGTGCCAGCCGCTGACCGCTACGCCCAGGGCTTCTTCTTCGGTCTCGTAGTAGCCGATTTCTCTCGGGTTAGCCGGGTCGGACACATTGATTATCCGCAAGCCTCCGTAGCCGCCATCAGCCACATAAGCAAACCAGGCGCTGAGCGCCACGTCACAGGCATAGCCCGGGGTTTCGCAATAGCCAACCTCATATGGACCTGACGGGTTGGACACGTCGATGATGCGCAAGCCCTCATCGTAATTGGCCACATAAGCGTACTGACCGGAGACTGCGACGCCAAGTGCATCGTCCGGGGTTTCGCAGCGTCCGACTTCGTGCGGATTGGCCGGGTTGGA
>DFBN01000057.1:0-5808 GCA_002366635.1 Caldifarciminota bacterium UBA3079 | reverse complement strand
CGGGTCAGATACATCCAGGATGTACAACCCTCCGCCAGAACCGCAGAATGCAAGTTGCCTTGAGCTATCATAAGCAACCGCATGTGAAGGCCCGAAAGGCCAGTTGCCGACGAATCTAACATTCAGGGAATCATTACCAATGGCTGTTCCGAAGACCATTAGAGTCAGAACAAAACCGAGTATGACCGTCTTCTTCATCGCAGCCTCCTCCTCAGTACGGGCCAAGCAGAGATTTTAAGGCCAAGCATCGCATAGCGCTTTGCGCCAGCCATCCTCGTCCTTCGGACATCCTCTCCCTTAAGGGAGAGGGATAGGTGAGGGAAAAGTATACCTCAGATGGTAGTTTTGTCAAGGTGGCTGGAAACCGACCGAGAATCTCGCAAGCGGGCTTGCGGGAATTCTGACCTGGATTCTGGCGGTGAAGTTGGCATTGAATCAAGTCGTGTTTGACAAAATCCCGAGTTTTGCTATCATGTAAACATATGTTTATAAGAGCGAAGAGCCGCAGAGCCATGATACTTGCGTTTATCCAACGGTATATTGAAGAGCATGGTTTTCCGCCAAGTATAAGGGAAATCGGCCCGGCAGTCGGTATCAGAAGCACCAAAGCGGTGAAATACCATCTCGATATCCTGGTAGAACAGGGTATGCTCAAGCGCACCACGGGCAAGGCCCGTTCGCTCAAAACCGCTGTTCCCATGCATTCGTTACCCGTTGTTGGCCGTATTGCAGCCGGGTCTCCGGTTCTGGCAATAGAAAACATTGAATCTGAGGTTTCTTTGAGCCATTTCCAAGGTTGCTTTCTTTTGAAAGTCCAGGGTGAAAGTATGACCGGTGCCGGCATAATGAACGGTGATTTGGTCATTGTGCGTCAGCAGGCAACCGCGCAGAACAATGACATCGTTGTGGGTTTAATCGGTGATGAGGCTACAGTCAAACGGTTCAAACGCGAGCACAACCAGATAATCCTCAAGCCTGAAAACCCGGATTTTGAGCCTATCGTCATCGACAAAACCCGAGAAGAGTTCAGGATAATCGGCGTGGTTGTCGGGCTTTTACGCAATTACAAGTAAGGAGGAATCAATGGTGCATAATGCAATCAATGAAAGCATCAAGGTTTATGCGGTTTACAACAACCGCCGAACTCCTTTCCCGCATGAAAGGCTCCAACCGGTTGTTTTCATCTGGCGTAATCACCGCTACCGCATTAAGGATATCACTTATGTGTGGCGGGAAAAACAAGGCGATTCTGAGCTGTACCATTATGCGGTTTCAGACGGTGCCAATGTGTATGAACTGAGTTATGAGAATAAAACATTCAACTGGACATTGACCAGTATTTCCTGCGAAGCATGATGCGGCAGGTTCTCCACATTGATATGGATGCATTCTTTGCATCGGTCGAGCAGCAAACTTTCCCTTTTCTGCGGGGCCGGCCCATCGGTGTGTGCAGTCATCCTCAAGGTCGCACTGTTATTGCAACCGCATCTTATGAGGCACGCGCATACGGTGTAAAAACAGCAATGACAATTCCACAGGCGCGTAAGCTATGCCCGGAAATTACGCTGGTTCGATGCAACCTTGCAAAATATATTGATACTTCAACCCGCATTATGGCGATATGCAGCCGGTTCACAGATTCGGTCGAGGTATTCTCGATTGATGAGGCATTCCTGGATGTTACCAATACCGCCCATCTTTTCGGCGGTGCCGATACCATCGCCCGAAAAATCAAGCAGGAGTTGAGCGGACGGTTCGGCCTGACCTGCTCGATAGGTATCGCGCCCAATAAACTTCTGGCAAAACTGGTAGGAGAAATGCACAAACCGGACGGCCTGACCATAATCCGACCCGAAGAAGTGCCGGTCCTGCTTGAGAAAATCATAGTCGAGGAAATGTGCGGCATCGGGCCTAAAACTGCAGCCAAACTTCATCGGCTCGGCATAAAGAGTTGTGGTGAATTGGGTCGTTATCCTGAAAAGGCACTCGTCCGCATTTTTGGCGTCAAGGGTGTCCATCTTCACCATATAGGCAAAGGGATAGATGAAAGCCCGGTTCGGCCCTATTTTCATAAGCCACCCGCCAAATCAATGGGCCATTCCATGACATTTGATAAAGATACCAGGAATATGGCGATTATTCGACATCATCTTTTCCAACTTTCAGAACAGGTGGGCCGAAGGTTGCGCAAGGATAATTATGCCGGCCGCACTGTATCGCTTGTGTTGCGTTATGCGGATTTCACTACAATGGTGCGCCAGCACAGCTTGAAGAACTGGACAAATGACGGCCGGCGTATCTATCAAACCGGGCTTGCGCTGTTTTATAAGCTTTATCAGCCACCGCGGTATGTGCGGCTGATAGGTATCAGCGTTTCCAATCTGATTCAGCAGACTCGGCAAACATCCATGTTTGAGCATCCAGAGACCCTCAGAAGCGCGGTTGACAACCTGAATAACCGGTTCGGAGAATTCCGAGTCACCCGGGCTCAGAATATGAAGAATATGAACAGATAGCGCAGCTTTGCTGCTGCAACCCGGTCAACAACACCCGGCAATTGTCCTGACCGCTGGTTGAATGCAATATAAAATCTGCGGCGCGGCCCCAAGGCCCATTTGTATAGAACCGAATCGCGCCATCCCTGGCCCCAGTTACGCTCCAGCTCAAAATTCGCCAGGGCACTTGCCTGCTGGAACGGACAAGGATAGCTACGGCTGGAATCATCAGGCCGGATGCAGAAACCAGAACTGCTTATGACCCAGAAATCCGCCGATTACCCGTCCGTGAAGTTGACGGCCAAAAAATGGCGAATTCTGGGACCGTGAGAAGACCTGGTCTCGCGTCCAAGTCCATCGTGCCTTCAGGTCCAATATGACTAAATCCGCATCGGCCCCGGGTTGGAGGCACGGCATGGGTAATCCAAGAATCCTGGCCGGTGCTGTTGTCATTCTGCTGACATAATCCGCCAAGCTCAGCTTCTTGGCCAGAACAAGCTGTTCATAACCCAGACTGAATGCAGTCTCAAAGCCGATGAAACCGGCCGGGGCGATGTCAAACTCAACTTCTTTTGCTGATTTGGTATGCGGTGCATGGTCGGTTGCGATTGCATCAATCGTGCCGTCGGCAAGACCGTCAATTACTGCCTGCCGGTCTTTGTCGGTACGCAACGGCGGATTTACCTTGAAGTTAGTATCAAATGTCTCCAGCGCCGCATCGGTCAAAGTGAAATAATGGGGACAGGTTTCGGCTGTAACCTGAACACCGCGCGCCTTTGCCCAGCGGATGAGAGAAACTGTTGCCGCACACGATACATGCGCGATATGCAGCCTGGCATGCGTGAACTCAGCCAGCAGTATATCACGGGCAGCCGCCGCCGATTCAGATACATCCGGCCCCGCTGCCAGACCTAATCGCGTGGAAACCAGACCTTCGTTTGCAACCCCGTAAGGGAAACCGGTAAGTTCGCAGTGAGATATAACTGGCAAGTCAAATGCCTTGCAGTATTCCAGCACCCGCCGCATCACCTGCGGGTCGTCAACCCAGGAACCGTCGTCAGAAACCGCCACCGCACCGGCTTGCTTCATCGAACCGATTTCAGCCAGCTCTTTACCGGCCCTTGCTTTTGTGCATGAACCAATCGGATAGACTCTGGCAAAACCGGCCTCTTTGGCCCTGGCCAGCTCGAACCGCACCAAGGCTTCAGAATCAATCGGCGGGTCAGTATTCGGCATTGGACAGACCTTTGTGAATCCGCCGGCAAGTGCGGCCTTTGTGCCAGTGGCAATCGTTTCTGCATCCTCTTGTCCTGGTTCCCGCAAGTGACAGTGCATATCAATGAAACCCGGAGCAATGTGCTTGCCTCGGCAGTCAATCCTTTGAGCCCCAGTGGCCCTGAGCTGTTTCCCTACTTTGGCAATCCTTCCGTCCTGAATGAGCACATCCCAGATTCTTACCCTGCGGTTTCCAGGGTCAACCACCCTGCCGCCTGCCAAAAGGACCCTCTCAGGTTTCTTCATGTCCGCCTGCCAGAAGGTAAAGCACTGCCATCCTCACGGCCACGCCGTTAGTTACCTGGTTCAGAATCAGGGTTTGTGGAAATTCGGCAATCTCAAAGTCCATTTCTACGCCCCAGTTCACCGGTCCCGGATGGATGACGAGAACAGACTTATCAAGTTTACTCAGACGTTCGCGAGTCAGGCCGTAAAGTGCCCGGTATTCCCTTATCGAAGGGAAAAGGCTTAAATCGGTGCGCTCGTTCTGCACCCGGAGCATATTCACTACATCCACTTCATAAAGAATCTTATCCAGCCGGTAGAACACTTCACACCCGAGTTTCTCAATATCGGTCGGGAGGAAAGTTGGCGGCCCGCATACCGCAACCCGGGCACCGAGCTTGCTGAAACAGATAATATTAGAACGGGCAACCCGGGAATGAGCGATATCACCAACGAACAGAATCCTCTTACCTTTCAGCGAACCAAGGTGCTGGCGCAGAGTAAACGCATCCAGCAATGCCTGGGTAGGATGTTCATGACAGCCATCACCGGCATTCACTACAAACGCCTTGAGCCGCCGGGCAAGAAAATGTGGCGCCCCTGGCATAGAATGCCTTACTACAACGCCGTCAACCCGCATCGCTTCAATATTGCGTGCAGTATCGAGCAAAGTTTCGCCTTTCTGCACTGAAGACGAAGGAAAAGAAAAGTTTACACAATGGGCACTCAGCCGGCTGGCCGCCAAACTGAATGAGAGGGCAGTTCTGGTCGAAGGCTCAAAGAAAAGGTTAACAATGGTCTTGCCGCGCAAAGCCGGAACTACTGGTATGGGTCGCTTCAGAACTTCAAGAAAACTCTCGGTCTGGTCAAGAATACCGATGATATCAGAACGGGTAAGTAATTCTATCCCAAGCAGATGCTTGAATCTGGGCTTCATCGGCGTGTCAGGAACACCCCATCGGTGCCATCCTCTTCAACCAGATAAATATCCACTAAATCATCGTGCCGCGTTTTGATTGTTCTTCCGACAAAATTCGGTTCGATTGGCAGCTCCCGGTGACCGCGGTCGACGAGGACCGCAAGCTGAATTGACTTTGGCCTTCCGAAATCCAAAAGCTCGGTCAAAGCCGCACGCACAGTTCGACCGGTGTAAATCAGGTCATCCACAAGCACAATAATCCGGCCGTTGATATCGAAGTCTATCTCGGAACCACCACATATTGGGGTTTCGGCAACAAGCTGCAAGTCGTCCCGGTAAAGCGTAATATCAATTGCACCCACAGGTATCCGATACTTTTGATTCAGGGATAACTCTTTTGCCAACCGGTTCGCCAATGGCACGCCGCGTCGCTTGATTCCAACAAAAACGAGGTTCTTAACACCCCGGTTGCGCCGGCTGATATCAGACGCAAGCTGGCTGACCAAGGTCTTCAGCCCTTGTTCGTCAATTACTGCCTGTCTCACTTTACCAGAAGGGAAACAGGGATAAGCACGCAGTAGCCGACAACAAGAAGCAATGGTGCTATAGTGATTGAACCATTGGCAAGGGTAATAAATCCTGCGATAATAGTCCCCAGCCCTATCCCCATGATAATATAGTTCCTTTTCCTTAAAGCTATCTGGGGCCTTTCCCGCTTCGGCTTAGGTACAGGCTGTTTCTGTTTATACCGCTGCTTCGGTAGTTTCTTTTTCATAGTTCAGCTTTCCTTTCCATCTTAATGCGCGTGCCTTTCCTGTCAAGGGTTAGAGACCTGCTCCAAATGCTTATCGAGATAATCCAGGATAGAAGCAGGTTCTTTTGGCAGAAGCAGAT
>DFBN01000010.1:11632-15003 GCA_002366635.1 Caldifarciminota bacterium UBA3079 | reverse complement strand
TGCCTTTGGGCTTGAAACCCGGCAAGGTCGGCCTATACTTCAGATAATATGGTCAAGGTTCTGGCGATTCTGGCCGGGTATCTGATAGGTTCGATATCGCCGTCTTATATTCTCGGCCGACTGGTCAAAGGCATCGATATTCGGGAACACGGCACCAGAATCAACGATACGACAAATGCCTTCAGGGTGCTCGGCCCGGGTATAGGCATGGCAACTGTTTTGTTCAATACCGGCAAAGGCCTGGTTGCGATGCTTATCGCTTATCTTTTGGGGTTGCCTGCGGAGTTCGTGTTCGCAAGTGGTGCTGCTGCCATCATCGGTCATCTGCTGCCTTTCTATCTCAGATTCCGTGGCGGACAAGGGGTAACCACTGCCAGCGCTCTGCTGATAGTCAACCTCTTTTTTCTGGTGCCTGAAAATCCGTTTCCCTGGCATCTGAATGCATTGATTGGACTAACCGCACTGCTGATGCTCCTGATTACCCGCCGACTGGAAGTCCTGGGCCTGACAGTAGTGCCGCTGCTCGCATTTATGCTCATCCGCTATGTGCCTTCTTCCCCCCTTCTTTTCTACACCCTGGGTCTTCTGGCATTCATCTGCGCAGTAAGCATCATAAACACTGTTAGGAAGCGGCTCCTCGTGCCTGACGAGTACGTCCGGACCAAAGTAAAACTCTGGCGGTTTCTTACCCGGCCGGCCGCGATGTCTTTCCCGATTTTCCTTTTCGCTATCGGTCGTGCATTTACTTTAATTCTTCTGGCAATAGTTACGCTGGTTTTCGTTATTATGGACATCACTCGCCTGTCAGTAAATCGCGTCAACCTGTTTCTTTTGAAGAAAGCCGCCGGCACATTCAAAAAAAGCGAACAGACCCGGATTTCCTCTATGACCGGCTTTCTTCTGGCATCCCTGGTGGTAATGTTCATCTTCAAGCGCACTGTGGCATTCTATGCGATAACCTTTCTGATATTCGGCGATTTCTTTGCGAAATACTTCGGGCTCCAGTTCGGTCGCACCCGCCTGTTCAACAAAACAGTTGAAGGAACCATGGCGCATCTGGTTGCCTGCCTTGTGGCCGGATTCATAGTAAATGAATTCATACCGCTCTCACCATGGATAATCATCGCCGGGGCCGTCACCGGCACCGTTTTTGAGGTCCTGCCCCTGAACATTGATGACAACCTGACAGTCGGAATCACCTCAGCCACGGCCATGCATTTCGCACTAACCGCCATACCTTCGTTCTGATATGCGGATATTACTTGTTATCTGCATTGCAGTCGCTGGCGCTGGCGGGTTCTATGACCCGTTAACCATCGGCAGTGAATGGCTCATCAACGGTTACAAAACGGTTGTCTCCCCTTTACAAGGCAGGAATATGTGCAACTTCTGGCCGACCTGTTCCCAGTTCATGAAACAAGCCATCCATACCTACGGACTTTTCCCGGGTTCAATAATCGGTGCCGAGCGGTTGATGCGCTGCCATACAATTTCCTGGTCATACTATGACAAATACTATTTCGGGATTTCCCATAACCGACTGCAAGACCCGCTCGAGAATCATCTTGTCTGGCAATTGCCTTCTGCTGAACCTGAGAACCTAACCGTTATCGCAATCGAGCCTGAACATGTCCCCGCTTCACAGAAAACTCAGCCTGCCCCGATTTCCAACCTCGGCTTTGCCAACCATCTTTATACGACCGAAGACTATCCCCGGGCAGCGACCGAATACCTGCGGGTCAGCTTCACCGATACAAATCAGGCAGTGCGAACCTATGCCGGTTTGATGGCCGGTGAATCCTTCCTGAAAGCCGGTAAATATGAACACGCCCGCACCGCCTTTCATAAACTTGCAACGCCAGCCAGCATCGACATCGCCCGCTTCGGCATTGCCCGGGCATGGTTCGCTCAAGGCCGTTACAAAAGAACGAGGATGGTCCTTGATTCTATTGATGACCATAAGTTAGCCTATCAGCGCCATGCCTTGACCGGTTGGACACTGTTCAAGGAACAGCAATTTGCCCAGGCCTCAAGTTTATTCAAGCCAGACAGCACCGACTCTCTCCTCTCAGCGCTTGCCATGCTGGACGGTCGCGACCTGCCGACAAGAAACCGGCTTGCTGGCAGTCTCCTGTCCGCAATCGTGCCTGGGGCCGGTCAGCTTTATGCCGGCAGGGCCGGCGACGGCGCTTATTCATTTCTTACCGTCGCCGGCACAGGCCTTCTGACTTACTGGTTTGCCGCTCATCCGGACAAAGACAACACCCGAATAAAACTGTCTGTTTCCGGCACATTGACCGCATTGTTCTATATCGCCAATATCTACGGTGCGAATATCGCAGCCCGTGACTACAACAGATTCCACAAAAGGAAATACCTTGCCCGTGCCGAGCAGATTCTGCACCGGTTGAAACTCGAACCGGATTACATGCCATAAATTGAATCTCAATATTCTGCTGCTTCTTGTAATCTCGACAGTGGCCCGGCCCGAACTCGGTGACTCGCTGTTTAATTGCGGGCTTTATGCTGCGGCTGCAACCGAATACAAAAGGGCACTCTTTGATAAAGAAACCGCATACCTTCAACTGAAAACCGGGCTCAGCCTCGGTGCTGCCGATGAACTCGAAAAGGCAGCCGATGCACTCCACCGGGCCGGCGAATTGTATCCACACATCAGTTATGAATCTGGACTTGCCCTCTCCGGCATGTTCGCACAAAAAGGCCAAATCGACCGTGCTAGGCTCGAACTGCTTGACTTGCTTATTTTCACCCGCGATTCTGTGCGCAAAGCCGAGCTGAACTCGGATATCGCCTGGCTGGAACTGGCAAGTAACGACTTGGCCCAAGCCGGAAGCGCTTATGACAAAGCCGGTCGAGCCGACATCTCAACAGAAATCTACAGGATTGAGCGACTGCATCGCAAGAATCCGACCATCGCAGCAATCCTGTCTTCTTTCATTCCTGGTGCGGGTGAAATCTATGCCGGCCGTTATCAGACCGGCCTGCTCAGCATATTGGCAACCGGTGGCTCAGCAGCCGGCGTCTATTATGCTGCCCATTCTGATAACTGGGTAACAGCAACAGTCCTGTTTTCGGTGCTATTCCTGAGATTCTATAATGGTTCGAGGCAGAACGCTGTGGACTTCACTAACGATTTCAACCTGGCCCAACAGCATCAAAGGTTGTATCAACTCATCAGTAACAAAAACCTGAAACCCGACTGGTTCAGCCCTGCCCGGAAACTCACCGGCCTCAACTTCCCGCAGACCGCTTTTCCTTCCGGTCTTTGGGAAAAAGCAGACCGGCCAGTTCTGCTGCCATCTCCTCACGAATAGCAGCCAAAGACTCTTCAAGCGAAAAGTCCAGCAATA
>DFBN01000010.1:0-11609 GCA_002366635.1 Caldifarciminota bacterium UBA3079 | reverse complement strand
ACCTTACCTGCGAACTTTTTAGTATCTTTTGGTGACAGCCTGACAACTGCGCCCGCAGAACCAAACCGTTTGATAATATCCTTAAGCAGTTGAACATAATCCGAATTCTCCACAACCCGCTGCTGCGCAAGCTCAAGCACATGGTCGATTACCGCCCACTTCGCAGCCAGAATCCTTTTGCGCCTCTCAAGCCTTGCCCGGCTTCTGGCCCGTTCTTTAATCATCCTGGTCTCACTTTCAATCCTGTCCTGGTATTTCTTTCGCAGCTCCTTTAATTCTTCGGCGTGGTGTGCTCTGATTTCCGCAATCTTATTATCCCGTTCGTTGTTTATCTCTTCACTGCGGGCTTGTCCATCGGCCCTGATTTTCTCTATCAGTTCAGTAGTGCCCATCAGCCGCCAAGCTTGATACCCATCTGTGCGAAAATGGTAACCAGCAGACCAAGCACCGCATAGGTTTCCACCATTGCAGCAAATATGACCGCTTTAGTTCCTTCAGCCGTCCTTTTAGCCACAAGTTCAGCACCGGAAGCACATACACGGCCCTGCCATATTCCTGATGCCAGACCGGCAAGACCAACCGGCAGACACGCAGCAAACATCTGAACACCCTGCCAGAGTGTAATCGGTTCCACACTGCCGCCTAAGAGACCAAGCTTCATAATCGCCAGGAAGGCACCAAGGAATCCGTAAAAACCCTGGGTTCCGGGCAAGACAACGAGAATAAACAGATTGCCGAACTTCTTCGGGTCCTCGGCCAGGACACCGCTGGCAACCTGGGCGGTCATTCCGATACCGATTGCCGAACCAATTCCGGCCGGCACCGCGGCTACAACAGCTCCAAGCAAAGCGATTGCAAGGCCAATTGGGTCAACCACTGTTCCTCCTTTACCTTACGGTAACAAAACGATTCTCTTCTCGAAACGGAGCAAAAGGCTCGCCTCCGCCCGTATAAAATCTTGGAAAGAATTCGACATAATTCAATCGCAGCGTATGCACAAAAGCACCGAGAACATTCACCGCAATATTGTATGTGTGGCCGATTGCCAGCACAATGATTGCCAGAACCACACCAAGCACCGGTATCCCCATAACCATCCAGGCAATCGTATTAACTGCCATGGCGATACCAGCGGTCACCATCCCGAGTGCCATAATCCGGATATATGAAAGCACCACGCCGATATATGAAGTGGCGCCATAAAGCGCATACCCTCCCCATATGAACCTTTTGGCAAGCACGCGGTTCACCGGTGCAGTGAAAAAGAAACCGACCCCGATTATCCCGGCAATCAAAGCCGGCAGCATCCCGGCAAAATACAATCCTAAACAAACCAGTCCGATAAGACCAAAACCAATCTGCAGCTTCCTGCCGGTTTTCCTGATATCGGCAAATGTGTATCCATACATCCCCAGGAATACAGCAATCACTGCCCACTTGGCATAAAGGAAAACTTCGGGCAGCCAGCCCAACCGTGCGGCAAAGAAAACCAGAACCAGCCATAAAAGCCCGAACCACAAACCCTGTGGCAGTGCGGTTTCCTTTGACCTCCTGGTGAAAACAATGATTGATGAAACCGATGCCAGCACCAATGCAAGCAGAACAGCAGAACCCGAAACTGGCAGCGATTTCTTAAAGAGCACCAGTGCCACAAGTGCATTCAGACCGACAAACCACGGCAACTGGCCAAGTAAGGCATCGCCTGTCCGATGCAACCGCAGGCAATCCACTATCTCAATAACCATCCCGTACATCATATGGAAATAACCGAAACCAAGCGCCAGGACAAAAAACGGCATCGGGTTTTTGAGCGGGTCGAAAAGCATCAACCGATGCTTTACTGTCAGAATGGGTGCAAGACCGAGTCGGTTCGGCATATCACCAAACCAGCCGCCCGAAAGCGCACCGGCAACGATAGTGAATATCCCGCCTACAAGAATCATTCCGAGAAGTTTATTATCTTTCCCAAATTTGCGCATCAGACCCAGGACAATCAAAACAAGCGCAATTCCGTATCCGGCATCGGTCAGACAGAAACCAAAGGAAATCGCAAAGAAAGGCGCAAGCAGAACAGTAGGGTCAACCTCATTATGCGCAGGCAGGCTGTATAAATCCAGCACCAGCTCGAAAGGACGAAAAGGCTTCGGATTAACCAGGGCAACCGGCGGCTCCTCGCCTTCATCCGGTTGAATTCGGCTCAGACCGGCAGCGCCGGTCTCCTCTACCAGCTTCTCCAGTTTTCCATAATCCCTTTCCCTGACCCATCCGGTAATCAGCAGCACCGCTTGCGTCTTTCCAAGACAGGCCTCGGTTGTAGCTCGCTCCCGCACATTTACCAAATTGTCTGCCACCGCCTTGAGCTTTGGCAATTCAGCAGTCAATTGCTTCAGTTCCGCCTCTATCTGTTCCTGGCGCTGACTCAGTTGCCGCATATCCTTTGCAAGGGATTGGACGAGCTCCGCCGGCCTCTTCTGCACATTCTTCAGGTCCACTATTTCGAATCGAAGCGTGCTCAGAATGCGACTGACTTCTTCAGCAGCATCTTTTGAACTCATGACCAGACTCGCAATACCCCTATCAGTATCCGCAACCCTTTCGACACCTGCTGATTTCTCCTCAAGCAGGTCAACCCCGCGTGCAAACTCATCCTCATCTGCAAACATCCCGAGAACAACAGTCGACGCCATCCCGTAAAGCTCGGACGGTGCATGGCGAAGCGAAAGCCAGGGTGAAAGCCGAGCCATTTCCGCTTCGGTTGCCCGCTTCCGGTTGTTCGATTCATCAAGTTCCCTGGACAGACCTTGAATCCTGTCAAGATAACCAGAAGGCTCGTATTCAGTAACTAAGTTATCAAACTCAGACCGCGGCATTTCAATCCTGTCTCCGGATAAAAAGCCGCCTCTTTTCTCTGCCCTGACACCCAGGAAATCTATCGCGCCGCTGAGCCGTCCGAACTGCCGGTCCAGCTCCACAATATCCTTTCCCGCTTCCACTTCTTCGGTTTTGACGATATGAACAATTCCGCGACGCTGTAAAACCTCAAGAAACCGCTTGCCGGCATCCTGGTGAACCGCAACCAGGACCTTGGCTATTCTGTCAACTGCCATCGCTGTCGCAAAGCCTCAATCACACGCTTGACCGCACTGTTCAACCGGTCCTGCGTCACCTGCTTCAGTGCACATGCTTCGGCCTCGGCCTCCTTGCCCGAACGCCTCAAACCCTTGTCCGCTTCGGCCTGTGCCTGCTTTAGCGCCTGAGTATACTCGACCTTAAGTTGACCTTTTGCTTTAACCAAATCCCTGGCAGCTTTGTCCTCAGCCTCGGCAATCAATGTCCGCTTCTGCTCTTCGGCCGCCTTGATTGCCTCGGTCACTTCCGCCTCGGCCGCCTTAACCTGGCTCACGATGTCAACGCTGTTATCTGCCATAGTAAGTGTTGAATCCTATCTTAAACAATCATCCTGTCAAGACAGCGAATCGTGCGAGGAATCTGGCAAGAATAATCTTGTATCAAATGTCCTGTCAAAAAAAGCGGGAAGCGGCCCGATTCGCTTCCCGCGGTTGGAAGACTCCGAAGCCACCCACTATCTCGAGCTCAATCTAAGATGGTTGGTTTTCAGAAGGGTTTCGGTCGCCTGTATCCGCTGGTGATAAATTTGAGCGGCCTTTCTGGAATTCGCTACCAAACCCACGCCTTTCGTTTCAACCCGATGAACCCGGACCAGCACCAGACTGGTTACCACAAACACACTGGCGATAACGAAGTAGATAATCCTATCGATACGGCTATTCGACATTTCAAACTCCTTTCTGTTTGCTTTGCTGTTCATGCCCTATCTAAAAGCATCCGGTATGCCAGTCCAGGCCTATAATTATAAATACAGGAATCTCAAGATGTTACAGTCTCGCAATGGATTAAAGTCCCGTGGTCCATTCTCAAACGATGATACAGTGGACCGGTTCCAGAAACGGGATTATCTGCTAAGGCTTGCTGTTGTGTAACTTAAGACTGTATCATCAAATGAAACAGTTTTCAGTAAACTGTACGAACAAAGACACAAAATTATTCGGCCGGAGATATTGTGCTTGCGCATCAATCTGAAAGGATTAGAATAATCCATGTTCACTATCCGTGTAAGCCGGAGTTTCAGCGCAGCCCATTCCATCAAATACGCAGGCAATAAATGCGAGAATATCCACGGCCACAACTACCGCGTGGAAGTAGCCATCAGTTCAAATGAACTCAGAAAATCAGGAATGATAGCGGACTTTACAGAAATAGGGAAACACCTGGAGGCCATCCTTCCTGACCACAAATTCCTGAATGAAATCTATCCGTTTAATCCCACGGCTGAAAATCTGGCACAATATTTCTTTGAAAAGATGTCTGAATTCTATCGCGTGTCCAAAGTGACTGTATGGGAAAACGACTATTCCTGCGCTGAATTTTCCCGGGGCTAACGAAGCACTACTAATTTTATCCTTTTCCTGTTTGAGAAAACAGCAAAATATGTCCCGGGAAGAAGTCTGACCGAACGGTTAGTAGCACCATCCAGAATAGAAACCAGTCTGCCCTGACAGTCATAAACCACAAGCCTTTCCGCCCAATCAGGCAGCATGATATTCCCCCGACAGATTTCCGTTCTCTTTTGGTCCGGCCCGGGCCCAGGGGTAATGAGCACCGCCAGGTCCAATGCCCGCCTTGCATTCACAAAACCATAACCATACTGGTCATCCCGGCCTGGTTTTCCTTTATCAATCGCAGACGCATCGATAATCGCCCGCACCCTCGTGGCCGAAAGGGTATTGTCCCTTGCCAGAATCAGCGCCGCTACACCAGAAACTTCGGGTGCGGCCATTGAAGTCCCATCGGCAAAAAGGTAACTGCCGCCAACCCCGCTGGAATATATCCCGACACCGGGCACAACAACTTCTTGTTCAGGTCCGTAATTCGAAAAGCCGGCCAGACCTGAAAAACCGTCGGTAGCACCGACACAGATGCACTGTTTCAGAGCGGCCGGGTATTGGACCCGGCAAACACCCTGATTTCCTGCAGCCGCTACCAGCACAACATTTGCTCTTGACGCATACTGACAGGCATCGAGCAATGAAGTCGGTGCCGCATCTGCAGCCAAGCTCATATTGATAACCCTGGCACCATGGTTAACCGCCCAATAGATACCCGAAGCCAAATCCGAGGTATTACCCGAACCTGAATCGTCCAGCACTTTCACTGCAAGTAACTGGACCTGGGCCCAGCCGGCGATGCCCTGGTTATTGTCCGCAGTTGCAGCAATGATTCCAGATACATGGGTGCCGTGAAATGCCTCGGGCTTGGTCGGGTCATCCGGCCTCGGGTCATCATCTTGGTGCACAAAATCATATCCCAGCTCACCCGGGTCAAACCTGGCAGCAAGTTCAGGATGCCAGTATTCAACACCATTATCAATGACTGCAACCTTGACATTGCCACCGGTTGTAATATCCCATGCCAAATCCGCATACATCACCCATTTGTCCCATTGATACTCAAGGAAATAAGGGTCGTTCGGAATATGGCACAGTTTTACCCTGAAATCCGGCTCGATATATCGAATCAGATTCGGACAACATCCTTTGGAATTGCTGCCGAAACCGGAATCATCGCATCCCACGACAAGAAAACCTGCAGCCCGGTCCAAACGCACTATATGTCCTCCAGCATTTTCGACCCAACGGATGACATCTGTTTCACCCCCTGTTTTGAAACCGACCACAAAGCGGCCAGGAATCCTGGCATCGGCTCCCAAAGACTTGAAACGAACAGTCTGTTTTGCCAGGCTGAAGTCTTTCTCAATCTGAAACGCAGCAAGAACATCGTTCGGGTTTACGATAACCATCTCAGGCCTGGGCCACAAACAGCAAAGTAAAATCAGGAAACTCATTTATCCAAAGTAAAACGGGCCCAGCAGATTATGGCTGACCCACTGGTATTCACAAAAACCAGGTAAAATGAACCGCTCGTTGTCACGGTCTCGTGCACCGACAGTTCGACAATATTATCCGCCTGAAAAAGCGGTGTATATGACCTTCCTTCCTGAAAATTCCGGTAGTTATCCTCATCCAGCCAGATGAACTGACTCAGAATCCCGGTATTGACAACCCTTGCCTGACCACTCATAGTATCACTAGGTTCAGCCTGGAACTCTACTGACCAGTAATACCCGTTCGGCAGTTCAAACTGGCCATGGAAAATGTCCTGCTGTCTTCCTTGAACAACCTGAACATTAACTGTATCACTGTAACCTTTGTTTCCGCTCGGGTCATATGCAATGCAGAAAAGCCAATGCCATGTCCCTTCTCCAAGATTATTTGTATCCCACTTCTTCCCGTAATTCTCTGTTGAATCGCCCCCGATAAAATCGCCGTCTGCATAGAATTCTACACATGTCACATCATTGGTATCAATCGCCTCGGCCCGGAAATCGACCACCCCGGACACAATTGAAGAATCGGCCGGACTCGTGATGATACATACGGGCGGGTTCTGATCCGGCCCGAAAATCCAGTCGCATCCGCAAAAGAACAGAACAATGGAAAGTGCCATCAAATGGCACAATCGGCTAAAGCTCAAACTCGTCCCCTACCTCAGGAATGAATACTTCTCTGGCCCCAAGTTTGAGCAAAGGTTCAACCATCGCCTCGGCTGCATCAAGCTCGGCATGGACAATGAAAATCTTTTTCAGCCTTGGTAGATTCATCTGACTGACATAACGCAACAGGCCATTCCGGTCCGCATGTGCGCTGAATTCGTCCATCACCACAACTTCGCAGCGCAAATCATGTTCCTCGCCATAAATCCTGACCCTGGGCCGATGCTCGGCAATACGACGGCCCAGTGTATTCCTGGCTTGAAAAGATACAATCAGCACAAGGTTACGCTCATCTTCAATCCCGTGTTTCAGATGATGAAGCACCCTTCCTGCTTCACACATCCCGGATGCGGAAATGATAATGCAGGGCTTATCGAAACTGTTCAGTGCCTTTGACTCTTCAACACTGCTGACATACTCAAGCCCGGAAAAATCAAAAAGCTCATCATGCCCCAGAAGCATCTTCCTCGCCTCTTCGTCATAATACTGAGGATAGTCGCGAAATACCTCTGTGACCCGGTTGGCCAAAGGGCTGTCGACGAATATCGGGACCTGGGGAATACGATTACTCTGGCGCAATCGGTTCAGGGTATAAATAATCTCCTGAGACCGCTCCACTGCAAATGAAGGGATGATTATCCTGCCCCCGCGATTGTAAACACGATTCACGATATCGGCCACGGTAGCATCGACCTTTTCATAATCACCATGCAGCCGGTTGCCATATGTTGCTTCCATTATCAGATAGTCAACCTGGTCAACCTGGACCGGGTCACGGATTATCGGCATCTTGCGTCTTCCCAAATCCCCGGTAAAAAGAATCCTCTTGCCTTCAACTTCGATATCCACCAGTGCCGAACCGAGAATATGACCGGCATCGTGCAGTGCCGCCTTGAAATTGCCCAGCTTCTGAACCTTGGCATATGGCGTGCCTTTAAGATAACGCAAGGATTCTCTGGCATCCTGAGTAGTATAAATCGGCTTCCTGGATGATTCGCCACGCTGCCTGCGCTTCTTATTCACATACTTGACATCTGATTCCTGGATATGGGCAGAATCTAGAAGTAGCAGTCGGGAAAGCGCCAAAGTGCCCCTGGTCATTACCACCGGCCCACGGAAACCCGCTTTTATTAAATTGGGAATATTGCCCACATGGTCGATATGCGCATGGCTGACAATACAATAGTCAACCGAACGCGCCTTGAAAGGCAGGTGCCGATTAGTATATTCCGCTTCATCACGATGCCCCTGGAAAAGACCGCATTCCAGAAGCAGCTTCTGCTTGCCCGATGTTAAAAGGTGCTTTGAACCGGTGACAGTCCTGGCTCCGCCCCAGAATTTTATCTTCATTTGACCAGACTCCTTATCGTTTTCATATTACTGATATCGTCCATATAACTCTTACGGGGTGTTTCCATTATCCCGGGCAGACGGCGCAGCAGAGTATGGTTGACAACCCCGCGAAAACCTCTAAGTCCGATTCTGCCCTTGCCGATGTGCCAATGTCGGTCTATCCTGGAACCCAGTTCGGTCACGGAATCGTTCAAATGCAAAAGTCGTAACCGGGACATGCCGACAGTTCTGTCAAAACAGCTCAAGGTTTCATCCAGTCCTTTCTTGGTTCTTAAATCATAACCAGCCTCAAAAAGATGGGCAGTATCAAGCACAACACCGACACGGTCTGAATCTTCAAGCTGTTCCATAATATCACGGATATGCTCAAAACGATAGCCGATTTCAGAACCCATACCCGCTGTGTTCTCAAGCAAAAGCATCACCGATTCCGGCATACGCTCAAGCACCCGGTTGATATTTTGAGCAACCCGCCTGATAGCCTGAATTTGTGAGGCGCCTTTTGCCCTGCCCACATGAACGATAAGATAATTCACTTTCAACCGGTAGCACCTCTGCGCATCAGCGACAATCGCATCGACCGAACGAACCACATCGCTTCCTGCCAGATTGGGCAGATAGGGCGCATGAACAAAAACAGGCGCAATCCCGGAATCCCGGATATTCTGAACAAAACTGTTAACTTCATATTCATCAAGCGGTGTCAGTTTCCATGCCCGCGGACTCCGGGTGAAAATCTGGATAGTCTCACATTGCAGGTTTTCAGCCCGAGCACAAACCCGGGAGAGCCCGCCGGCAATCGAGATATGAAAACCGAATTTCACCTGCTCTATTGACCCGGGTTTAGCACTACTACCTCATATGGATGGGACCAGTCGGAATACAGCGGCTCTGAATCATAGCACCGTGCACTGATACCAAAAGTGCCCGACCTCAAGAAAGCATGTTCAAAAGTAACCATTGCACCCGAAGGCACAAAACTGCCATAATCACTGGTATCGCCATCGCCCCACGCAACGAAAACTACCAGTCGGTCCCCGTCCGGGTCAAATACGGTTATATCAAAGAACACCCGCATCCCGACATAACTGGTATCAGGACCGGAAACTATCGGTATCCTGGGCCGGTGGTTTCCATAATGCTCTGAAGATTCCTCCTTGCACCCGGACAATAACAATCCGGCTGCCAATAGAAAAAAGAGGCGCTCTGTTCTCGATTGAAAAGAGAGACTAAGATGCACAGATTAGGAGGCTATCGACAGAGCGCCTCGAAACTCAACCATTATTCCTTGTGTTGAATCAATCGCAGACCCGGTACTTTCTGGAACCAGCATACCACCGGGATTGTGGCACTGCCCGGGTTCGGCCCGGCCGCAAACACAAGCGCATAATGCCTATCAGCCGTATAAATTGCCACATAAGTCTCGCTCACGGTTACATCCGCAATATTAGTATAGAACAGCGAATCATATGCTGGCAGGGGCCCCTGAATATTGCCCCAAAGGTCCAGAAGCCCGGACCGTCGCCAGGAACCACCAGGCACCAGTCCACCGGGGTCATCAGGCCCGATATGAGGGCTGGCCAGATAATAGCACGGCCCGCTGGACCCGGGCTCAAGGTCGGTAAAATAGAAATCAACAAATGGTGCCTGGGTAGAATCTTCCATTGAATACAGAGACCCGAGACAATTCAGTCGGTCCCATCCGTAACCAGCTTTACCTGCTGTATTCAATTCGTAAAGCATCAGTGTATCAGTGAGAATCGGAATGGTGCTAAGCGTATCCGCAGCAAAAACCTCTTCTCCTTCTCTTCTGGCCGAAACCGTATAATCCCCGGTACCCCCACTAGGGTCGTGGAAAACAGTGTTTCCCATTACGGTTTCAATAAGCTTGAATTCGTCACTGCCCAGCGGCCTGAACCACAAATCGTATTTGACCGAATCGCTGTTTCGGCCGGTCTGCCAGCGTAATCTGACATTGACACCGGAAGAAGCCACGAGTGTAATATTACGCGGTGGCTCCAAAGGCCTGCGTGTCACGACAACTGTCTCAGGCAATGACCACAGACTCAGACTGCCTGCCCGGTCTCTGGCCCGAGCTTGAATAAAATAACTACCAGAAAACCGGAAGGTATGGCTGTCTGAAACCGGTTCTCCCGCTCGAACAAAATCGGTCCATCCACCCAATGTATCTCCCCAGTCAAACTGAATGCTGATGCTGTCCTTACGGATGTGATTTGCAGCGGTCTCAAACCAGTACGCAGTATCCTTGTAAACCTGGGCCGGGCCTTGGGGCGGTTCCGGTATCAAAGGCCCTGTGAAAGCAATCGCTATATCCAGAGGCAATGACCATTCCGACTCCAGGCCGGTCTTATCGTGGGAACGAACCTGAACAACATAATTACCTGTATCAGAATAGATATGGGTCCGGAACAGTGTATCACCGCTTGCCAGTTCTGCAGTCCAATTATCAACTGTGCTGTCTCCCCAGTCGAAAAGATAGGAAAGATTGCCACTATTCGGGTCACTGCTGCACGCCCAGAATCGAACCGTATCCCCTGGCAATGCTACATTCGGTCCGTCAATCACCGGTGCTCGAGGCGCTCTTTCACCAAGACACCCCGGCATTATTACCAGAAATAAGAACGCAACCGCATAAACCAGTTTCATCTCAAAATCTCTGAACAATCTCAAGCTGAAGTTCAGCCTAACCTTCTTGTGCTGATTGTCAAGCAGATATCGCTTGACCATTCGTCTGCTTATTCTATCCTATTCTCATAATGGGCACCAATCTGACCGTCATCCTTATCGCCGCGATTCTGCCCACCGTGCTCCTGGTTCTGGTGCTGGTCGTTCTGCTCACCAGGACACGCCGTCCTCCGGACAAACAGGGAAGCCTTACCCTGGTCCAGCAGCAGCTTGACGCCCTGCGCCAACAGACCACAGAAACCCTGAGCAACAACGCCCGTACCGCGAACCAGCAACTGGCCGACCTGACCACCCAGCTCAACCGGCGTCTCGAAGCACTGGACAAGAGCATGCAGAGTACCACCGGGCTCATCGGCGACCGGCTCGACAGCGCCACCCGTGTTGTCAAAGACGTATCCGCATCCCTGGGCGAGCTTTCCCAGGCGACCAAACAGGTATTTGATGTCGGCAAAGACATCGCATCTTTGCAGGACATCCTCCGCGCCCCGAAACTGCGCGGCATCATCGGCGAACTGTTCCTGGGCAACCTCTTGAAGCAGGTGGTTCCCAACAACTATGAACTCCAGCACCGGTTCCGAAGCGGCGAGGCGGTCGACGCAGTCGTCAAGATGGCGGAACGGCTCGTGCCTATTGACGCCAAGTTCCCGCTTGAGGATTTTCAGCGGCTCACCAGTGAAACCGACGACGAGAAACGCAAACCCCTGCGCCGGAAATTCCTGGCCGCGGTCCGCAAGCACATTGACGCGGTCGCGAGGAAATACATCCTGCCCGATGAAGGCACTTTTGATTTCGCCCTGATGTACATCCCGGCCGAGAACGTCTATTACGAAACGATAATCAAGAACAACCCTGACGACGACAGCCTTACCGACTACGCCATTTCCCAGAAGGTCATCCCGGTATCACCCAACAGCCTGTA
>DFBN01000003.1:4303-7179 GCA_002366635.1 Caldifarciminota bacterium UBA3079 | reverse complement strand
GGCGGGTCCAATGTCCGGATAGTCACCGGGGAGGCATCCATCGCCCGGAAGAGACCGATAAAGTCATTGCGCTGTATCGGCAGAAGCTTTGCCAGGGCCTTGCGCCGTCCCGTGGCATCAGCGGCAAGAATCATTTCCCGCATCGCGGTGATACGGTCAGGTCCGAAGAACATGTGTTCGGTTCGACATAAACCGATGCCTTGCGCGCCGAACTCTCGTGCTCGGGCCGCATCCTTCGGGTTGTCGGCGTTGGTGCGGACATCGAGCTTTTTGAATTTGTCTGCCCAGGAAAGAAGTGCCTCGAATTCATCGCTGAATGATGCCTCAATCAATTCAACTTTGCCGCAAATCACTTCACCGGTTTGCCCATTTATGGTAATTATATCGCCTTCGTTTATTTCCCGATTACCGACCAGTACTTTGTGTGCTTGATAGTCAACCCGCAACGCGTCGCAGCCGACCACACAAGGTTTGCCCATGCCCCGGGCTACGACCGCGGCATGGGATGTCATCCCGCCGGCCGCGGTCAGAAATCCCTGGGCCCGGGCCATACCGCCAACATCTTCGGCCGATGTCTGGTGCCGCACAAGAATCGTCTTATGTCCGGCCGAAAACAGTTGACCCACCCGCTCTGAACTGAGTGTCATCTCACCCCAGGCAGCACCGGGCGATGCGCCAAGGCCTTTGGTTACTACTTCGTATTTCGCATCCGGGGCGATTTCCGGATGCAGCAGCGTAGAGATTTCCTCGGGATTGACGCGCATGACCGCTTGTTTCTGAGTAATCAGATGCTCCCGGGCCATGTCGTAAGCGATTTTCACGGCTGCGGCCGGGGTCCGCTTGCCGTTTCGGCACTGTAAGAAATAGAGCCGGCCGTTTTCAATCGTGAACTCGACATCCTGGACATCTTGATAATGCCGCTCAAGCCGGCCGAACCAAGTAATGAGTTCGCGGAAAACCCGTGGGCTTTCTGTTTCCAGCCGGTCAAGCGGTTTTGGTGTCCTTATCCCGGCAACGATATCCTCTCCCTGGGCATTATTCAGATATTCACCGTAGTATCTGCGCTCACCGGTTGCCGGGTTGCGGGTAAAAGCAACGCCGGTAGCCGATGATTGCCCCAGATTCCCGAAAACCATTGCCTGGATATTCACTGCAGTGCCCCATGCGTCAGGAATGTTATAAATCCGGCGGTATTCGACCGCCCTTTGATTATTCCATGACTTGAGCACTGCTTCAATCGCCATCCGCAGTTGCTCATCCGGGGCTTGAGGGAACGGGCTGCCGGTCCGCTCTTTAACCAATGCCTTGTATCTGACAATCATTCTGGTCAGTGCTTTGAGTGGGAGTTCAGAGTCGGTTTTCACATTGGCACGCCGGCGCTCGGCCCCAAGGCATTCCTCAAACTCGGCGGTGCCCGTGGACAGCACAACATCAGCGAACATCTGGATAAACCGGCGGTAAGAATCAAGCGCAAACCGCTCGTTTTTGGTCTGGCGTGCCAAGCCTTCGACAGTTACATCGTTCAACCCAAGGTTGAGCACCGTGTCCATCATCCCCGGCATTGACTTACGCGCACCCGACCTTACCGAAACCAGTAGTGGATTATCCGGGTCTCCGAACTTCCTTCCCACTATTTCCTCAATAAAGGCAAGACCTTGACGCACCTCGGCAGGAAGCCTGGTGGGTAAACATTTGTGCCGCATATAATACCTGCAGGCCCGGGTGGAAATCGTGAAACCGGGCGGAACCGGGAAACCGATATTGGTCATCTCGGCAAGATTTGCGCCTTTGCCACCGAGCTCGTCACGCATCTGGGCCGAACCATCCGCGTGTCCATTGCCAAAACGATAGATGAATTTCATATGCTCCTTTACTTGTGTAAAAGCAAATTAACCACGATAGTCAGAATCAATGATATGATAAGGGCCGAAACAATCGGGATATAAATAACCAGGTTGCGGTGTTCAACCACGATGTCTCCGGGCAGCCGATGCAACCTCAATCGCGACAGGATAAGTGCTGCCAGGATCAAAACCACACCGGTAATAACAAGTACCCGGCTCAGTGTCGGAAGGTTATTCATCCGTTATTACCTGCTGCCAGGAAGCCGTCCACGAGCTCTCTGGCCTTTCCCATGTCCGGCTCACCGACCAGTATTTCGCCCCAATTTGGCCTCATCATCATAGCGATGCCATTATATGCCGGAATCTGGAACGAATGGATAACCGCCGGGATTCCGTTCTGCTCGAGCAAATCCTTGATGCTGTTGGCCATAAACTCATCGGCAGGATAGTAAACGACCTTCAGATTCATAGAACCGTCAGTATAGACCTATTTTGAAAAAGGTCAATCAAATTTCTATCTAAAAAGACATCCATGGAACTATTGGCATCCGTGGGTTCGGACGTCTCTGGTCCTTGGGCCAAGGCAATTCCTTAATTCTCCATATTTACATCTACTTATGTTAGAGCCGGAAAGAAACCAAAACATAACCAGAGATGCAACTGCTTGCCTTGCAGAGAGTTACACCCCCTTTTTTTGGTTCTGCCGACTCAAATCGCATCGTTTGGGCTTGCCCCCTCCACCACCCCCCTCTCTGGTTCTCTTCCGNNTGTTCCCAGATTGTATTCGGGATTCTGTCCCGGATATTATCCCGGAAATGAATTCTTTTCTGCACCGAGATTCTTTTCCTGGTTCAAACCCGGATTTCTATCGAGAACCGTTCTGAAATACTAATCCCGGAATGCTCGGAGATATTTCTCGAGTAATACTTCCTGGAACTTCTCCGGGTTCAATAGCTGGATGTAAAGGCACAACTGACCCGGATTGTATTCCCGAATCCATCCCGGAAATCCTTCCCGGTCTTATTTCCGAAT
>DFBN01000003.1:0-4174 GCA_002366635.1 Caldifarciminota bacterium UBA3079 | reverse complement strand
GGAGGGATTGCTGATTGCCATGACGGACAATTTGAGTATTGCGATGCGGTAAAAATGGAAGTAGGGGCATGGCATGCCCTTACTAAAGGAGGAAGCATCGCAAGTTGTTTGATGACAAGAATCCGGATTGTGAGTTCGATGGGAAGGAGAAAGGGATGAAGCGTCATGTAGCAGTTGTGGGGACCGGATACTGGGGAAAGAATCTGGTCCGCGTGTTCCATAAGCTTGGAGTATTGCATGCGGTCTGTGATTCAGACCCTACCAGGTTTCAGGGTCTCGGTCTCAGTGCAGAAGTAGCAAAATATGACAATCTACAGGCAGTGCTCATGGATACAGTAGTGGACTCAGTGGTTATCGCCACGCCGGCTGTGACCCATTTTGAGTTGTGCCGATTGGTATTGGAAACAGGCAGGGATGTATTTGTAGAGAAACCCCTTGCGCTGACTGTCAAAGAAGGCGTTGCCCTGGTAAAGCTGGCCGAAACCAAAGAACGGATTCTGATGGTTGGTCATATTCTCAGATATCATCCCGCGGTCATCAAACTGCAAGAGATGATTACGGCCGGAGATATGGGTAAGGTGGAATACATCTATTCGAACCGGCTGAACATGGGCAAGCTGCGTACCGAGGAGAACATTCTCTGGAGCTTTGCGCCGCACGACATAAAGGTAGGGTTGCTGATTCCGCTGAACGATATGGAGTTGCCGGTGCTGGCCAGGGAGAAAGACCTTTTCAGGAAGGTAGGGACTGTGGTTGTTGTTTCCGAACCCGAAGTCATTGATGTCTGCTTCGACAAGCTGGCAACGGTTGAACGTATCAGGAGCTGGGGATTGCGGGCCCCGGCAACTTTCTGCGAGCTGGGTGATGCGCTGCAACTGATTGACCGGGGACAGTTGAGTTTTCCCGTCGTGGTGAAGCCGAGGTGGGGCAGCGGGTCCATCGGAGTTGAATATCCGCACGACCGTAGGGAGCTGGTGCTCTCATACCAGCTTGTGCAGAGGCGGGTCTTCAGGAGTGTGCTTGCCGGGGCCGGCAGTGCTGACCCGGACAGGTGCGTCATCGTCCAGGAGTTTGCCAAAGGCCAGGAATACGGCCTGGATGTAGTGAACGATCTCGAGGGTCACAATGTTGCGGTGTTCGTGAAGCGCAAGCTGGCGATGCGCGCCGGCGAAACCGACATCGCCGAGACGGTTGATAACCGTGAACTTTCCATGTTGGGTGCGGAAATAGGCCGCCGGCTTGGGCATGTCGGCAACCTAGACTGCGATGTTTTTGCCAATGATGCGGAGCTGAATGTAGTGGAGCTCAACCCAAGATTCGGGGGCGGGTACCCCTTTTCCCACGCAGCAGGTGCAGATATACCAGCCGCGCTTCTGGCCTGGGCCAGAGGGGAACAACCAAAGGCTGAATGGTTAGAAGTGATTCCCGGGGTGCGGTTATCCAAATGCGACCGGTTGGTGCGGTACGAACTTTGAGCTCCAGATAATAACCTTCCTCTGATTTTAGTGGTGCTATTCTGTTGACTTGGCGTGGGTTCAAGGTATCATGCCATTAACATGGCGAAAAAGTATACTGTTCTTGAAACCTGGATAGTTAATGAGACAAAGCCTGAGGAATCTAACAGCGCCTCTCAGACTTATGACCGGATGGGCCAGCAAGCAGCGGGCAAGCTGCCGGTGATTGATGTCGAGCAGGATTTCCAGGATGAAAAGCACTTTTATGATGAGGCCCGGATAAGGGATTTCGTTGCCCATCTGGCCGGAGCCGCAACTGTCCTGGATATCGGGCCGGGCGACGGCTGGCCTCTCTTGCGGATTGCCCCGTTCTTCAAGTCAGTCACCGGCATTGACCCTTCGCAGAAAAGAGTTGATGGATGCCAGGCCAATGCTGAGAAGCTCGGGATTACCAATGTAACCGTCAAGAAGTTGTCGGCTATGGAACTGGATTTCAAGGACAACAGCTTTGACGGCGTGGTGGCGGCGAGTTCGATTGAGCAATGCGCAGACCCTTTCCAGGTATTGCGCGAGGTTTTCCGTGTCCTGAAGCCCGGGGGGAAGTTCCGGGTTGAGTTCGAGTGCTTTAGCCAGCAGGAAAAGGGTGTGACCGAGCGGGTATTCTTGACCGAGACCGAGGAATCGCTTGGTTATCATTATGTTCTGCAGCATCACCGGCCGCCATGGGAACGGAACTATCTTGTGAAACTCTCGAATGAACCTGAGACCAACAAGGCTTTCAAGAAACTCGCCGACCTGATTGAGCGTATCGGGCCGAACCCGTCTCTGAATCCCGAGGTCGGGCTTCAGTTTCTGGAACGGAACCAGGCCGCAATCACCAAGTCAAGCTGGTACGAGCTTGAGCACTTCACAAGCGTCACGATGAAAGAAACGCTGGAGGAAGTCGGATTTGTTAATGTCCGTATAAGCTTTTCTGCCGCAACCCTGGCGCGCACAATGTGGCCGCGCATCAAGGAGAGCGGCTTGTCGGACGAACAGGTCAAGAATGTGCTGCAGGGGCTGGCCGATGTCGCTGTGAGGCTGGATGCGCCTGCCAGCCTTGGCGAGCCGGTCGTGGCAGTCAAGCCAAGCAACTTGTAAACAGGATGTCTATGAAGAGATTCTTGTTGTTTTCTTTTGTCGCCTTTTTGGCGATAGCCGGATGTAAAAAAAGGCCTGTCAGCAAGTTGGGCGAGGTATATAAACGGGTTGCCCGACCTGAAATCTGGCAGGTTCTGCCTCGGAGTCAAGGCGAAAGAATCGGGCTCAAGCCCGGAGATTTACTGTTGTCTTATAACGGTCGACCGGTCGAAACCAATGACGATGTTCGCAAAGCTCAGGCCCTTGCTTTGGGCAGCGAGGGTAAAATCCCTCTAGTTGTGCTACGCGGGGAGAAAGAGCTTGAGTTTTCGGTTCAGCCGGGTCCGCTTGGCGGTATGCCGGTGGTGGCGAAGTATCCGAGTAGTCTTGCTTTGGCACTTGAAGACATCATGCGCCACTTCGGGCTCTTTACCGACTATGACTGGCTGGCCGCACTCTCGGGTGAGTCATTTACTTTTACTGCAAAAGCGGATGAATGCCGGGGTTTCTGGTCTGGTGGCAAGTCCGGGGATTATCTTGAGTCGCTGGGGCATGTCGCCGGGCTTTCATTCCGAAAGATTATCAATGATGGGACCGGAAAGCATGTGAAAGCCATCATGCGGAATCGGGATTCTGGTCGGATTGTGCTGGTTCATGGCGGCTGGCCCGGTCACCGGTCGGGATTCTGGGGCGTGGCCACCCGTTACTCTCCAAAAGATTCTATTATTTACGGGTACAGCATGGATTCGGCCGAGGAGATGCCTTTGCTCGGGCCGGTTAAAGAAATATTCGTGACGAAACCCGCCGGTTCCTGGCAAGAACCGGCCAAGCTATTAGGAAGGGTGCTCAAGCAGGCGCTTGAGCTGAACCAGGTGTATTCAGACACGGGCTGGAAATCCGGCATGGATGCTTATAACCTTCTGATAACGAGCCTTGATACCCTCCCTTTCTGTCCAGTCTGTGGGGTCAAAGAAAGTCAGGTATGTTTTGACCGGCTCATCTATACAGCCCTTGCCCACAAGCAAAGTGCGCAGCGATTTCTTGAAGGGATGAAGCTGGCATTACCAAACCAGGCAGATGTCATTAACGAAGCGCTTGCAGACAACCAGGCGATCATCGGCAAATTCTATGGAATAACAAGGAGCAGCGCACGGATTGGCCGCCTCCAGGACCAGCGCAAGCTCGGCATGGTTATAAACGCTATCCAGCTTATCGAAAACGACCTCATCGGCGACTATGAGGACATTCTGGGCCGGCTTTAATAATCGCCTTCTTCTTCGATATCGTCGTATTCCTCGTCGTTCCAGTCGTGCAGCCAGTTAAATTCGCGTAATGAATCAGGGTCCAGGGGGGAATCCATAAGAAAGATGCAGCAATTTGGAGAATAGGCGATTTCGTTGTTGCTGACTGTCGGGGCACAGGTATTGATGTAAAGAATTCCCAGACCTTCGCGGCCCGCGTAAAGAACACGGCAGTGGTCAAGGGTAGTGGAAGGACCGGTGCGAGCCTCAAACTCGATTCCACGCCAAGCACCGGGTTCGGGATGTGTAGCCGTGAAGATTATTGAATCGGGCACTCCGATTGCTGAGAGGTTTCCGGCG
>DFBN01000016.1 GCA_002366635.1 Caldifarciminota bacterium UBA3079 | reverse complement strand
AGCGAAGCCCTGGTTCTGAGTGGTGCGGATTTCGGCCCGGTGATGCCGCTAAGCCATTTGGCATGGGAGCAGTATTGGGCTTCAACATTGCCAGGTTCAGGATGCATCGAGATAATTGCCAAGTCGTTGCGGATGTCACCGGATAGTTGCAGCCAGTCGCTGGGAAACGGGGCGGTCGGCCACACCCGGCCCGGTTCGGACCAGGTTGCGCCGGCGTCGGCCGAGTTGCGCTGGTATAGTCGCCAGCTCGAACCGTCGTTCCATACCGCAAGGAGCCGGTCGTCCCTGGCCGCAAATGTCCATCCGAAATTGTCGCCGACAATCTGGAACGGAGTCTGCCAAGTAACACCCTGGTCAGTGGAAAAAGTGAACTTAATCTGGTCATCCTCGGTCTCGTAGCAAAGGTACAGGCGGTTATTGGTGCCGACACGGAGTATCGGGTAGTAGCCGCTGCCGAGAACCGGGGTGAGATTTGTGGTATCGAATGTTGCCCCATTGTCGTGTGAGACGGCCAGGTAGAGGTCCAAGCCGTCCTGTATTCTGCTGTAGCTGGCGACCACGAATATAGTGCCGTCATCAGCGACTGCAATACTCGGATTGGTTGCAATGACATTGGTGGTGTCGCACGGCAAGAGAATCGGGGTGGAAAAGGTTACCCCGCCGTTAGTAGAGCGGCAGAAGTATGGTTTGCTCTTCACGTAGATGCTCGGTGCGGTAGCGAACACCAGGTTGACTGCTCTGTCCGGGCCGATTGCGAAATTATGCCCCCGCGTCGTGCCGGGCGAGCCGGTTATCGATATATCGAAGATGTTCCAGGTTGCACCATGGTCGTCAGACCTGGAGCAATACAAGTAATAAGTAAGGGAGGCGTGTTCGGGTCTTACCCAGTAAATACAGTAAACTGTATCCCCGGTTGCGGCCAGTTTCGGGCTTTTGTACTCGGCGTGAATCCAGGTAGGGTCCCAGTAGTGGACCGTGATGTCACTGGACCAGGTCTGGTTCGTATCATAGGATGCGGCGAAGTAGATGCCGCCATCACCGCTGCCCAAGCCGGTGTGGTTCCAGGCTTCATATAGTTCGCTGTTTGCACCGATGCAGCCGTTACCTGCGCTCCACCATTCACTGGTCTGGTCGGAGCACATCACCGGGTTGCTGAAATTCAATGCGGCCAGAAGGAGTCCTGGCACCATCAGGGCGGATACTCCAAAAGCTTTCATTACATCTCCTCACTTTATATGAATGAATATAGGTCTATTTGAGAATATGTCAAACGGTTTTATCCATGCACCGACAGAAGTTGACATTTGAGCCGTTTCCGGTAGAAGTTTGAGGTAATGGTCAAAGCAATCATTCAGAGTATGCGGCCCAAGCAGTGGGTGAAGAACCTTCTGGTTTTTGCCGCACTTATCTTTTCCAAGAACCTGCTGGAACCTACGAATGTCATGCGGTCGGTGGCTGCATTTGTTATATTCTGCTTCCTGTCAGGTGCGGTTTATATCATCAATGATCTGGTGGACCGGGAGAATGACCAGCGTCATCCACAGAAGCGGTTCAGACCGATAGCATCGGGCCGGTTGAAACAGGGTCCGGCTATTGCCGCGGCAGTTGTTTTTGTCGGGGGTGGAATGGTCGGCGGCTGGTTTCTGAACTGGCGGTTTGCTCTTGTCGGCGCTACATACTTCGTTATGCAGCTTGCATATTCTTTACGGCTGAAGCAGGTCGTAGTGCTGGATGTGATGATTGTAGCTGCAGGGTTTGCGCTGCGTGCGATTTCGGGCACATTTGTCATTCATGTAGAGATTTCACCCTGGCTCTTTATCTGCACTATTCTTCTGGCGGTATTCCTGGCTGTGGCAAAGCGCAGGCATGAGCTGATGTTTCTTGAGGGCGGAGGGATTTCACACCGGAGTGTTCTTGGTAAATACACCGAGCGTTTGCTTGACCAGATGATAGCGGTCGCTACATCGGCCACGGTTGTTGCTTATTGCCTTTATACGATTGCACCCGAGACGGTCAAGAAGTTCGGTTCCCATAATCTTATTCTGACATTCCCTTTTGTTCTTTACGGAATCTATCGTTATCTTTATCTTGTGTACCGGCGGGATTTGGGTGGCGCACCGGAAAAGGTGCTTATTTCGGATATGCCTTTGATTGTCGATATCCTGCTCTGGCTGGCGAGTGTCGTCATTGTCCTTTATTTGAAGTTTTAGGATTCCTGCCAAGATGCGCTCGGCGCTGGTGAATTTCTTTAAGCATACCCAAGGCGTTGCGTTCTTGCGGGTTTCGGATGAGGAATTCGTGCAGGACCGCTTCGGCTTTGTCTAATTTCCCGCTTTGCATCAGCACATATGCGAGTCTGAGTCTGAGGCCAGGTATTTTTGGAAACCTGTTGATGGCTTGAGTCGTAACGGTTTCGGCTTCGGCATAGTTGTTCAAGCGGGCCGCTGTTGCGGCCAGATTAACATAGCCGGCATAGTAGTCCGGTGCATACAGGTTTACTTTTCGTAAGTGATAAGCCGCTTTTCCCAATTCTCCGCGCTTGATATATATGCTGGCAAGACTGGTATGGCTGGTAATACACCAGTCGTTTCTGGTCAGGGCGTCCTGGAAGTATCCGATTGCAATGTCGGTTTTCCCCGCATCAAGATAGATTCTGCCGAGCCATTCGTAAGGATAGGCGAAATCCCGGGGTGATTTTTCTGCTGTGCGGCGGAAGCAGGCGATAGCGGTATCCGGACCCAGACGCAGGAAGTTGATGCCGTCCAGGTAGTCATTGATGAAACCTGAAGGCCGGGCCACCGGTTCGGTCGGCAGTGTGTCGGCACCGGGTTTGGCTTTGTATATGATTTCAGAATAAAGCCGGTTTCCCTGCTGCATGGTAATCGGGCAGGCGAAATATCCGAGTCTGAATCTGGGTCTCAGGAAAAGTGCCCTTTCTGCCTCAGCGCTGGGTTTGACCCCGGTAGAGAAATAGATATAGGCCGGGTTGCGCTCCAGCACATGGCGGGTGTTGTAGTTGCGTTCCTTCCAGTGCCACCTGGAGCTCAGGATATTCTCGGGATTGTGGGCGATGACAGCGTCGGTGAGCCCGAGCATATCAATCATATTAC
Organism: Caldifarciminota bacterium UBA3079; assembly: GCA_002366635.1. GTDB lineage: Bacteria > Hydrothermota > Tepidihabitantia > Tepidihabitantales > Tepidihabitantaceae > UBA3079. The sequence continues at coordinate 5,046 of DFBN01000016.1, read as the reverse complement.
GGTCAGAGAAATAGGAAACCGCACCGATTGTGGTGCATGCAAACCAGTCATCTTTATTGAGATGCTGGTTAAGCCAGCGGCCCGTGGTGCTCATTTTGGCCACAAGCCCGTTTTCCAGGGCCTGGTTGCGGATGATGTCGGCACGAACCGACCGTGGTTGGGCTAATATACCCCAGAATGTCAAAGGCATAATGGCAAGCATCAAGAGTGTCTGGACCGGCCTGCCGACAGGCAGGAGCCAGATTCCTTCGGTAAAGAGAAAGTAAAACATAATCAGGACCGGCACGAAGAACCGGTAGATTCTTAAGACATCGCCGCCGACCGACACCACATACAGTGCCTGGACAGCCAGGATAAGAACAGCAAGGAAGAGGGGAGATGCAGGAGATAGGCGTTTTCGAATAATGGCAAGGATGAGCGGAACAATGAATGCAATACCCCATAGACCATAAGCCTTGTAGAAATTTGCCAGGTATTGAAGTCCGGTCTTAATGTAAGAAATCGAAATCCCGGTTTTGGCATAAAATGTATTCGGAAACAGATAGCCGTAATAATTCAGACGCCAGATATAAAGCGGAGCAACGAGCAAAATAAATGGCAGGACCAGAAGCCCGAATCGTTTCAGGCTTTTCATAAAAGGATAAGATTTATCGATGGAACGGATGATGAAATGCAGGGCAAAAATCGCCATGAACAGCGCGCCTTCGGGACGGGTCAGGGCTGAAAGCCCGAGCAAAGACGATGTAAGTAGTAGATTACGGGATGTGCTTCTGGTAAGGTATGTGAAAAAGGCGGCTGCAAGGAACAGGGTAAAAAGCCCGGTTTCCATGCCGCTGACACACCAGTATGCAAAGGCACCATTGAAAGCCAGAATCAAGACAGCAAGAGAAGCGAGGCTCGGTGGACCGCATGTATGGCGTCGCACGAGGAGGAAGAAAAGCACCATGACTCCGATACCGCAGATCACACCGATTATCTGGGAAAGCGGGATAATCGCGGAGAATGGAAGGCCGAGAATGCCAAAGGTTGCTATGAACATCATCCAGAGGAAATTGGTGTAACCTTCGACCCGTTCATTCGGATTGAAAACCGGGCCCTGACCCCTGACGATATTGCGGGCGTAACGATAGGTTATGTAGGAATCATCCTGGAGGAAAGCAGTCGAAGAGGAGTGCCAGATGAATATGCCAATTGCCAGAATCAGGATGAGCCACGGAATCCGTTTTCTCAGTTTGCCCGCAGGTTTCGCTTTCACAAGAGGCTTTTTGCCAGTTTCTTCTTGCCGCGGACGACCCGCCGGCTGAAAGGTCCTTGACGAATGGCACGAAGTTCGGTTCGGGTCTCATTGATTATCATTCTGGACTCTTTGCTTTTGCCGCGCAAATACTCAAACGCACTGGCACCGGCCAAGCGGCCTTCAAGCATTGCAGTGGATGCCTCTTCGATTCCAGAAACATCGCCGGCTACATAGATATTTTTCTGGTTAGTTTGCATTGTTTCATTATGCCAGGCGACATGTCCGCCGAGTTCCGGGATGTAAACCATATGACACCCTGCCTGCCAGAGAATTTCGGTCAGAGGTGTGAGACCGACCGCAAGGCAGATGATATCCACTTTGACCCGATGTTCACTGTTCTTGACCGGATGGAACTTCCTGTCAAGTTTGCAGACTATTGCACCGGTAACATATTCCCTGCCGATTGCAGACTTGATGGTATGTGATGTCAGAATCGGGATGCCGAGTCTGGCGAGTTTGGCTGCATGCACATTGTAGCCACCGATTCTTGGCAAGGCTTCAACAACCGCTACTACCCGGATTCCTGCCTGGATAAGCTGGTATGAAACGATGAGCCCGATATTGCCAGAGCCGACCATCAAAACCCGCTTACCGGGCCGGACTCCATAGACATTCACCAGGGTCTGAACCGCACCGGCCCCGTAAACTCCGGGCAGGTCGTTGTTCGGGAAAAGCAGGTTGTTTTCCGCAGCACCGGTGGCCACTATAAGGCTTTTGCAGGAAAGTTTGAAGAATCGCTTCCGGTCAGCCAAAGCAAGCACACTACCCGGGTAGAAACCGATTACCGATGTGCCGGAAACGACTTCGGTTGTTGTCAATTTGAGTTCATTTGCAAGGATAGCAGCAATGTCAATGCCCCGCGTGCCGCAGTAATGGGTTTTGTCGCCGAAGAATTTATGGGTCTGCTTGATGAGCTGGCCGCCCGGTCGTTGATTGTCATCAATAAGGGTTACTTGCGCACCGAGCCTGGAAGCGACAATCGCGGCGGAAAGGCCGGCCGGGCCGCCACCGATAACCGCAATTTCTGTGGTTTTCATAGTTTTCCACGACCTTCCTGCCGTTTTACTTTGACGCCGGGCCGCAGTGGCTCCATGCAGACCATTGTGTTCGGCTTGCCGTCCACTATCATCAAGCAGGAGGAGCATTTCCCGACCGCACAGAAGAATCCTCGTGGCCGGTGAAGTTTGTCAGTATGGCGGAAAACCCTGATACCGTTGGCAACAAGTGCCGCGGCAATCGTTTCGGTTTCGTATCCATAAAGCGGCTTGCCTTCGAAGAAGAACCTGACCTTTTTTTTACGCTCGAATCTGAGGATTGGATGCTCAGTAATCCGGGTGTTTCTGTTAGAGATTTTCTTTGATATAGTTGACCGCATTCTCAAATATGACAATACCGGCAGGCTTTGTCAACCGTTCCCGATGCCAGCGTGGATGCTGCTGTGTTCTCACAAATCTCTCCGGGTGGGGCATCATCCCGAGGATTCGTCCTGAAGGGTCACATATACCGGCAATTCTATCGACCGAGCCATTCGGGTTGTCCGGGTAATCGGCCGGTTCGCCGTCTCCGGTTACATAACGGAAGACAATCTGATTGTGCTCTTTGAGCCGATTCAGTATTTTTTGGTCTTTCGGAATGAATTTTCCCTCGGCATGGGCAACCGGCAGTTCGCAGATTTCATCAAGGCCGCGGGTAAAGATACAAGAAGGATTGGTTCTCAAATGCACCCAACGGTCTTCGAAGCGGCCTGAATCGTTCGTATCCAGGGTGACGGTCTGGGTTTCAAAGAGCCAGTCGAAGGCCGGCAAGAGACCGGCTTTTATCAGTACCTGGAATCCGTTACAAATGCCCAGGACCAGCTTGCCGTTGGCGTGAAACCGAACCAAATCCTGTTTCAGATTGTGCGTCAATTCATTGGCAAGGATTTTGCCCGAGCTGATATAGTCGCCGTATGAGAAGCCGCCTGGTATGACAAGTATCTGATAATCGGACAGGAAACGCTCGCGGGTCTTGAGCTGATTGATATGGACTTTTTCTGCAGCCGCACCTGCCTGTTTGAATGCGCACACGGTTTCTCGGTCACAATTGGTGCCGGCCGCAAACAGGACGCAAACTCTAACCACAAGATTGTGAGGATAACCTGCCGGTTCTGGGTGTCAAGTGAGGAAAGCGGTTCTGATGCAGTTACATTGACATACGGATGTATAAAATGTATAATGTATAGGAGACATGGCGAGAATTTGAGGGAAATGGCAATTCAGATAATCGTCAGGCTTACTTGGATGTTTGGCCGAGTAGAATGCCAATGAGATGATGGGAGGTTCTGTGATGCGTATTGTTCTGACAATAATCAGCTTGGCGGCAGCAGTCTTTGCCTCGGGTCCTGTTACCTGGGAAGGCCAGCACGATGGTCTTACTATTCATCTGGATTTGAGAAAAGTAGAAGTATCCAAGGTAATGGCAGCCGATAATATGGGGTATTCGGTGCTCCTGCTGAGTCGAGCCGGTTCTATGAATGAAATAGGCAAGCCGCAACTACCGGTTTATCGGCGGTTGGTAGAAATTCCTTATGGTGCATTGGTTGAAGTAGCGGCAAAGCCTTGGGATGTGAAGCGGTATGAATTAGAACTGCCGTATTATCCACACCAGTATCCGATACCCAAAAGCGGAGATGTGCCAGGATTCATTCGTGATGAGAAGGCCTATGCCAGAAATGAGTTCCTGCCCGAACCGGGTGCCAGAGTTGTCGAAACAGCGGTGATGCGCGGTCACCGGCTGGCCTTGATAGAAATCCGGCCGGTGAGTTACAATCCGGTTCAGCATGTTGCACTCGTTGCCAGTCATATGACAGTGGCAGTGCGTTGGACAAATGCCGAGAGGGAACAGACCATGCGACATCATCGGCGTTACGATTCCCCTGTATTTGCAGGCCGGTTGGATGGCGTAGTGATGAACAGTGGTGAATTCAATTTCGGTCCGGGGCCCGACCTTCCTGTGGGTTATCTTGTTATAACCCCGGATGAATGGCAGCAGAATCTGACACCTTTGGCCGAGTGGCGACGGCGTAAAGGTTTTCATGTTTTTGTGCGGACTTTGAGTCAAGTGGGCGGGGGCTCGGCTACTGCTGTCAAGAGTTATATCCAGGATGCTTATGACAACTGGCCGATTCCTCCGAGCTTTGTGCTGCTTGTCGGCGATGTGGACCGAATCGGCTATTTCACCGGTCAGGGACAGGGGAGTCCGCCGACCGATTTGAACTTCGGGATGGTAGAAGGTAGTGATTATTTTCCTGATATTGATGTGAGCCGCGCATCAGTTGCCAATTCGGCCCAGTTGGACAGCCTGGTTGATAAAATTGTAACTTATGAGCAGAATACCTGGAGCAGCGACACGAATTGGCTCAAGAAACAGTATTTCATCGCTTCTGCCGACGGTGGCCACCATCAGATAGCCGAGGCTACACACAGCTATGCGATGGAGAAGATTCGGCTATTAGGTGTTGAGTGCGATTCCCTCTGGCTTTATTATGGCAGCGGGACTCCGATAACTACTGCGCTGAATGGTGGACGTTCCTGGGTTACATATTCTGGTCACGGTAGCAGGGATTGCTGGGCCGACCCGAACCCGGATTTTTCTGTCGATGATGTGCATGCACTGACCAATGTAGATATGGTCCCTTATGTGCAGACTTTTGCCTGCCTGACCGGGGATTTCACTTATACCGAATGTTTTTCCGAGGCATGGATTCGTTC
>DFBN01000133.1:4187-16502 GCA_002366635.1 Caldifarciminota bacterium UBA3079 | reverse complement strand
ACGCTCGAAGTCATAAAAACAGTCCGTTTTGATTTTGCCTATATGTTCAGGTATTCGGTCAGACCCGGCACCGCGGCTGTCCAGTTTGCGCCAAAAGTCTCGGAAGCAGAAGCGGGCCAGCGTCTTACCCGGCTTATAGACGCCCAGAATCGCATTACCCGGGAACGCACGAGAGAAATGCTGAACCGAACTTTTGAATTACTCATAGAATCCCATGCCCGGGGCTCGGGCATGCTCGGAAGAACCCGCAATAACAAGGCAGTTATCGTTCACAGCCCGTTAAGTGTTGGTGAAACGGTTACCTGCCAAATAACCAGAATCAAAGGATGGACCCCGGTTGCCGAAGTTCAGGCAGCCGTCGCTCTGTTTCAATAAGGAGGGCTTATGGACATATTCCGCATTATCCTGACGCTGATTATTTTCATTCTGCTTCTGGTGCTCGCCTTGACGAATATCGAAGTAACTACCTCAGTCAATGTATTCGGCACCTACTATGAACATGTCCGGGTGGCATTTGTCATGCTTTATGCATTTGCCTTCGGCGCGATTTGCGTGGGTGTTTTCATGCTCGTATCAGAAATCCAGCTCCATGCCAGAATCCGCAGGCAGCATCGGGAAATCAATGCCATCACCGAAGAGCTCCGGTCATTCCGCAACGCCTCGCTTGAACCGATGCCCCAGGATACCGAAGCCGAAAATCAAGAGGACGAATCATGACTATCCTTGTTATTATTATTCTTGTCCTGACTGTCGTGGCCCTGTACCCGCTGGTGCGCGACTTGTTGCGCCGCAAGCAAACTACTGCCCCGGCTTATGTTGAAGGAATTCAGTTCCTGCTCGATGGCAACCCGAAAGACGCAGTAGTCAAACTTAAGCAGGCGGTCAAAGCAAACCCGGACAATATCGACGCCTATATAAGGCTTGGCAATATCTTCATCGGGCAGGGCGATATCGAACGCGGGCTGAAAGTCCACGAAACCCTGACCCTGCGTCGTAATCTCCGACCAGAAGACGAAAGGAAGGTTTACCAGGCCCTGGTCCGGGATTATCTTCTGACCGATAGGAAACTCAAGGCAATCTCAATACTGGAAGAACTCACCCGGACTGACAAATGCAATAAAACCGACTGCGAAAATCTGTTCCGCCTCTATCTTGAAACCGGTTCCCGGGAGAAATGTGAAAGCCTGCTCAAGAAACTGAGTCGGAATCCGCACGACCGCGCCTGGGTTGCCCTCATGCTGGCAGAATTCGGTCGCGCGTATGCCAGAACTGACCCAGAATCGGCCCTTGTCTATTTCAACGAAGCATTGCGTCTTGACCATAAGTCCATCGCTGCCCGGCTTTACCTGGGAGATTACCAGTTGGCCCATGACGATACTGAAGCTGCTATCCGTAACTGGCACGAAATCATCAACCTGGCACCGGAGAAAAACTTTCTCGTCCGCCACCGACTCGAAAGCGCATATTATGAACTCGGACGGTACGAAGAGGTAAGCCAGGCTTACGAACGGCTGCTCCAGAAGATTCCTGGTGATGAAGGTCTAACAGTAGCCTTGGCACTCATTTATCAGAAGAAAGAAAACCTGCCGGCGGCAATCCGATTGCTGGAGAGATTCTGTGCGAACAACGGAAAGCTTCTGTGCCGGACCACACTTGCATCCTTGCAACTGCATAAAGGAAACCCCGACCGTGCCGGCCAGCTGCTTTCCCAGATAATTAACCAGCTTCAGTCTGAAAGGCTCAAATGCAAGAACTGCGGCACAATCCAGGAGGAACCTTCATTCAGTTGTCAGAAATGCCATGCCTGGTTAGAATGACCTGACACTATGTCTGGAAAGTTGACCCCTCTTCTTACCCAGTATCATCGTATCAAAGAGAAGCACAAAGGAGCAATTCTTCTCTTCCGCGTAGGCGACTTCTATGAGATGTTCTATGAAGACGCTGAAGTCGGCTCAAAGGCGCTCGGCCTAGCATTGACTTCACGACCGCATGGCCCTGACAACAGAGTTCCTCTCGCCGGTGTTCCGGCCAAGTCACTCGATACCTATGTAGGACGCCTGGTTGCTCAAGGTTTCAAAGTCGCCATCTGCGACCAGTTGGACCAACCGTCTCGGGACAAACCGGTTGTGCGCCGGGAGGTAGTAGAAATCGTCACACCGGGCACTTTGACCAGACCCGGCCTGCTGGATGAAACACGCAATAATTACCTCATGGCGATTTCACCGGCAGGTGAGACATGCGGGATTGCCTTTGCCGATGTGTCGACCGGCGAATTCAGGGCGGCTGAAACAAACACCCGAACCCTGGGCGAAGAAATGCAGAAAATCGAGCCGAGAGAAGTCCTGGTCCCCCAGTCATGGAAATCGGAAAACACCCGGCTCCCGGTTTCTGAAATCACCCGTATCGATGACTACTATTTCACCGAAGACTTTGCCTTTGACAAACTGACTTCTCATTTTGGTGTCGCAACCCTTGAAGGTTTCGGAATAGCTGAACTCACCGAAGGCATCTGCGCGGCCGGAGCGGTCCTTTATTATCTTGAGCAGACGCAGAAAAGTGCGCTTCCCCATATCCGCAAGATTTCACCTTACAACACTGCAAACCATCTTCTGGTAGACAGGATTTCACGCCGGAACCTCGAGTTAGTCCAAAGACTCCATCCCATACCTGGTGCGCGCAAGACCGGAACCCTCTTATCGGTTCTTGACCGCACCCGCACATCGGCCGGAACCAGAATGCTGCGTCGCTGGGTCCTAGCCCCTCTACTGGACACAGATATTATCACCGAGCGTCAGGATGCAGTTGAAGAACTTGCCAGCACAGATTCGCCAGTTGCAGAAATCCAGGGACTGCTTAAGAAAACAGGAGACTTAGAACGAGTGAGTTCACGCATTGCACTGGAAAGGGCAAACCCACGCGAGCTGGTTGCGCTCAAGAACTGGCTGAAAGTTGCGCCCGACATCAAACAAATCATGGCTCGCTGTCATGCTGCCCGCCTGACCTATTTCCATTCGGGCATCGAGGACTTCTCAGAACTGGTTGCCGACATTGAAGAAACCCTCACTCCTGACCCTCCTGTTACGCTTACCGAAGGCGGACTTATCCGGCCGGGTCATCACCCGGAACTGGATAAGCTGCGTAATCTTTCAAGGAACGTAAAACAGTATATCGCAGGACTCCAGGAAAAAGAACGGCAACGCACCGCAATCCCCAATCTCCGTGTCGGCTTCAACTCCGTGTTCGGCTATTACATTGAAGTCACAAAGTCATACCTGAAACAGGTGCCCAAAAACTACCTCCGCAAGCAGACCCTTACCAATGCCGAGCGCTTCATAACTCCTGAACTCAAGGAATATGAAACCAAGGTTATCAATGCCGAAGAACGCATCAATACCTTGGAGTATGAGCTTTTTACAGAACTTCGGCAACGGGTAGGAAAGCAGGTCGGACGCGTAATCAAACTGTCCGGTATCCTTGCCGAACTGGATGTGCTCTCAAGCTTTGCCCAGGTGACGTGCGAGAACCGGTATACCCGGCCAAAAGTGGACAATTCCGAAATCATCGAAATCACTAAAGGCCGGCACCCGGTAGCGGAAACGACACTCGACCGCCCTTTTATACCCAATGCCACCAATCTCGACACCGAAGACCAACAGATTCTCATCATCACCGGTCCGAACATGGCAGGAAAATCTACATATCTCCGCCAGGTTGCACTGATAACGATAATGGCCCAAATCGGCTCTTTCGTGCCCGTGGAAAAAGCCCGCATCGGAGTCGTTGACAAAATCTTCACCAGGATTGGTGCAACCGACGATGTTACCCAAGGTGTTTCTACCTTCTTGGCGGAAATGACCGAAACCGCAAATATCCTCAACAATGCGACGTCCAGAAGTCTGGTGATTCTCGATGAAGTCGGTCGCGGGACCGCCACAAACGACGGTCTGGCAATTGCCTGGGCAACAGTCGAATACCTGCATGGACCAAAGAAAAGACGGCCCCGCACACTCTTTGCCACCCACTATCATAAACTCACTGATATCGCACTGCTCCTTCTCAGAGTTCACAACTACAATTTCTCGGTTAAGGAAAACCATGACCATGTTCTGTTCCTGCGCAAGCTCAAACCCGGGCCGGCAAGCAAAAGCTACGGTATCGCAGTTGCCCGTTTGGCAGGCCTGCCTTTGTCTGTTATTGAACGGGCCCGTCAAGTCCTGGCTGATTTTGAAAAAGACAAACAGACAAATCTGACTAATCTATTGCTTTCTTCAGAACAGCTTCTTGCGGCTGACCGCCCGTCTTCGCATCCTGTCCTTTCCAAACTGTGTGAAGCTAAAATCGACGATATGTCACCCGTGGAAGCGCTGAACTTGCTTGCCAAGCTCCAGCACTTGGCTCAGAAAGACACCGAAAGGTAAAAAAGCTTAGCCTATCCTTGACTTATCCATGGGCATCGGTATAGTGGACGCATGAAAATCGCGATGATTGGCACTGGTTATGTTGGGTTAACAACAGGGGCTTGCTTTGCCAAAATCGGTCATGAAGTCATCTGCGTGGATAACGACAGCAATAAAATCGAAACGCTCAACTCGGGCAAAATGCCGATTTATGAACCTGGACTTCACGACATAGTCAAAGAAATGGTAACTGCACACCGGTTGAGTTTCACTACCGACATCAAAACCGCAGTCCACAACTCAACAGTATGCTTCATCGCGGTCGGCACTCCACCTCGGGGGAAAGGTGAACCAGACCTGGCTTATGTCGAAAATGTAGCCCGGGAAATAGCAACCAGCATGGAGGAATATCTTCTCATCGTGGAAAAATCCACGGTCCCGGTCCAGACCCACAAATGGATAAGAACCACAATTGAAAGATACAACCGGACCGGAACACCTTTTGATGTTGCATCCAACCCTGAATTCCTGCGTGAAGGTTCAGCAGTGAACGATTTCCTCAATCCGGACAGAATCGTTATCGGTGTCGAATCAGACCGGGCGAGCGACCTTATGAAAGAAATCTACAAACCACTGAATGCCCCAATCGTTATCACCGACTCGGCATCGGCCGAACTCATCAAGCATGCCTCGAATGCATTCCTGGCGATGAAGATTTCCTTTGCCAATGCACTGGCTGTCGTTTGCGAAGCATCGGGCGCAGATGTTCACCAGGTCACTTGCGGTATGGGAATGGATAAGCGTATCGGCCCAAGCTTCCTGGACGCAGGTATCGGCTATGGTGGTTTCTGCTTCCCGAAAGACTTGCGTGCCTTTATCCACATCGCCGAAGAACTCGGCTATGATTTCAAATTGCTCCGAGAGGTCGAAAACATCAATAATGAAATGAAACTACGCTTCATCCGAAAGATTCAAAGTGTCCTCTGGAATCTGCAGAACAAGAACATCGGCGTTCTCGGTCTTTCCTTCAAGCCTGATACCGATGACATGCGTTTCGCCCCTTCAATCGACATTATCGCTGAACTGGTGCACAAAGGCGCCCATGTCCGGGCTTATGACCCGAAGGCAATGGAGCGGGCAAGAAAAATAATCCCGGGCATCGAGTTCTGCAGCAAAGCCGAGGATGTAGCTGAAGACGCAGATATTCTACTGCTTCTGACCGAATGGTCTGAATTCAAACAATTGGACCTTACCAAACTCAAGAAAAGGATGCGGGTGCCGATTATCTGCGACGGCCGCAATATGCTGAAGCGAACCGAAATTGAGAAACAAGGTTTCACTTACCTCGGAGTTGGTCGATGAAAGCCATAGTTGCAGGCGGGGCAGGATTCATCGGCTCCCATTTGTGCGAGTTCCTATTGAAGCAGAATTTCCAGGTTATCTGCCTTGATAATCTGATAACAGGCAGAAAGCACAATATCAGTGGATTTAATGCCGGTAAGCGATTTGAATTCGTCCGCACCGACATTTCCAGACATGCCTCCATACCAGGACGGGTTGATGTCATCTTCAATCTGGCATCCCCGGCATCGCCGAAAGATTACCTGGCCAACCCTCTGAAAACGCTTCAAGTAGGTGCGGCCGGGACCCGTAATCTTCTCGACTTGGCAAGAAAAAAGAAGGCCGTATTCGTCATGGCCTCTACATCAGAAGTTTACGGCGACCCGAAGGTTCACCCGCAACGGGAATCTTATTGGGGCAATGTCAACCCCATAGGAATCAGGTCGGTTTATGACGAAGCCAAACGCTATTCTGAAGCACTGGTGATGGCATTTCATCGCCGTTTCGGCATACCTACCAGAATTGCGCGGATTTTCAATACCTATGGCCCGAGGATGAAACTGGATGACGGCAGGGTTGTGCCAAACCTGATTGACCAAGCCCTTAATGGCAAACCCCTTACCATTTATGGCACCGGCCACCAAACCCGCAGCTTCTGCTATGTTTCAGATATGGTAGAAGGTCTGTTTCGGCTTGCCGGCTGCCCTGACCCAATGCCGGTCAACCTCGGCAATCCTCAAGAATCTACTATTCTGGAATTCGCCCGACTAATCAAAAGGCTCACCGGCTCAAGCAGCCGTCTGACTTTCCTCCCTTTGCCCCAGGACGACCCGAAGCGCCGTCGTCCTGCCATATCGCGTGCCAGAAAACTCCTCGGCTGGAAACCGCAGGTTTCACTTGAAGATGGATTGGGACGCACTATCGAATGGTTTCGCAAGAACGGCCATCACTGATGGAACCTTTGGGTATCGGCGTAGTGGGCGCGGGACGATGGGGCAAAAATTACTTAAGCACCCTGCTTCGCATTACCGAATGCAGAATTGCTGCAGTTGCTGATTCTGACCCGGCCGTGCGTAGCTACATTGAACACCGCTATGCGGTCCCCACCTTTTCAGACTTGACAGAAATGTTAAGTCAAAGCATTCTGTCTGCGGTCATCATCGCTACCCCGGACAGGACCCATTTTCCACTTGCCTGTCAAAGCCTCGATGCCGGCAAAGATACACTCGTAGAAAAACCTATGACCAGAGATTGTGCCAATGCGGCCAGCCTGGTTTCTTTAGCCGAAAGCCGCGGGCTTATACTTGCAGTCGGTCATACAATGCTCTACCATCCCGGTTTCTGCAATCTGCGCACTGCTGTTACCAGAGGCAGAATCGGCCGTCCGCTGCGGGTAACGGCAATCAGAACATCATTCGGTTCTGCTGATAAACAGACCAATGTTATCTGGGACCTGGCACCACATGACCTGGCGATGACAATAAGCATGTTCGGCAACCCGATATCAGCCCGCGCCCGTTTTACAGAACAGAACCAGGACATTGCCGATTTCGAGTTACTCTTTGACCAAAAGATACACGCCTATGGCAAAGTCGCCTGGCAAACCGGCCCGATAACCCGGAGGTTCAGTATGTCAGGTTCGCATTCTTCTGTCTTGTGGGAAGAAAAACCTGGCGTGGCCCAGGACCCGAATGAACTCCCGCTAACACGACAGTGCCGTGACTTTGTCGCCTGCTGTATTAACCGCACCACCCCGCAAAGCGATGCCAGACTCGGCCTGGCCGTCATCCGGTCCCTGGATGCACTCAATGAATCGGCCCGACAAAATGGCCAGTGGCTACCGGTTGTGGAACCAGCGTGCTGCTGAATTGTGAAACTTACCGTCCTGATTCCAGTATATAATGAAGAAGTATCTGTGGCCGAGCTTATCACCCGTGTCAAACAGGTTCCTCTCGAGAAGGAGATAATCGTAATCGACGACCTCTCCTCAGACCGCACATTAGAGATACTGCGGAAAATTCCCGGCATCAAACTACTGACCCATTCAACCAATCGAGGCAAAGGTGCCGCTGTCCGCACCGGGCTCAGCACGGCAACCGGTGATGTAGTCATTATCCAGGACGCGGACATGGAATATGAGCCGAATGACTATCCCGGATTGCTTGAGCCTTTCAAAAACCCGCGTGTTGATGCGGTTTATGGTTCCCGTTTCCGAGGGGCCGGCAATTTCCTCTTCCTGAGCAAAATGGCCAACTATTTCCTCACATTTCTTACCAACATCCTGTTCCACGGCCATATTACAGACATGGAAACCTGTTACAAGGCCATTCGCCGAACCCTGTTTCAGGGCTTAAACCTCACAGCAGACAGGTTTGAAATCGAACCGGAGATTACCGCCAAACTGTTGCGTTGTCACGCCCGGCTTGTGGAGGTTCCAATCAGTTACCATGCCCGTCGGGCCGGCAAGAAAATAGGTGTGAAAGACGGCCTTATGGCCTGTTATTTCCTGGCGAAATGGTATCTGAAATAGCATGAATGAATTTGAGTCCACCAGCCCAATAGTTGAACTGACCGGTGTATCCAAATTATACCAGCATTCCTGGCCCGCACTGACCGATATCAGCATGCAGATAGAAAAAGGAGATTTTGTCTTCATCCTTGGTGCGACCGGTGCGGGCAAGACTACATTACTGCGTTTGCTCTATCGCGCCGATTTGCCGGACTCCGGTGAAATCAGGGCGCTCGGATACGACCTAAACCATATCGCTCGCAAGGATATATCATCACTGCGCAAGCGCATCGGCGTCATATTCCAGGATTTCAAACTCCTGGCAGAACGCACCGCATATGAGAACCTCGAATTCGTTCTCCGTTCAATAGGCATGAAATCTGACCTTATACCGGTCAAGATTCAGGAAACGATGACCCAGATTGGAATCCTCCACCGCAAAGACGCCTATCCACACGAGCTCTCTGGCGGGGAACAACAGAAAATCTCCATTGCCCGGGCCCTGGTCAAAGAACCCGAATTGCTGCTTGCTGACGAGCCAACCGGAAATATCGACCCGAAAGGGTCGGCAGACATCCTCAACATTCTCAAGGATGTAAATTATCAGGGCACAACAGTTATCATGTGCACCCACGACGCCGAAATCGCCATGGGTTCAAGAAGACGCTGCATAACCCTTGATGCAGGTAGAATCGTCCGAGATGCAGATTAGTCATATCCTGCAGGAAACCGGCCGCAGCATCAACCGCAACCGGACCGCATTTTCCCTTGCCACGTCGGTTCAGGCGGTATGCCTGACCCTGCTTAGCATCTTTCTCGTCCTGACATTCAACCTTGGAGCAGTAGTTCACTCTGCCAGCAAAAACATCCAACTGAATGTCTTTCTCTCACCCGATGCAGATACGCAGTCACTCCAGGGCAGAATCAGGCGGGTAACCGGGGTCGCAGACACCCGCCTCGTCACCAAAGAAGAAGCGCTCGCAGAATTGCGCACTGAGATGGACAAGGATGCCGAAGTCATAGATGCATTGGGAACAAATCCCCTACCCGCATCAATCCGGGTATCTCTCCTCCCGGGCTATGCATCACCAGCTGCACTGGCAAGTCTGGAAAAGAAAGTCGGTCTGTTGCCCGGTGTAACCGAAGTATGGTCTGGTCGGGAAAGCCTGTCCAAACTCGACCAGATTCTCCGCACCGCAATCGGTATCGGCATCGCAATCCTGGTGATTGTTTCTTTATCTGTTATCTTCATTGTCTTCCAGACAGTGGATTCCTCAATTGTCACAAGAAGCAGCGAAATCGAGATAATGGAACTGGTCGGTGCAAGCCGGTCCACAGTGCAAGTCCCGTTCATACTCGAAGGGACACTCCAGGGATTTCTGGGAGGAATCATTGCTTTCATCCTAGTCTTTATACTCGGCCGCATCATCTCGTTTGTTCTGCCCGCGCCCATTTTCCCGTTCGGCTCTCTTTTGGCAATCGATTTGGTCCTTGGCGGCCTTTTGGGATTCCTGGGTTCGGTAATAGCCCTGAACCGTATCCGCCGGTGAACATTCTGCTCTGCTTTGCCCTCATTTCCGGCACATTGAGTCTTGACCAACTGGACGAGCAAATCAAGGAACACCAGCAGGAATTGCAAGAAACACAGCAGCAACTGGGGGACATCCGTGACCGAATCGACCAACTCAACAAAAACGAGAAATCAAGTCTGGTAAGAATTGAGGCCTTTCAGGAACAAATTGCAGTCACGCGCAAATATATCGGGCAGCTTGACGCACAACTGGACAGCCGGGCCAGTGAAATCGCCAAAGTCACCCGTGAGGCTGAACAGACCTCTGCAAAGATAGCTGCGAGGAAGCAAGACCTGGCACGCCGGCTGGTATATATTTACAAATACGGTCTGCTTCTTCCAATCCAGGCCGTGCTTTCTGCGGATGCGGTCACCGACATTCAGCGCAAAATGCTCTATATGCGCTGGATTGCCCGTGCAGACAAGAATACCACAGAAGAGCTTGCAGCCCTCCAGGACCAGCTCTCCAAACAAAGAACCCGGCTGGTTGCAGCCCGGAGCGAACTTGAACGGCTGAAACAGGACCGACTCAAAAAGCAGAAAATGCTTAAGAACTCATGCTCGTCAGAATCTGCCCTGCTCAAGAAAGTCCGCACCGAACGCAGCACAAAAAAAGGACTGGAAAAGGAACTCAATAATGCGATGGCGCAACTCCAGGAACTCATTACCCGGCTTGAACATCAGCGTCAGGAGCAAATCGCATCCAGAGAGCACCATTATCTCGAAATGAACAAAGGTCACCTTCCTTGGCCTGTCCACGGCAAAATCCTTGCCCGCTTCGGTTCCAGAATTCACCCGCTGTACAAGACCAAAACAAACAACCGCGGCATAGACATCAAAACAAAACCGGGCACAATGGCACTCGCCATCGCCAAAGGCAAGATTGCCTACGCAGACCATTTCATGGGCTATGGGAATATGGTTATCGTGGACAACAACGGCGGTTTTTATACCCTTTATGCCAACCTCGGACAAATCACCACTACAGTCGGAGCCGAAGTGATATCCGGCTCGGCCCTGGGCAAAACCAAGGAATACCTCCACTTCGAAATCAGAAAACAGGGCAAACCTGTAGACCCGCTCGACTGGCTGGCACCACAGAAATAAATTGGCAGATTCGAGGTTATGCAATGGAATCATCGGACAACAGCGGGCCTGCCGAATCCTTGAAGCTACGCTCAAAGCCGGACAATTCCCTCCGATGCTCTTTACCGGTCCAATTGGTGTCGGGAAACGGACCTGTGCAATTAAAATGGCTCAGGCCGCCAACTGTGAAGCCGAATCTGCCAGGCCCTGCGGAAAATGCCGTCCCTGCCGCACTATTGCGCTCTTGCGTCATCCAGACATCAAATTGATTGTTCCACTCCCTCCCAAAAGAAAGAAAAGCCCCACCGAAACCAAGGCTGAGGATGAAACAGCAAACGTCCTCCAGGTTGCGGTTGAAGAATCCCAGAATTACCTACTTGGCAAACCTCAACCAAATCTGGACCCAAAGCGCAAAATCTCGATTGAACTCGTCCGCTGGGTCCGCAAAGAAATGGCAAAACCGCCGATCATGGCACCCCACCGTTTCTTCATATTCCTCCACGCCCACCAGATGACCCCTCAAGCGGCCAATGCGCTTCTCAAAACCCTCGAAGAACCCCAGAAACAAACCACATTCATTCTCACTACCGACAAGCCGAACGAACTGTTCGATACCATCCGTTCCCGCTGCCGGTTAGTCAAGTTCTCGGCAATCCCGGCCGGCACAATCCAGGACTGGCTTGTGGAAAAGACAGATACCAAAAAAGAAGAAGCAGTTCTCGCAGCCCAGATAAGCAACGGTTCTCCGGGAACGGCGTTGAGATTCCTTAAGGACCCGGACGAATTTCTGTCAGCCCCGGTAAAGAAATTCTTCTCATTGCCGAAAGCCGATACGAAAGCCATACTCTCTACAATGAAAGAACTGCAGAGAACACCGCTTGCAACGGTCGTCTCGACTTTGTTCTTCTTGTATCACCAGACCTTGATGACAAAACACGGCCTGGAAACAGAATATGCCCGAGGAGAACCGGCAATAGGACGCAAAGCAGAACTCTGCGGAACCGACTACCTGCGTCGGGTGATGAAATACCTGTCTGGCCGCCTGGAAGACTGCCGCATGTATCTCAACCGCCGCCTGTTCCTTTATACCCTGCTTTCCTCACTCCGCAAACCCATTAAATAATATATACCTTCGGGACCTCGGACTCGGACCTGTGCTTTGAGGCGAAAGACTGGCGCGGGTTGAGACCAAGCATATCGGCCGCCTTGTATATTCATGCAGAACATTGGGGCGTGCCAAGGCACATCGTGACCCCCGGTTGAGGATTGGCGTATGAGGAATTCTACCTTCGCTGCCAAGGCCAAGTCAAGATCTTCACCGGCAACAACAGGATTCCGGCGTCAATCTTCGGGGCGACTTCCGCCAGTATCTCCCGCGGACTCTGGTTCTGCCGGTAGCAGTTCTTCCTGTC
>DFBN01000133.1:0-4089 GCA_002366635.1 Caldifarciminota bacterium UBA3079 | reverse complement strand
CCAGAAACATCATCCCGGTCCGCACGTCCCGATGGCTGTATTGATACCAGGGCAGCTTCAGGTCCCGCGCCTGACTCCAGTACTGGGATATATCGTCCAGATACTTGGTATCGTTGCATGTCCGCTCTCCTGGCCGGTATTTGGCCTTCTCGGCAGCCGTTTCTTCAACCTGATGACCGCCGCCTCGGTCTTTGGTCTTGTGGGGAATGCGGTGCGGTGCCCGGCCCGGAACTCCGCCACCCAACTTTCATGTCATTCACCTGCACTTGCGGCCGGACCATGGCTTCATAGTTCGCAACACTCCCTTCAATGCCCGCCAGTTCTTAGGCGATATGCCCACAGATTTTCTAATCCTCCTCAGGGGGTCACCATGTACCTGGGCTAGAAACCTGTCTTGACTTTGGACGGTTCTTAGTTAGGATGACCGGCTGTCAACCAAAAGGAGTGTAATATGAAGATAATCGTAACAGACCCGATAGCCAGACAAGGTATCGAAATCCTCAAGGCATCCGGTTTGGAAGTTGAAGAAAAACCTGGAATACCGCCTGACGAGCTGGTAAAGATAATTCCGGATTATGATGCGATTATTGTGCGCAGTGCCACCAAAGTAACAAAACCGGTAATCGGTGCCGGAAATAAACTCAAGGTCATCGGTCGGGCCGGAGTCGGCTTGGACAATATTGACCTCAAGGCCGCAAAGGACAAAGGTATCAAGGTGCTCAACACACCGGCTGCAACCTCGATTTCCGTTGCCGAACTCGCGCTCGGTTTCATGTTTGCTGCAGCCCGTCATATCGCTGACGCAACCGCATCAATGCGTCAGGGCAAATGGGAAAAGAAAAAGCTCAAGGGCACTGAACTGTTCGGCAAAACCCTGGGCATTATCGGGTTGGGCCGTATCGGCACTGAACTGGCAAAAAGGGCCGATGCCATGGGTATGAATGTGCTTATTGTTGACCCTTATATCAAAAAGTGCGCAGTAGGTGAAATCCGCACGCTTGAACAAATGCTGCCAAAAGCCGATTATATCTCTATTCATGTGCCGCTTGGTGACGAAACCTATCACATGGTTAACAAGGCCATATTTAATAAGATGAAGGATGGCGTGATATTTGTCAATGCGTCCAGAGGCGGAATCGTTGATGAGGATGCACTATATGAGGCGTGCAAGTCCGGTAAAATCGGGGTGGCTGCAATCGATGTATATGAGAAAGAACCTTTGAAAGATTCCCCTCTTTACACACTGCCCAATGTTATCGGAACCCCGCATCTCGGTGCTCAGACCAAGGAAGGACAGATACGGGCCGGCATCGGCGTCGCAGAAAAGGTGCGTGACGCCCTGCTTGAAAAGAACTGAATATGGCAGATGTCAGGCCATTCTGTGGAATCCGTTACAACCTGACCGGGGTATCTGAACTCGACAAACTCATCACACAACCTTATGACAGAATAACGCCCGAAATGCGACAAAGGTATCTTGCGTCGCCTTACAATTTCGTCCGGCTTACCCTTCCAGAAGGTAAAAACTCTTACGAGCAGTCGGCCGCAACATGTGCCAAGTGGCTTGAAAAGGATGTGCTGGTCCGAGATAGCAAACCTGGTATTTATGTTTACCATGAGGAATTCAAGATTTCTAACGTCCATAAAATACGCAAGAGTTTCATCGGAGTCCTTAGAGTAGAAGAATTTGAAAAGGGCACTGTGCTTCCGCATGAGCGCACGCTTTCCGGGCCGAAGGTCGACCGGCTGGACCTGCTCCGTGCAACTCATAAAGATTATGAGCAGATATTTCTGCTCTATCCGGACCCGCTGCATGAAATAGATACCATTTGGGAAACTTCAGGCGAACCAGACTTCCAGGCAACCGATGAATATGGCATCATTCACAAAGTATGGGCAATCACTGACCCGGAAAAACTCAAGGCAGTGCATGAGAAAATGGCCGACAAGGTTCTCCTCATAGCCGATGGTCACCACAGATATGAGACCGCTCTCGGTTTCCGAAAGGAGATGGAGAAAAAGAACCCGGATTTACCTCTGGATGCTGCGCTCAGATTCAAGACATGCGCATTTGTGAATGAGGCAGACCCGGGCCTTGTCGTGCTGCCTATACATCGGATGATTCAAAAGCTTCCCGAACTCGACTGGGATGAGAAACTTGCCCACATCAGAGAATTTTTCCAGGTAAAGCGAATCAAAACCGCTGATGCGGCAACAGAATTGAACAGGAATAGAAATACCCACGCATTCGTGCTTCATTTCGGTAAAGACAGGACATACTTATTGAGACTTCTGGACCCCTCATGCATTGATAAATACACCAGCCCGGAACGAAGCCCTGCTTACAGAAGACTTGATGTCACTGTGCTTCACGCATTGCTGATTGAGAACATCCTGGGAATCAGGCCTGAACAGGCTGAAAAGCATATAAAGTATGAACACGAATGTCACGATGCAATTGCAAAGGTCGATTCTGGAAAGTTCCAGGCGTGCGTGCTTGTGAACCCGACAAAGGTTGAGCAGGTCCAGAAACTCGCTCGTCAAGGCGAAAGGATGCCACAGAAATCTACTGACTTTTATCCCAAGCTGATTTCAGGGTTGGTGTTCTTTGATATCGAAACTACAGAAAAGGTCTGAATAAAAGAGGAAAATATGAAAAGATTTCTTGTCTCTTCCATGGTTCTTTCAATATGCTTCAGCACAAATGTTCTGGCCAGAAAGCCCAGGGTAATGTCTGGCGGTTTTGGCGGATTCGGCCCAACAGTTGCTTTCGTCAACTTCAGGGGCCTGAATGACGAACTTGGCAAAAAGGATATTGACAACCTTAACTCCCTTCACTGGATGATGGGCGGTGGCGGATATGCCTTTATTGACCGAATCGTCATCGGTGGCAGCGGGTGGGGCGGTTCCCAGTCTGTTTCTTCTGATAGCCTGCGCGTGCGCGTTAACATAGAAGGTGGCCAGTTTGAGGCCGGCTACTCATTGGTCACAATGCGTCACTTCGTTGCTACGCCGATGCTTGGAATCGGTGGGAGTGGTTATACGGTTACCATCAGACACCTGCTCGGGGATATCTGCAATTTCGGTGAATTACTGGAGAGCCCGGGCTACACCAGTGGAATTTCGTTCAGCGAATTCACATTGACACCGGAAATTGTCATTACAATTCCGGTCAGGTTCATCGGACTCCAGCTCAAAACAGGTTATGCTTATACCCCTGTTTCGCCCGAATGGAAACTGGCTGACGGCAGCAACCTGATTCGTGGACCTGAAGTTGCCGAAGGTAATCCGTTTGTAACTTTCAATATTCTCTTTGGAGGTTTGGGAAAAGGCAGAAGTAGAAATTAGAATTCTGATTCGGCTATAGTAAACATGCCGGCTAATCTCTCGCCTGAATTCAAGCAGGCCGAAGAGAAATACCGTGCTGCCAAGGCACCATATGAAAAGCTCGCTTGTCTTGAAGAAATGCTCTCAACTATTCCCAAGCATAAAGGAACAGAAAAGATGCAAGCAGATATTAAGTCGAAAATTGCAAAGCTGCGCCGAACCCTTTCCCAGAAAAAAGGTCCGAAGCGGGTAGACTGGTTCCATGTAGAAAAACAGGGCGCGGGTCAGGTAGCGCTTTTCGGTGCACCCAATGCAGGCAAATCAGCACTTGTGAGAGAACTGACCGGTCTTCATACCCAGGTAGCAGCTTACCCATTTACAACTACTAAACCCATAGCCGGAATGATGCCTTTTGAAGATATCCAAATCCAGCTTGTAGATACCCCGCCGATTGCTCCAGAAACGCCCGCCTGGGTATATCATATTCTCAGAACCGCCGATAGTTTATTGTGGATTCTTGACTTAAGTAACGATGACTTATTGGACGAAACCGATGAAACCCGGAAGTTCCTGAATCAGACCCATATCTTTACTGTGCCAAATGAAGAAATGCACTATAAGAAAACCATCACGGTCGGGGCCAAATGCGATGCCCCAGAGGCATTTGACCGTCTGGCGATTGTCAAGGAAATGCTGGGCGATATTAAAATTCTGCCTGTTTCGATTAAGACCGGCCAGGGCCTTGAGCAATTAAAACAGAAC
>DFBN01000042.1:16731-18016 GCA_002366635.1 Caldifarciminota bacterium UBA3079 | reverse complement strand
GGTATTGTGTCCCCTTATCCCCCGAAAGTCCATTCTCTGTCGGACAGACGGTCAAAGACTGCCACAAAAACACGCTCATTTCGTGTGGTTTTTCATATGAGGCAATGAATCGATTTCATGTGGATTTTACGTGAGGCAATGCGTTGGCTTGACCGTTTGTCTGAACCTGCTATTCTCCTGATGGAATCAATGGTATACTGATGAGAATATCCAGGCTGCTCCTTTTTCTGGCACCGCTTCTGGTTACCGGTTGCATTGCACCGATGGCGCGGACTTCGTCCTTCAGGCAGGGAATTGAACTGGAAGCAGGCGGTGGGCCAACCTTGTATCAAGGCACATCAGTGCCTGACACGATAAGAGGATGGGAGTGGTATACACTTTGTCCCTTTGTTGGTGCAGAGGTCTACTGTCGGTTCGGCGTCAACCCAAACACACGCATCGGGTTTGACCTGACAAGCGCTCTCACATATGGCAAGCCTATTGACGGAAGAACCGGGTGGGCGACATGGGCTTTAAGCTCGATGGCGGTCAAGTGCCGCCCCTGGGAATCCAATGACCTCCTGCTCCTGGAAACAGATTCGCACGGTGTTTTATCTCTGGGATGGGTTCATGGATTCCCGAGAAGTGCGGAGGGGAAATGGAGCACCATGGTGGGGGTGGGTAACACACTTCCATTATTGGCGTCTGCGATACTGTCCGGAGGCGGAACAGAGAAACCTCTGTTCAGTCTTGTCCCCTCAGTAGGATACTTGACTGTTGCCCGCAACTTCTATATCAGAAAGAATCGCATCTCCCCTAACCTCGGGGCTACCTTGCTCTGGAACTGGTACGACCAGGACTTCTCTCACTGGAGCGCGGTCCTTGGTGTCATCTGGTCGCCGACTCCGTAGCCCTCCCTTATTGACTGTCATGCGCATCCGGGTATCGTTGCTCAAGTAGGAAATGATGCGTATTCAAACTCTCCTGGCGCTCCTGCTCGTCTCGACTGTAGCCCTGGCGACCCGGCAATGGACTGAGCAGGAATTCAAGCAGTTCCACCGCACTTACAGGCCTCAATGGATTCCCCTGCCTGGGAGTTAAGGGGACACAATACCTAACTCCTACCCATCCAACTTCGTCTGCTTCCTTTTCTTGGTTGTCTTCCTAGCTCGGCGGGCGGGCTTGCGCTTGCTCGGTTGGTCGCGGGCGAGGATGGGGGCGGGTTCTGGCCAGCGTCTAACTTTATAATCTGGCTTGTAATTTCGGTGGTAGTTTTTCCGGAAATCGGATAATCATATTATGGACG
>DFBN01000042.1:15777-16706 GCA_002366635.1 Caldifarciminota bacterium UBA3079 | reverse complement strand
TTTGTCAAAAACCGGCGAAGAATCTGGTTTCATGCCAGGGATAATTTCGGGAAGCGATTCGGGAATAAAACCTGGAAAGGTTTTTGGGATAGATTCAGGAATATAATCCGGGTCGGTTGCACATTGGAATTCAGCGATTGAACCCGGAGAAACTCCAGGAAGCATTACTCAAGAAATATCTCCGAGCGTTCCGGGATTAGTATTTCAGTGCGATTCTTGATAGAAATCCGGGTTTGAACCTGGGAAAGCGTCTTGAGGCCTTTCAGGGATAATATCCAGGGCAGAATCCGGAATCCAGCCAGGAATCGAAACCAGAACAGAACCAAGGGAGGGGGTTGGGGAGGGGTAAATTGTAAATATCGAGTAACCAATTACGAATCAAGGAGTTAGAGAGAATTTTGGCCGGTTTGGAATGATACATTATTGTAGCATTGGCTGTGTCTGACAGGCGCGCATCGAACCTTTTGAGAAGGTTTTTGGCTTGGGAAAACCAGGCGGGGGCTTGGGACCTCCGCCTGGTTTGATTTCTGTTCTTAGCGCAATATGAGTAGTTTCCTGGTTACCGAGGCATCGGGCATGGTAGCTTTGAGCAGGTATACGCCATTGGCGAGTTGTTCCGGGTTCCAGACTGCATCAATTCTGCCTGCGGGCACCTGTTCGTCAATGAGGGTTGTGATTATGCGGCCCGAGATGTCGAATACCTGAAGTTTTGTCCGGCCGGATACTGGCAATAGATAGCTGATATGAACAGAGTGTGAGAATGGATTAGGGGTGCAGGTGATGAGGTTGTTTACTTTGGGTTTTGGTGGCTGCTCGAGGAGGGTAGCATTGTTGTCATACCAGGACTGGGCACTGTCCGCATTTACTTTGAAGTTCGCTTCGCTGTTTCCGCCAACTACTGCAAAGACAACCCGCTGTCTTGCACCGGC
>DFBN01000042.1:11612-15687 GCA_002366635.1 Caldifarciminota bacterium UBA3079 | reverse complement strand
CACAACCAGTCCAATAGTGGGATTTGCTGAAGTATAATACCTCATCCAGACAGCACGCCTTACCGTATCCGAATGGACATCGTCTTTTCTCGGGTCGCTCCCGACATCGAAGTCAGAGACGATGCCGGCATAGAGGCCGTTTAAGGCGTTTGAGCCCTGGTTCTCGATGTCATATACGAGAATAACGAAGTCGTCGTATCTGGTGTCTGCGCACATGTGCGACTGCTGGGTGATTCTCAGGTTCTTGTGTGCAGGATGGCCGGCATCGTTCATGACGCATTTGAAGTGTTCATCACCAGAGCCGGGCGGAACTACTGCATGCAGGCTGTCAACGATGCGGAAGTCGGTGTTGACTCCGCTATTGGCCGGCTGGTTGTAGAACCGGTCAACGAGATATGACTCACTGTTGCCCAGCATCAGACTGGANNGTCAACGATGCGGAAGTCGGTGTTAACACCGCTGTTCGCGGGCTGATTATAGAAACGGTCCACAAGATAGGAGGAACTGTTTCCGAGCATGAAGCTGGAGTAGAAGAGCTGGCTGGGCATGGTTTTCGGGTAGCAGAATCCGCTGCCGATGTAAGAAGGCGGGTCGGTATATCCGATTGAGCCGAGGCAGGTAACAGTGAGCTTGCAGTAGCCGGTATCGTGGTCCATTACGACCCGGCCCGGTAGCGTAGCTTGGCCGACAATCAGCTCGAATGTCGGGGCCCAGTTGCCTTCAGGGCTGGTGATATGCAGGGTGAAGTTGATATGGGAACCAGGCGGTGTTGAACCGGATGCGGTTAATCTGTAAGCATCGCCACGGGCCGTGTCGCCGGCATTCATATTGCCGTATGTTGAAGTTGAGTCGGTCATGGTGATATAGCTCGAGCCGGTGCGAAGCACAGATTGCACATTTGTCGCCTGGGCATTGCCGATGTTCTTTACTGTAACATAGAGGTCGGCAGTTTCGCCCGGGTCAAGTCGGTGGTTGGCGCCGTCGTCAATAAAATGGTGCAGATAGCTCAGATGAGGCTGGGGCGCGCCCTGGGTTACTGTGACCTGGTTTTCATCCGGCAGTTTGTTCTTCGCGGTCGCGGTCACATACATAATCCCCGTGGTTATCGGGTTGATGGTCAGGGACACCTGGCCGCTCGAATTCGTAAGGCCGGTCTGGTGGACTTCGTCTTCTTTGTAGCAGCAGACGAACGCGTGCTGGACCGGGTTGCCGCTCGAAGTCACCGTGACATCGAAGCTCTGGGCACCGGTCTGGATGGTCCCGGCATGGGACGCATCCATGGCTGCGGGTGGTTCTTTCCACATCGGCATATTCGGGTCACCGAAAAGGTTCAGGCCCCAGTAACACCAGCGCCAGACTTGCTGGCTCTGGGCAGAATATACATAGAAATCCTTGGAACGGGCATGGGTGACACCGATTTCAATCGAGTCGCGGCGGAAATAGAAGTCATAGAATTTGCTGTCTATTTTCTCGGATGGACCCATTGAAGGCGGTGTGCCCCAACCATACCGTGAGTTCATAATTGCAGCAACCGCACCGCCGTTTGCGTTGTTCATTACCGCTTCGGCCAGGCAGTCTGAGTATTCGAAGTTGCCCGAGATGCAGGCCATGGAGTTCATGATTACCGGTCTGGTTGAGTTGGTCTGGCCACCGGCGGTTGAAGTGGTGTATATCGGTGTGCCGCTGTGGGTGTAGAATCCGGTCGCATTACCATGGGCGGCGACGTGGCAGAAGTGGTAACCCTGGTTGATGGCATTGCGCATCGGCGAGGTCGAAGTTGGATTGGCGATATAATAGTCGGTCCAGCCGGCAGGGGTCTGGGCTGCAATCGAGTCGGATACAATCTTGCCCGAATAACCGCTCCAGAGCTCGACATAGGGGAGAAGCATTTTCTTCAGATAGTCGGTCGTCGGGTTTTTCTCATAATTGAGCACCTTGTTGACAAAAGTCGAGACCTGGCTTGAGTTGTCAACCGAGGCCCGGCCAACATAAACATCATAATAAAAATCAACGGTATCGTAGCCGGCTTCGCCAAAGATGTTGTTATGGTTGCCGTCATAAGACCATTGGAGGTCGGCATAATAGACATCGGCCGGGATGTTGCCAGTGGTGTTGTCGCTTACGACCGCGCGGCAGCGACGGCCGGGCACGATTGCATTGTCGCCTCC
Source organism: Caldifarciminota bacterium UBA3079 (assembly GCA_002366635.1). GTDB lineage: Bacteria > Hydrothermota > Tepidihabitantia > Tepidihabitantales > Tepidihabitantaceae > UBA3079. The sequence goes on along the minus strand of DFBN01000042.1, from coordinate 13,519 downwards.
AAGGAGCACGAATTTGAGTCCGTGGTTCTGGAAGTAGTCAATGATGAACATCCTCATTTTTTCCTGCAAGTCGCGGCCTGCAGGGTAATTGGAACTTATCCAATCGGTTGTGAAAATCCGGGTGTAGTAGCCTTTCTTTGTGCGCCATTCGACGAGCGGGGCAAAGCCGCTGGACAGGGAAGCGGATGTGATAATGGCATAGTCAACATCCGGGTCATCGGAGATTCTCAATGGAGGGGCAAAGCGGTCAATGTCTTCTGGATTGATGGCAAGACCCACAACATCGCGGGCAAAGAGTGAGCGCTGGCTTGGCGTAAGCCGGGTCGGTACGATTTCGTTTTCCTGGTATGTGACTTCTACTTTCATCTTTTGATAAAGGGTGAGCTTGCCGGTAGCGGGTGTATAGATTAAAGGATGGAGCGCAAATCCGCAGAGCCTGAAACCGGACTTGGTGCCGGTGCGGACCCAGTCCACAAGTTTATCAGGATATGGCTTGGTCCTGGCATAGGTTTCAGGGTCGGGCTGGATGAATTTCGGGGTAGTTTCAGAAGAGATTGGCACCGGTTGCTGAACCGGATGGACAAGATAGTTGCCTGGAATCTGCTCTGGTTTGAGTGGGATGACATTGATATTCGTGACCGTGGCAGTAGGGGGGACCAGGACATTGAATACCGCTTCGGGCATCATCGGTTTGCCCAGCTCGAGTGTTGTAGTGAAGTCTGCGAGCTGGATTACATCATAGCTATTGGCCCGGGTAATTTTCAGGTCTCGGCTGTCGAATATAATGGTTTCGGTTACCGTGCCGGCAACTGCCAGCAAAGGAACCAGAACCAGCAATAAGATTTTTCTCACGATACCTCCTTATTTGTTTGAGAAAAAGAAATTGAGTTCACTTTCAACATTTTCTTCCGGGTTGGACGCGTGCACCGCATTCATCGGCACCGATGTGCCGAAGTCTCTGCGGATTGAGCCGGCTTTTGACCGGGCCGGGTCGGTAACGCCGATGAATTCACGGACCCGGTGCTGAATATCCTCGCCTTCAAGCCTTACGGCTACCACCGGGCCTGATGTAATGAATTCAGCCAGTCGGGGAAAGAATTCCTTTCTTTTGTGAATCGCATAGAAACTTTCGGCCTCGGCACGATTAAACCGGCGCATTACAATACCGGTGATTAGAAATCCGGCCTTTTCCAGACGGGCCAGAATTTCACCGGTATAATGCTTTCGCACCGCATCCGGTTTAATCAGCAGCAAAGTTTGTTCCAACGGTTTGATACTGCAATAATTTTAGGCTCGGGCTTCAGACTGTCAATGAAATAAGCAGATGTATCTAATGGCGGAGGATTTCTTTGGATACGCGCTCGATTATACCGGTAACGCCTTTGATTATTGCGCTGGAAGAGCTGGTTGCCAGAGTGACTGCATCCACGGTGTCGGGTTGGCCAGGTTGGTATTTCAGGAGACGGAAGAGCAGGTCACTTTTGCGCACGAGTTCGAGATAGGACGGGGTTTCTTCATTTTCCAGGATGTCGATACCAACAGGTATTGCTGCAGTATCCAGAAAGACCCTGACCGGGACTGGCCCGCTGAAGCCTTCTTTTGTGGTTCCGGCACTGTCTGATTCGACTTCATACCCGAGGACTGTTTTATCCGGGCCGTAGATTATCTGGTGGGGGAATGGTTTTTGACTCTTTTGTATTGACAGGACTTTTGGAAACAGTTCCTCAACCCGTTCCCAGACAACTGAATCAGAAGGTGATAAGTTGGAAACGGACCTGCTTGATTCAGCGTTTTTTTTGGGCCGTGCCTTGGGCATATTCTGGCCGCCGCAGTGAAACCCGAACAGGCTTATGAAAACCAGGAATGCAACGGTCCAGGTTTCTCCACTCATTTATTCGTATCCGGCT
>DFBN01000042.1:8879-11588 GCA_002366635.1 Caldifarciminota bacterium UBA3079 | reverse complement strand
GTTTTGACATAGGCAAGCTTGAGCTCGTAGAGCAACTCGTCCAGAATTTTTGTCTCTTCCGGGGTCCGGTTACCTGCTGTTTTTGTTTTGAGCATATCGAGCGTTGCGATGGTTTCTTTTGCGAACGGGAGTTTGATTTCCGCTTTTGCGGAACCCGGGGCGATGGTTTTGCCCATATATGTCAAAGCTGCGGCCGACAGGCTCCAGATAAGATTAGTGAGCGAGTCGGCAGATTTCTGCTGATGCTGTTCGGTTTTATTGTTTTTTTCCATAGCTGCTTAAAAGTTTTTTTACCTTGGTCACCTTGCCATTACGGATATAGATGCGGGGCACGCGTGGGCTGACCTGGCAGATGATTTCATAGGGAATCGTTTGGGCCCAGGCAGCCAGTTCATTGGCAGTGATGGTGTTCCCTTCGGCCGAGCCCAGAAGCGTTACCGGGTCACCGATTTCGATATCAGGGATACCGGTGACATCAAGCATCGTCAAGTCCATGCAGACATTGCCTGCTATCCGTGCCCTTTTCCCATTGACAATCGCCTCGCCACGGTTGGTTAAGGCATAAGGGTATCCGTCGCCGTATCCGGCGGTGATTACCGCAATGCGTGAGTCGCGTGAAGTGAAATAGTTCCGTTCATAACTGATTGAAACACCTTTTGGGAAATCGCGTAGGTTGACGATTCGACTGCGCAGGCTCATTACCGGAATCAGGTCGAGGTCGGTTTTGCGCTTGCCCGAATGATAGCTTTCAGGCAGGATACCATAGACGATGAGCCCGGGACGAATCATATCGAGATGGGATTCTGGCAGATTCAGAAGCCCGGCCGAATTTGCCGCATGGCGCAGGATGTTGTTAAAACCCTGCTTTTCTATTCGAGCAAGCAGCTGGTAGTATTCGCCGAGCTGGGTCTCACTGAAAAGGATATCGCTGTCTGCGGTCGGGAAATGGGTGAAAACGCCTTCGATGCGCAGGCCGGGTAGTTCGGAGACTTGTTTGATAAAGCCGAATGCCTCGGAAACCGAAACACCAGTGCGGCCCATGCCGGTATCAATTTCTATGTGCACGCCGAGCTCGGTATTGCGCTTTTTTGCTTCAAGGGATATTCTACGGGCAAAACCGGTTTCTGTAACCGAAGGGGTAAGATGGTGCTCAAAAATCTCGGGTATTTCTTCATAAGGGGCAGGTGAAAGGATGAGAATCGGGGTATTTTTGATGCCGGCGTTGCGGAGGTTGATGCCTTCTTCAACACCGGCGACGCCAAAGGCATCGACCCGTTCATATATTTCCCGGGCTATTTCGCGCAGGCCATGACCGTAGGCATCGGCCTTTACCGCAAACATCAGTTTGCGTTTACCAGCGAGCTTCCTTACCCGTTCAAGGTTGTAGTTCAATGCATCCAGGTTTATCTCGGCCCAGATTCTACCGAAATCCATTAGTGGAATATAAAGGCGAGTTGGGTCTTTGTCAACCAGATGGTTATGTTTCAAAGAGCTCGTCAAAGAGCTCTTTGGCTTTGGCTTTGGAATGTTTCAAGGCGTTGACGCCCTTTCTGGTTATTGAGTAGTATTTCCTTATTTTGCCGCGAACATTCTTTTCTTCTACTTTCAGGTAACCGTTCCTTTCGAGCTTGTGGAAAACCGGATAAAGGGTCCCGAATGAGATGTCATAACCATGCCGCTTCAGTTCCTTCTTGAATTCCTGGCCGAATATCGGTTCTTTTCGGGCATGATAAAGGATATGGAGCTTGATGAACCCCAGAAGGAAATCACGAACCAGTTCGTCTGCCATTAGTTGACCTTTTGCTTTGCCGATTTTCTGAATGCGAGACCGAGCATGAAGATGAGAAAGCCTAAGAGGCTGAATCCGGCCGAAGTGAAGAAGGCCCATTTGCTGCCGAATTCGGTCCAGATTGCGCCCATAATCAGAGAGGCAGGTAGCAGGGCAAGGCCGATGCCGGTATTGAACAGGCCGTATGCTGTTGCCCGGTTATGAGGCTCAACCAAATCGGCGATATACGCCCTGAAGATGCCTTCTGACAGCCCATAATAGATTCCATAAGCGCCGAATAAGAACCAGATTGCCAAGAGACTGTTGGCCAGGCCGAACAGAAAATAGACGACTGCATAATAGATGAACGAAATCACGATGATGGGCTTTCTTCCCAGTTTGTCTGATAGAGAACCAAATATTGGTGAGGACATGCTGCAGAACGCATTGTATACCATCCAGATAACCGGGAGAAGCGCGACCGACAACCCGAGTTCCCTTGCCCGCAGAATCAGAAATGCATTTGAGGAATTACCCAGGGTGAAAACGATATTGGCTATCAGAAAGATGACAAAGCCAGGGTTTCGCAGGCCCTGTTTGTTTTTGGAAGTAGCCGGGCTTTTCTGGACTGAGGTCTCTTTGGCGAATATGGCAAAGAAGAGCGCCAGAATTGCCGGTATTACTGAAAACAGAAAGACCAGGCGGACTTGATTATTGAATAGCGAAAGCACCAGCAATGCGAGCAAAGGGCCGCCAAGTGCGCCGACTCTATCCATGGCCCGGTGAAATCCGAAGGCCCGACCCTTTTTTGAAGGGTCAACCGAAGTGGAAATCAAGGCGTCCCTTGCCGGGGTTCTGACCGCCTTTCCGAGCCGGTCTGAGAACCTCACCCCAAGCACCGCGGTCCAGGCACCGGCAAAATAGAGCAGTGGTCTGGAAAC
>DFBN01000042.1:6859-8834 GCA_002366635.1 Caldifarciminota bacterium UBA3079 | reverse complement strand
TTTCGGCAATGCCTTCGATTATACCGATGATTGCCGGACCGGCACCGATGCTTGTGAGAAATTCGGGAATGAGCGGATAAATCATCTGGCTCGACAGGTCGTTGAAAAGAGAGACCAGACCGAGCAGGAATACATTCCTTTTCGGCCTTGCCGGTTTCATATTATCGCTTTCCGATAACGGCATGCGTTATAGTACGACGATGCCCGGGTGTGTCAAGGATGAGTCAGACTACAATGAATGTGCTATTGTTTTCGGGCGGGTAATTGCACGCGGTATTGCCAGCCGTATTGGCGATACCCGACCGAGCGGGCGGTTGCTATCGATGCGACATTGCGGTCGGAAGTGATATAGACAGGCACTTTGTTCTGTTTCAGTACTGCTTCGGTTGCATGGGAGACCGCGGTCCGGCCAAAACCCTTGCCACGATAAGGTGCGAGTGTACCGGGGACAGACATTTCTGCAACCTCGTCTGCCATATGTGGCACCATACATGTTCCTGCAAGCGAAACGGGTTTGTCCTCATCCCATGCTGCGAAGCATGTGCCTTCACTGATGCTTTTGTCGAGCCAAGGACTACACAGGCCTGTTGCTTTAACCGCAGCTATGTTGAAACGGTTGACCGACCGGCATGGATGGAGCCTTGCGATGCGCAATGTTTCTGGTGTGCAATAGAGTACCGGGCCTGATGTCGAGGAAACACCTTTCTTGATTCCCAAACTCTTGGCTGCCGCGATGACAAATTTCTTGACTGCGATTGGGTCCCGGGTCCTTTCGATGCCAAGGGTGTGGGCGAGTCTGGAAACCGTCTTGAACAGCCGACCCCGGGCCGAGACGATACAGCGGCTTTGGGTAATTAGCATCCACAGGGCAAATGCATTCTGTTCCTGAGTGGGAGATGTGGTAATGCAGGTATGACCCGGCACAATGTTACTGATGTCGCAGCCGAGGTATTCTGAGAAAAATGCATCAAGCACTGGTATCTCTTTATCCATAGCATATTTCCACAAGGTCCATGCATTCTGGTTTCATGTATCAAGCATATTGGCCAAGGCAAGGGTGTCAACGGCCTGCTCGAACTTATCTGAACTGATACCCATTAGGGTTCAGTCCTGAAGTTCGGCCAGTTTGGCACGGATAGCATGAATCAAGTCTTTGGGGTTTTGGTATTGTGTGCTGAGTTTTTCAAAGGGGCAGGTGTCGGTGCCAGCGCGGTTGAGGATTTCGGGCACGGTTTCCTGAAATAGAAAATCGGTGCCGGCCGTTTTGAGAATCTTTTCCGCAGTGCTTGAGCCAGTTTCACCCAGAACCTTTGTAACCTTCAGATGGACAAAGATTCGCGCTGCACAAGCACCGACAATACGGTCGGCTACGGTTGCACCTTCCAGTCCTTGAGGAAACCGGTCAACAAGCTCAAGTAACGGCTTGATACCGGACAGGGAAGACCGGAAAAGCTCTTTGTTACTATCGAGCACCAAAATGGAGAGTTTTCCGGTTTGGAATTTATCCAGCAGGTTGTGAAGGTTGCGCTGATTCAAACTTAGTAGATAAATACGAAGTACCCTATGCCGATTCCCAGTATGTCAGCAACAAGGTCTTTGCAGGAGAAGAGTTTTTCCGGGCCGGAAAGGTCGTAGAATTCCTTGGTGATACCAAGGGTGAAGGTTCCAGCCAGAGCGACGCTTGTAGGAACCGGTTCGTTCCAGTTGCACCGGTTGGCGCACAGATGATAGGAAGCCCCGACCGTGGCGAAACTGGCCGATAAGTGCCAGAATTTGTCCATTGCGAACCAACGGTCCTGCTCGTGTGGTTTATACTGGAATAGGGAATCGGGCGCAGATACATAATTTGCCCGGGCGTTGTTTTGCGGCTGGGTAAGGGTAAGTGCCAAGAGGATTAGATATGACATTGTTTTATTCTGGGCAGAAAACCGGTGAGGTCAAGCAGATTTAGCCTTCTTGACATTCGGGCCCTGTT
>DFBN01000042.1:0-6818 GCA_002366635.1 Caldifarciminota bacterium UBA3079 | reverse complement strand
ATATTATACTGTTTTTTTGCCTGCGGTTATTGAAAACCAAGTTCATTGGCACAGGTTGACGCCGGATGATTTGGCTGATAAAAGCTTGGAATGGGGTTTAGGTCATATCAGGGCGTCTGAGCCGATTAAGGGTTTTTTCTTCAGCCCGCGCGAAAAGGTAGCATCTTTTCCTGAAAAGTTCGAGCCCGAGGACCAGAAAAAGCGGATTCTCTTCGGGGTCAAGGCATGTGACCTTTCGGCATTGAAGGTGCAACAGAAGATGTTTCTTGAAGGCAATTTCCGGGACCCTTTTTATGATGCGAGATTGAAGAATACAATTCTGATTGCGGCTGATTGCTCAGAACCTGAAGATACCTGTTTCTGTAATCTTATGGGGAATAAGCCTTATGCGACCGAAGGCGCAGATATGACTCTTTCGGTTCTGGATGAAGGGTATCTGTTTGAGGTGATGACCGGACGGGGGAATGAACTCATAGACCTGGGTGGTGATGCATTTGGACCGGTTACTGATGCCCAGGTTGCCAGACGGGATGAGAATCACAAAGCCGCAGTTGACAAGCTTAATAGAATCAACCCCAGGTCCTGGAACCCGGATTTGGCAAAAGCGATAGAAGGGAAAATTCAGGATGAGGCGTTCTGGCGCAGACATGCTGAATCTTGTGTTGAATGCTATGGGTGTCTTCTGGCCTGTCCAACCTGTTTCTGTTTCCTTTTATATGATGAGGCAAAGCAGACCGGAGTTGAGCGGACAAAGGTCTGGGACGCATGTTATATGGCAGCTTATGCCAGGGTTGGTGGCGGTGCCAATCCAAAGGCCGAATTCCTGAAAAGATTCATGAATCGTTTCTTCTGCAAGTTCGTGCATTTTAAGAACGAGCATGGTTTCTATGCCTGCACCGGATGCGGCAGGTGCATCAAGGGTTGCATGGGCAAGATTGATATAAGAAAGGTGCTGGCAGAGTTGTGAGCAATCCGTATCAGCCATTTAAGGCCAAGATACTGAATATTTCTGATGAGACCCCGAACATCCGGACTTTTGTGCTTGAGCCTGAGCAGGAAGTCCGTTTTCTTGCCGGCCAGTTTGTCGAGCTGACCGTGCCTGGATTCGGTGAAGCACCGTTCACGCCTTCTTCTTCTCAGTTCGAGCGGGACAGGATTGAAATTACGATTATGAAGGTCGGTAGGGCTACGACCGCGCTGTTCAAGCTTGGGGCCGGGGATATGGTCGGAATTCGCGGGCCTTATGGCAATCCCTATCCTTTGAATAAGTTTGAAGGCAAGGAGATTTTCATTGTTGGCGGCGGTGTTGGTTTGGCCCCGTTGCGTGCGCTGTTTCTAGCCTTGGCCCACGAGATTAACAAGTATAAAAAGATTTACCTGCGGTACGGGGCCCGCTCGCCTAAGGATATTGTATACAAGAAACTGATTCCTGAGTGGAAAAAGATGAAGGGTGTAGACCTGGACCTGTCGGTTGATGTCGGTGATGAAACCTGGAAAGGGAAGGTCGGGGTTGTCACAATACTGCTTAAGGAGATTCCCTGCGATTTGAAGAATAGCGTGGCCGTGGTTTGCGGGCCACCAGTCATGATGAAGTTTGTGACCCGGCGGCTGCTCGAAATTGGTTTCCCAGATGATATGATTTACCTGTCAATGGAAAAGAATATGTCCTGCGGTTTAGGGCAGTGCGGTCATTGCCGGCTCGGGCCTTATTTCACCTGCAAGGACGGGCCGGTGTTGACTTGGGACCAGATTAAGGATATTAAGGACCCGTTCTGATGGCAATCAAGCGTACTACCTGTCCTTTCTGCCGGAACGGTTGTGAGGCCGGGGTGAGTTTTGACGGGTATCAGTACCAGATGGAGTATCTGAAAGACGCCAAGGTGAATAAAGGCAAGCTTTGCCCGCGCGGGAACAGCGCCAATCTGGTTATTGACCATCCGAAGCGGCTTGCCTATCCATTGCTCGACGGTAACGAGATAATTTGGGAACAGGCAATCGAACGGGCGAAATCCTGGTTGGAATCAGTTGAGCCTGATGAGATGGCAGTTGCTTATAGCCGGGGTTTGAGCGCGCAGGAAACAGGGCTTTTGCGCGGTTTTGCCAGGTTTCTGGGCACCAGGAATCTTGTTTGCGGTCATATCGAGCCTGAGAGCTGCTTCAATTACCGACTGGCCGGGACCGGGAATGCGACACTGGATAATATTAAGTCAGCCCAAACGATACTGCTTATCGGCGATGTGTTCACGACTTCACCGGTAGCTTCAGGTCCGATGATTGAGGCGTGCTATGCGGACCGCAAAAGTCGGCTGGTTGTTATTGACTCAATCAAGACGCGTCAGGCCGGATTTGCCAATCTGTTCCTTCAGGTGAAACCGGGTACTGAGCCTTTTGCCTTGATGGCTTTGGTTGGGCTGTTGGATAAATCGGTTTCCGGAATCGATGTTGACCGGTTCACAGAACTGGCCGGTCTTGAGCCGGACCAACTCAGACAGGCTGCGAAGATGCTTGGACCGGGCACACCCGGATTTGTCGGTAGTGCGATGCATCTGGGCCGGGTTCGATACCCGGTGCTGCACAGCCTGAGTTCTCAGCTTGTTGCACTGAAGGCGCATAAGCCTTTTGTTGGTTTTAGCGAAGCAAGGCTGCCTGAAGGGCTGATGGGCTTTGGCCAGTTCAGGCAGGCGGTTGATGAAGACAGAATCAAGATGGTTTTCTGGTTCGGCGGACTCTACCCATACAGTTATCCCGAGCTTTTCCCGGAAATGGCAAAGGTTGAGCATCGAGTTTGCACGAGTATATTCAGGCCTGAGAACACATTACCAGGACTGGTGCTGCCGGTCCCGAGTGAACTTGAAAAGGAGTCAATCGGGTATTCATATTGGGGAAAAATTGAGCGGCATCCTTTGGCTTCACCTTATAGCGGAACGAGGTCGGTTTCGTGGATAATCGGTCAGCTTGCCAGAATAGATGAAATACCAGAAGAGCTCTCCAAACCAATGGGAATGGAAGATGTATTAAAGATGGCCACCAGGACTGCTGAAATACCCAAGGATAAGACTGATAACTGGCTCCTTGTGGGCGAGAAAAAGGCGATTGGTATCGGTGGGTTCTATGATGACGAGCAGGAGATTTTCGTAAATCCGGTTGCTGCCCAGAAACTGAATGTCACCGATGAGAATTTCCTTGCAGTGGAAAGTCCGAGTTCAAGAAACGAATTCCGGGTGCATGTCACCAGCGCGGTTCCAGACGGTGTGCTGAGTATTGGTGTTAATGCCCACAGTAACCGGGCACTTTTCCCGATTGAAACCGACAAGGAGTCAGGCGAGACTGCGATGCCGCCGGTGAGTGTCAAGGTTGAGAAAACAACAGCGACGGCAAGACCGGCACCAGAGATAAAGGCGATGGAGTTCTGATGGCTAAGAGAATTATTCTCAGACTGGATTACTGCATCGGGTGTCGGGCGTGCGAAGCTGCGTGCCGAAGCCGGTTCAAGGGCGAAGCGAGGATTCGCTATGGAGAGATAGCCGAAACTGTAATGGTGCCTCTGGCATGCCGGCATTGTGATGAGCCTTTATGCGTTGCTGCCTGCCCGTTTGATGTAATTCAGCGGGATGAGAAAACCGGTCTGGTCTATCAGTCCAGTTTCCTTTGTGTTGGTTGCCGTTCGTGTGTGCTGGCTTGTCCTTTCGGGGTGATGGATGAAAATCTTATGCGCGGCATTTCCCAGAAGTGCAATTTATGCAATGACCGGGCTGAAGGGCCGAGATGTGTGGCTACCTGCCCGACCGGTGCATTGCAGTTTGTTGAAGAGGCGGAACTGACCGAGAAAAAGGTTGGTGTCGGATTTGTTGTCCGTTCACCAGGCCGGAGGAGACCATGATTGGCTGGAGCGGCTGGGGTCTTGCATTCAGGTTTATTGTCTTCCCGGGTTTTCTGTTTACCGTTGTGATTGGATTGGTCTTAACCTGGGTAGACCGTTTTGTTTCGGCCCGGGTCCAGTGGCGTAAAGGTCCGAAGTTTTATCAGCCGTTTGCCGATTTGGTAAAGCTGTTTACCAAGCAGACAATGGTGCCGAAAGGTAGTTCGAAAACGGTTTTTCTTATTGCGCCGGTTATCGGTCTGACTGCGATGTGCATCATTTCGGTGTTGTTGTTTTATGTTAATTTCAATCCGCACGGTTCTTTTGTGGGCGATTTGATTGTACTGGTTTATCTCTTTTCATTGCCACCATTGGGAACGATTATCGGTGCGTCGGCCAGCCGTAACCCGCTTTCTGCGGTCGGCGCTTCGCGTGAGATGACGCTCTATTTCGGGTATGAGTTGCCGTTTCTTTTGGCGCTTGTGGTGCCGGTTATCAAGTCGGGCGGTGCGATTCGGCTGGGTAGTCTGGTCATGGCCCAGCAGGCAGGCGGACCGTTTCTGTATTCGGTTTCCGGGGTGATTGCCGCTTTGATAGTTCTTGCCAGCATTCAAGCCAAGCTAGGGTATGTGCCATTCGATATTGCCGATGCCGACCAGGAGATAATGACCGGTGTATATGCTGAATATTCTGGTGCGTCATTGATAATGTTCCGACTTACCAAGGCGATGATGCTTTTCCTGCTTCCGCTGTTCCTGATTACGGTTTTCTGGGGCGGTTTTGCGAACTGGTGGGCGATTCCCAAGTTCCTTCTGATTCTTTTGCTGATAATCCTTATCAAGAATACAAATCCCCGTTTCCAAATTGACCAGGCACTCAGGTTTTTCTGGTTCGGTCTGGGTGGTCTTGGTGTATTGGCGGTAATACTGGCGTTCTTGAACCTATGAATAAGCTTGGACGCTGGGGTCTAAAAAGGTCGCCGTGGGTTTACCATATTGCTGCAGCATCCTGCAATAACTGTGATATTGAGATTCTGGAGCTTTTTACACCGCGGTATGATGTTGAGCGGTTTGGGATTGTCCTTGTTGGTTCACCGAGGCATGCAGATGTGCTGTTGGTAACCGGTGTTTTGAACCGGAAGAATCTGCCCAGGGTACTTGAGGTTTATGAGCAGACACCAAAGCCTTGTGCTGTTGTCGGAATCGGGACTTGTGTCTGCAATAATCATATTTTCCGGAATTCGTATAATGTCGTCGGGCCGTATGATAAGTATCTGCCAATGCATGCCTATGTTCCAGGCTGTCCTCCCAAACCTGAGGCGATGATTGCAGGAATTTTGAAGGCATTGGGAAAGCTATGACGCCGGCAGAATTTCAAGAGCGTTTCCCCGAAGTTCGGGTATCTGAGCATAATGCGCGCAGGGTTTATTTTGAGATTTCACGGGAGAAGCTTACTTCAGCGGTTAAGTTTCTGCGCCAGGAATGCGGGATGAGGCTTTCAACTTGCACCGGGATAGATACGCGCGCAGGCTTTGAGGTGCTTTATCATTTTTCAGAAGACAAGACCGGTATAATCTATACCCTGAAGGTGATTGCGCCAAAGGACGACCCCAAATTGGAATCCCAGGCCGGCTGGTTTCCGGCCTGTAATTGGATCGAGCGTGAAATACACGAGATGCTTGGTGTTGATTTCCCCGGACATCCGGATATGAAGCCGCTTCTGACTTCTGATGCAGACTGGGAAAAGACCAACTATCCTTTGCGGAGAGATTATGAGCGAAGCGAATAGGCGTGTAATCCCAATCGGGCCTTATCATCCGCTTCAGGAGGAGCCGGAATTCTTCAAGCTGATTGTTGAAGGTGAGAAGGTTGTAGACCTGGAGATCAACATCGGATACAACCACCGGGGCCATGAGTTTATTTCACCTACATTGACTTATGACCAGGTGCCTTTCCTGGTTGAAAGGATTTGCGGTATCTGTTCAAATTCTCATCCCTTTGCTGCGGTGCTGGCGATTGAGGATTGTGCCGGAATCAAACCACCGCCAAGGGCAAATTATATCAGAAGCATCATGCAGGAGCTTGAGCGGATTCATTCCCATTTGCTCTGGCTAGGTCTGGCCGGACACTTTGTTGGGTACAACACGGTGTGGATGTGGGCCTGGAAGTATCGGGAATACGTGCTTCAGGTATTTGAGATGATTACCGGAAACCGGAATCATTATGCGATGAACAAGCCGGGCGGGGTTCGCCGTGACATCAAGCCCGAGCAGATTCCTGAGATTGAAAAGGCGATGGATATTGTTGAGAAAAAGGTGCTGATGCTCAAGAATGCGGTGCTTGATGACCCGGTAATCAGGGCCAGGATGGAAGGCGTTGGTATTCTTACCAGTGAGCAAGCGATAGCATATTCAACAACCGGGCCGACTTCGCGCGGTTCCGGTATTCCCGGGGATGTGCGGCATGATGAACCCCATGCGGCTTATGGTCTTGTGCCGTGGAATGTAGTCATGTTTACCGAAGGCGATGTTCTTGCCAAAACCAAAGTGCGTCTGCTTGAGATGATTGAGTCGGTCAAGATTATCCGGGAATGCCTTAAAGCGCTGCCAGACGGGCCGATTCAAACCAGGATTGAGGAAATACCTGCAGGTGAGGGTATCGGCAGGACCGAAGCGCCAAGGGGTGAAGTGTTTCATTATATCCGTTCTGACGGGTCAAACAAACCACTGCGTCATAAGATCAGGGCACCAAGTTATATGAATATTGCTTCCAATGCTGTGGCGGTAAAGGGCTGTTCGATAGCAGATGCCGCACTTACCCTGGCTGCGGTTGACCCTTGCTATTGTTGCACTGACCGGATGGCGGCCTTTGAAGACGGCAAAATGAAGTTTACTTGGAAAGACCTGTTGCGTCTTTCCTGGGGAAAGACCGAGCGGCTCAAACAGAGGTTCAGATGAACG
>DFBN01000143.1:23343-23494 GCA_002366635.1 Caldifarciminota bacterium UBA3079 | reverse complement strand
AAATGAATCCTTTTCTGCACCGAGGTTCTTTTCCGGGTTCAAACCCGGATTTCTATCGGGGAATGCTCGGAAATACTAATCCCGGAATGTTCGGAGATATTCCTTGAGTGATGCTTCCAGAAACTTCTCCAGGTTCAATCGCTGGATTCCA
>DFBN01000143.1:11379-23317 GCA_002366635.1 Caldifarciminota bacterium UBA3079 | reverse complement strand
GGATTGTATTCCCGAAATCCTTCCAGACTTTATTCCCGAATCGCTTCCCAAAACAATCCCAGGCACCAAACCCGACCCCAGTCCGTGTTGACATGCATCCAACTCTCTCTTTGTGTTTGAAAATGGTGAGCGGTGTGTCTTGACGGTATGTTTTTTGGGGATATAGTTGATATAAGTATTCTGGATGAATGCGTGCCGACATAGCTCAGTTGGTAGAGCAGTGGTTTTGTAAACCTCAGGTCGGGGGTTCGAATCCCTCTGTCGGCTCAGACAATTGTAGCATGGACGGGTTCCCGAGTGGACAAAGGGGGCAGACTGTAAATCTGCTGGCAGACGCCTTCGGAGGTTCGAACCCTCCCCCGTCCATACGGGTTTTAAGTAATACCCTTGCGGGCGTGGTGTAGTGGTAGCACAATAGCCTTCCAAGCTGTTTGCGTGGGTTCAACTCCCATCGCCCGCTTGAGTTGGGTCGATGGCTGGAACGGAAGCAGTTAAGTCCTAAATTTACAAAGGTTTAGGATTGAAGCCACGCAGTTGCGATAAAAGGGGCATGGTGGGCCGGTCAGGATAGAGTTCAAAGGACCGGTCTGGATTTAGTCATTGACAGCCCGTAAGTTGTGTTTATAATCTTTGGCTGTTAAAATAGGCCCATGTAGCTCAGTCGGTAGAGCACTTCCTTGGTAAGGAAGTGGTCGCCGGTTCGACTCCGGCCGTGGGCTTTGAGTTATATTAGAAGCGGAATATTTTGCCGCATTTTTATTTGAAAGCTATTAACTAAGGAGGACCGGAAAATGGCGAAGGCGAAGTTTGAGCGCACCAAGCCGCATGTCAATGTCGGGACCATCGGACATGTCGACCATGGTAAGACGGTGTTGACTTCTGCGATTACCAAGGTGCTTGAGAAAAAGGGCCTGGCGACCTATATGACTTATGACCAGGTAGCCAAGGCGAGCGAAGCGCAGGGACGCCGCGATGAGACCAAAATTCTGACAATTGCCATCGCGCATGTCGAATACGAAAGCGAAAAGCGACACTACGCCCATATCGATTGTCCAGGCCATGCCGACTATATCAAGAATATGATTACCGGGGCCGCACAAATGGACGGCGCGATACTTGTGGTTTCGGCTGCGGACGGACCGATGCCACAGACCACAGAGCATATTCTTTTGGCCCGGCAGGTGAATGTGCCGGCGATAGTGGTTTATCTTAACAAGATTGACCTTGTGGATGACCCGGACCTGATTGAACTCGTGGAGCTCGAAATCCGCGATATTCTCAACAAGTACGAATACCCGGGCGATAAGGTGCCGATCATTAAAGGCAGCGCGCTCAAGGCGCTTCAGGAGGATGAGGGCCCGAATGTCGATTCAATCCTGAAGCTCGTCCAGGCGCTTGATGATTCCATTCCTGACCCGGTGAGGGATGTCGATAAGCCGTTTTTGATGCCGATTGAGGATATCTTTTCGATTACCGGCCGTGGGACCGTGGTAACCGGTCGTGTTGAACGCGGCATTTTGAAGCCCGGCACCGAGGTTGAAATTATCGGTTTAGGCAAGCATGATAAATGCGTTGTTACCAGCGTCGAGATGTTCCGCAAGACGCTTGACCAGGCACAGGCGGGTGACAATGTCGGCTTGCTCCTGCGCGGGGTTGGTAAGGATGAGGTTGAGCGCGGTATGGTGATTGCAGTTCCGGGTTCGATTAAGCCCCACAAGAAGTTCAAAGGTGAAGTCTATATCCTGACTAAGGATGAGGGCGGTCGACATACCCCATTCTTCCCAGGCTACCGGCCTCAGTTTTATATCAGAACTACCGATGTGACCGGCGCGGTGAGTCTGCCAAAAGGTGTTGAGATGGTAATGCCCGGAGACCATGTGACAATGGACATCGAACTGATAACAGAAGTAGCACTGGAGCAGAATTCCAAATTCGCCATCCGGGAAGGTGGTAGAACCGTGGGCGCGGGCACAGTGGTTGAAATTGTAGAATAGTAACGATGCGGATACATGTTGTGCTGGCTTGCAGTGAATGCAAAAACCGGAACTATCATACTCAGAAGAACAAGAGGAAAACAGAGCGCTTGAAATTGCGCAAGTACTGTCCTGCCTGCAGGAAACATACCCTGCACAAGGAGGTAAAATAGAGGCCAGTAGCTCTAACTGGTAGAGCGGCGGACTCCAAATCCGTAGGTTGGGGGTTCAAATCCCTCCTGGCCTGGTAAGGAAAAAGTGAAAGTTATTAAGAGAATCCGTAACTATTTGGTCGAGGTAATGGCCGAAATGAAGAAAGTATCGTGGGTGAAACGTAAGGAGCTCATGACTACGACTCTGGTGGTTATTGTGTTCTCGGCAATTCTGGCGGCTTTCATCGGCATTTTCGACCTCATTTTTTCCCGACTACTTTCTCTTGTATTAAAGTAAACTGACACCTGAGCATGAGGTTTTATGTGGTCCATACCTATACCGGCCGTGAGAGGAAGGTAAAAGAGACACTGGAGAAGGCAATTAAGGTCAGTGGATTGAGCGAGTCGTTCGGCCAAGTTATTCTTCCGGCGGAGAATGTTACGCGGGTCAGAAAGTCGAAACTCGTGTCAGAGGAACGGCGGCTTTATCCCGGATATATCGTAGTGGAAATGGACCTGTCCGAGGAAACCCTGAAGCTCGTCAATTCGATACCCGGGGTGACGCATATTTTGGGGACACGCAAGGAACCGACGCCGCTTTCTGAGGAGGAAGTGAGCTCAATGCTTGAACAGATAGAACGCAGCCGGGAGCAGGCAGAGCCAGAGGCACCGTTCGACAAAGGGGAAAATGTCAAGGTTACCCAGGGGCCTTTTGCCGGTTTCACCGGAACGGTCGAGGAGATTTTTACAGAGCGCCGGCGGGTAAAGGTAACAGTTACCATTTTCGGAAGACCGACGCCGATCGATTTGGATTTTCTGGATGTTCAGCCAATCTGATTAGGAGGAGCGAATCATGGCAAAGAAGGTTATGGCTATCGTGAGGCTTCAGATTCCTGCCGGCCAGGCGACCGCGGCACCGCCCGTTGGCCCGGCATTGGGTCAGCACGGTGTGAATATCGGGGAGTTCATCAGGGCCTTCAACGATGCCACACGGAAGGAACCGCCGGGTATGGTGATTCCGGTTGTATTAACCATCTATGCGGACCGGAAGTTCACTTTTGTGACCAAAAGCCCACCCGCGTCTGTACTCCTGAAGCAGGCGGCCGGTCTTGCCAAGGGTTCGGGCGAGCCCAACCGCGCCATGGTCGGTTCTGTCAGCCGGAAAGTGGTTAAGGAAATTGCGGAGCGGAAGATGAAAGACCTGAATGCAAACGATATTGAAGCTGCGGTGAGGATTATTGAAGGAACCGCCCATACAATGGGACTTTCGGTGGAGGATTGATGAAACGAAGCAAGAGGTATCGAGCGCTCACAGAAGAGTTTGAACGGCGGAGTCAGCACGGTCTGGAGGAAGCGGTGGAGATTGTGAAATCAAAGTCCACGGCCAAGTTTGACGAATCGATTGATGTTGCAGTGCGGCTGGGTATTGACCCGAAGAAGCAGGACCAGGTGGTGCGTGGAACGGTCGAGTTACCGCACGGGACCGGCAAAAATGTGCGGGTTCTGGTGTTCTGCAAAGGAGAGAAAGAAGACGAGGCGCGTGCTGCCGGAGCTGATTATGTCGGGTTTGAAGACCTCGCTGAAAAGATAAAGGGTGGCTGGCACGAGTTCGACATGACTGTGGCAACTCCTGATACGATGCCGGTTGTCGGAAGACTAGGGAAAATTCTTGCACCGAAGGGGTTGATGCCTTCGCCCAAGACAAAGACGGTGACATTCGATGTAGGCAGTGCTGTGCGGGCCCTTAAGGCCGGCCGAATAAATTATCGGACCGACAAAACGGGTAATGTCCATGGACTTGTGGGTAAGGTTTCATTCGATACCGGTATGCTGGTGGATAATGTGAGGGCTTTTGTGGAAGAACTGATTCGGGCAAAGCCAGCCGCGGCCAAAGGCCAGTATATCAGAAATCTAGTGCTTTCTTCAACGATGGGGCCCGGGTTGCGCGTGGATACGCGCGAATTGACCGAGAAGGTCCGGAAAGGGGTGTAGAATGCCCAAAGAGGAAAAGGCTGAGAAAGTTGCCAGACTGAAGGAGCAAGTCAGTCAGGCATCGGCGTTTTATTTTCTCGACTTCACTAAAGTCGGGGCCAATGAGTTTAACACTTTGCGACGCAGTCTGAGAAAAGCCGGCGCAACGATAAAAGTAGTAAAGAACCGGTTGGCGTTGCGGGCACTGGACCAGAGCGGTTTTGGTAATGAGGTAGCCGATTTTCTGCACGGGCCGACTTCGCTTGTTCTTGCGGCCCAAGACCCGATTGCACCGGCACGCATTATCAAAGAGATGGCAGGGAAACTTAGGGCCTTGAAGGTGAAGGGTGCTTATGTTGATGATGCGGTTTATCCTGCAGAACAGTTCGGGTTTCTCGCGAGCCTGCCTACCAAGGATGAGTTGCGCGGCCAGGTGGTGGGTACGCTCGCGAGCCCGGTTTGGGAGTTGGCATCGGGTCTGGAAAGGATTACGAGCGAGTTTGTTTATGTGCTTGACCAACTCAAGGGGCGTAAAGAAAGTATGCCGACAGGTAGTTGATTTGTTTGATTTTGGTGCCGAGAAGATTGCTGCTTCTAGGTCGAATCTGGAATGTCGTTTATATTTGATATAACCGTTAGGAGGAATGATGGCAGAAGATAAAATCCAGCAGGTTATGGAAATGATCGAAGGACTTACTGTTACTGAGCTGGCCAGGCTTGTCAAGGAACTGAAGGAGAAGTTCGAGATTACCGGCCCGGCGTTTTTGGCTCCAGGTGCCGCACCGGTTGGGGCTGCTGGTGCCCCGGCCGAAGAGCAACTTGAAGAGCAGACCGAGTTTACAGTGACACTGACCTCGGTGGGTGAGAAGAAAATCCAGGTGCTCAAGGAACTGCGGGCATTGACTCAGCTTGGTCTCAAGGAGGCGAAGGCGATTATCGACAGTGTCCCGAGTGCTGTGAAAGAGAATGTGTCTAAGGAAGAAGCCGGGAAAATAAAGGAGAAGCTGGAAGAGGTCGGCGCAAAAGTCGAGGTAAAGTAAATGATGAAGCAGAAGGATTTCTCTGAGGGCGGTAATTTCTTAGAGATTCCGAACCTGCTTTCGTTGCAGCTTAACTCTTTTGCCGATTTCATTCAGGCCGGTATTGAGCCTTCGAAGCGGAAGCGTCGCGGACTCGAATTGGTATTTCAAGAAACATTCCCGGTGGAGGATGTTCACAATAATTTCCGTCTGGAGTACGTGAGCTACAACTTCGGCGAGTCCAAATACACGCCTGACGAAGCAATTGCCAAAGGCGTGAATTACTCCGTGCCTCTCAATATCGTCTTCAGGCTGACCAAAAAGGAGTTCGGGGAAGAGTCAGACCGCATAAGTGACATCATCGAACAGCCGGTGTTTTTCTGTAACCTGCCCTGGATGACACCTAAGGGGACCTTTATTATCAATGGCGTTGAGAGGGTGGTAGTGAACCAGTTGCACCGGTCACCAGGGATTTACTTCACTCACGGCAAGAAAGAGTACTCCGCATTGCTGGTGCCTTTACGCGGTGCATGGTTTGAGGTAATTGTAGATAAGCACCGGAATATGGTAGTCTTGTTGGATAGGAAGCGGCGTATTTCTGCGGCTACTTTCCTGCAGGCCATCGGTTTCGGGCATGAGGATGTCATCGGGCGGCTTTTCCGAGTAGAACAAAAGAAGCTGGCTCCTGGTCAGTTGATTGCCAAGGAAATAAAAGGAGAGGGTGAAGAAGCAACGTATGCCAAGGCCGGTGAGTATGTTACAGAAGGTTCGCTTGAGTTTCTTGCCTCCAAAGGGATTTCCAAGGCTTGGGTGGTCAGTGGTGAACCGCCCGGGCTTGATATACTTGCTAACACAATCCGGGTAGACAAGGCGGGGTCGAAAGAGGATGCAATAAAACAGATCTATTACCGCTTGCGGTCGATAGCCCCTCATTCCATCGAGATGGCAGAGAATGTTATCCTTGGGATGCTTTTTGACCGTCGGCGATTCGATTTGAGCGAAGTGGGCCGATACAAACTCAACCGTCGGCTCATATCCAAGGTGCCTCTTAGCGAGACCGGTCTTTTGAAGGACGATGTGCTGGTAATCATTTCCCGTTTGCTGCGGTTCGCAGGGGAGGGACGCTACTCTCGTATAAGTTGTTCGCTCAATGATTCCAGCAAGCGGGATTCTGTTCTCAAGGGGCTGAAAACTCGTGGATTGGAGCCCGGAGGCCTTTTCTGGCATGAACGGCTCGGGCACCTCGAGCTGGTTTATGCCAGTGAAGAAGAAGGGGGAAAAGCGGAACGACTGCTGCGCAAGTTGGGTGCCAAGCCGACCAGTGAATTTGTGCGCATCCAGGCGGACGATGTTGACCACTTGTGGAACCGGCGGGTAAAGCAGGTGGGAGAATTGCTGCAGAATCAATTCCGGGTGGCGCTGCTGCAATTGGCCCAGAATATCCGTGAGCGGGCCGCATTTATCGACGAGAGTCATCTAAACCCGCAGGAACTTGTGAACACCGGGGTGGTTGCCAATTCCATCATGAAGTTCTTCACTCAGAATCAGTTGTGTCAGTTCATGGAACAGACCAATCCGCTTGCCGAATTGACGCATAAGAGGCGTGTTTCAACACTCGGTCCGGGTGGATTGACCAGAGAAACTGCTGGCTTTGAGGTCCGGGATGTTCATTACTCCCACTACGGGAGGATTTGCCCGATTGAAACCCCTGAGGGGCCGAATATCGGTTTGATTTCAACCGTGGCCACCTATACCAAGATAGACCGTTACGGTTTTCTGAATGCCTGCTACTGGCCGGTTCACGATGGCAGGGTCATTATCGGTAAAGGCAAGGAGGTTTACCTTAGTCCTGAGACAGAAGAACGGTATACCATTGCTCAAGCCAACAGTAAATTGACCCAAGACCACCGTTTTGCTGAGAAAGATATCATTTGCCGCTGGCAAGGGGATGTGGTTACCGTATCTCCAGACCAGGTTGACTTCATGGATGTTTCGCACCGGCAGTTGTTTTCGCCTTCGACAATTCTGATTCCGTTTCTGGAGCATGATGATGCGGACCGGGCACTTATGGGTGCGAACATGCAGCGTCAGGGTGTGCCGCTGCTTCTGCCCGAAAAGCCGCTGGTGTCCACCGGTGTAGAAGGCAAGTTTGCTGTCGAATCGGGTGCGGTCTTGCTGGCCAAAGAGAGTGGTGTCGTGACCAGTGTGGATTCCCGCACGGTCGTGGTGCGCAGTGAAAATGAGCTCGCTGAATACAAACTGCGTAAGTACAAGAAGTCCAACCAGTACACCTGCCTTTCGCAGCGTCCGGTTGTGCGGGTGGGTGACAGGGTGAAAAAAGGAAACCTTCTGGCTGACGGCCCGGCTACCGACGATGGACAGTTGGCTCTGGGGCGCAATGTCCTTGTCGCCTTCGTGCCCTGGCGCGGGTATAATTACGAAGACGCGGTTATCGTTTCCGAGAATCTGCTCAAGGGGGATGCTTTTACTTCTATCCAGATTCTTGAGTCTGAAATCCAGGCACGGGAAACCAAACTCGGGCCCGAGGAAATAACCCGCGATATACCTGGTGCGACCGAGGAGGACATGCGGAATCTGGATGAGTTTGGGGTCATCCGTGTTGGTGCAGAAGTAGGGCCCGATGATATCCTGGTTGGTCGGATAACACCCAAGGGAGAAACGGAATTCACGCCCGAGGAAAGGCTGCTCCGTGCGATTTTCGGTGAGAAGGCGTCCAATGTAAAGGACACTTCGCTGCGGGTTAACCCCGGTGTGTTCGGTGTTGTGGTTGACCGACGGATTCTCAGCCGGAAGGTTGGCGATGCGATGTCACGGCGACTGGGAAAGGAAAGGGCGGCCGAGGCAGAACGCGGGTACGAATTGAAAAAGCAGTTTCTGCTGGAACGCAGAAATGAGAAACTACGTAATATCTTGCGTGGACAGAAGGCGGCCGCTCCGGCCAAGGATAACAGAGGACGGATTCTGCACAAGGCCGGTCATCCGATGATGGACGAATTCGTTGAATCAGAGGGATTCGATAGAGTCCGCAATTATGAACAACTGGTTTCAAATCCAAAGCGGCAGGGGAAGATTCGTGCTATTCTGAAGGAGTATGATGATGCCTTGGCTCAGGCTGAGCATGAGAAGCAGTTGGAAGTAGAACGAGTTTCTCGTGGTGACGAATTGCCTCACGGCGTGCTGAAGTGGATTACGATTTTCATTGCCCAAAAACGCCGCCTTTCGCCCGGCGACAAAATGTCGGGCCGTCATGGCAACAAAGGTGTTGTTTCGAAAGTGCTGTCGGTTGAGGATATGCCTTATATTTCAGTTGCTTCTGATAGCAAGGGAGAAAGTGAGACTGTTCGGAATATGCGCGGTTTGCCCGTTGATATGATCCTCAATCCTCTGGGCGTGCCGTCACGGATGAACCTTGGTCAGGTGCTTGAGGCTCACTTGGGATGGGCGGCAAAGGTGCTTGGATATCAGGCCGTCTGTCCCGTTTTCCAGAGCGCCACGCCCGAAGAAATTAAGGCGGAATTGAGAAAAGCCGGTTTGCCTGAGGATGGCAAAATTACGCTCTATGATGGCAGGACCGGTAAGCCTTTTGACGGGAAGGCGACGGTGGGCATCATGTACATGATGAAACTGATTCATATGGTTGATGATAAGATTCACGCCAGGTCCACCGGTCGTTACTCGTTGATAACTCAACAGCCGCTGGGTGGGAAGGCGCAGTTTGGAGGTCAGCGTTTTGGTGAAATGGAGGTCTGGGCATTGGAGGCATACGGTGCTGCCCACACATTGCAGGAGATGCTGACGATAAAGTCAGACGATGTCGAAGGGCGCAGCATTCTTTACGAAGCTCTTATACGGGGCAAGAATCCACCGCGGCCCAAACCGCCAGCTTCGTTCTCAGTGCTGGTTAAGGAACTTCAGGGTCTCGGGCTTGAGTTGATCCCGGAGCACACGGAGGAAACGGTATGATTAATGACCGCGCTTTTCAGGATTTTGACGCCCTCAGATTGCGGATAGCATCACCCGAGACTATCCGCAACTGGTCGTATGGTGAAGTTATCAAGCCTGAAACGATTAACTACCGGACTCAAAAACCGGAGCGGGATGGTTTGTTCTGCGAGCGGATTTTTGGTCCGGTAAAGGATTATGAATGTAATTGCGGGAAGTACAAGAAGATCAGATATAAGGGGATAGTCTGTGACCGTTGCGGAGTCGAGGTGACCAGTTCTGCGGTCCGGCGCTACAGGATGGGTCATATCGAACTGGTTGTCCCGGTTGCCAACGCCCTTTTCTATCAAGTTCCGCCGTCAAAGGTCGGGTTAATGCTTGCGCTTTCCATCAACCAGGTGGAGACGGTCCTGAACTATGAAGCGTATGTTGTGATTGAGTCGGGTGAATCACCTTACAAGAAAATGGAGCTTCTTTCTGAGGAGGAATACCGGGAGAACGGACATCGTTTTGAGGGATTTGAAGCGGACACCGGGGCACCTGCTCTTAAAACCCTTCTGAGTCGGATAGAGCTTGATGATTTGGCAGCGGAGCTGCGTGCCAGGATTAAGCACGAAACTTCACGGAGATTTGAGTTACTCAGGCGGTTACGGGTTGTGGAGGCCTTCAGGAGTTCAGGCGCGCGTCCCGAGTGGATGATTCTCGATGTTCTGCCTATCATACCGCCAGACCTGAGACCCCTGGTGCCTTTGGAAGGTGGAAGATATGCTACTTCTGACCTCAACGACTTATACAAGCGGGTAATCGTGCGTAATAACAGGCTGAAGCACTTGATGTCAATCAAAACTCCGGAGATTATCCTGAAGAACGAGAAACGGATGCTTCAAGATGCAGTTGATACACTCTTTTCCAACGAAACCCGGCCTCGTCCTGTGCGTGGACGGGGTAACCGTCCTTTGAAGTCATTGTGTGCGGCTCTGCGCGGCAAGCAGGGACGTTTTCGGCGGAACCTTCTGGGTAAGCGCGTTGATTACTCTGGGAGGTCAGTTATTGTTGTTGACCCAACACTGAAACTTCATGAGTGCAGTTTGCCAAAGGAAATGGCTCTCGAGCTGTTCAAGCCGATGATTCTGCGGAAGCTCGAGGAACAGCGATTGGCAGAGAGCGAACGGGGGGCCAAGAGTATGTACCGCAAAGAAGCACCTGAGGTCTGGGAGGTGCTTGAGGAGGTTACCCGCGACCATCCGGTTTTGCTGAACCGCGCACCTACTCTGCACCGGGTATCGGTTGAGGCTTTCTTTCCCAGATTGTCGGAGCAGCGGGCGATTGGTCTTCATCCGCTGGCGTGTCCGCCTTTCAATGCTGACTTCGACGGCGATACTATGTCTGTTCATGTGCCGCTTACCCCCGAGGCAATAATCGAGTCAGCGGTACTCACATTGTCTTCACATAATATTCTGTCGCCGGCCCATGGTCGGCCTTTGATGGTGCCTTCCCAGGATATTGTTGTTGGGATTTATTACATGACCAAGTTGCAGCCGAGTCGTGGTGATGCGAAGCGCTATTTTGATGACTTTGCGACCGTCCGTTCTGCTTTTGACCTTGACGAACTCAATATTCACGACCCGGTTAAATTCCGGTATAAGGGCGAGTTCATCGAGACCAATGCCGGACGGGTTATTTTTAACGAAATTCTGCCCGATGAGTTGCGATTTGTGAATGATACCTTTACCAAGGATAAACTGGTAGCATTGATAGACCGGTGTGCCCGTGAGCTCGGCACCGATATTACTGTTAAATTCCTGGATGATATCAAAGACCTTGGTTTTGAGATGGCCACCCGGTCCGGCCTTTCCATAGGCATAGACGATGTGGCGGTGCCGAAAGAGAAGGATGAGATTCTGAAACGGAGCGAGCGAACGCTCCAGAAGGTTTACCGGGCATACGAACGCGGGCTGATGACCGATGCAGAAAAGTACAACATTGTCGTTAACACCTGGACTTTGGCTACTGCTGAAGTCGAAGAGGCATTGATGAAACGACTGGTCCAGGACCAAGAGGGTTTCAACCCTGTCTATATGCTGATTGATTCTGGTGCTCGTGGTTCCCGTACCCAGGCTTCTCAGATCGGCGGAATGCGTGGTCTCATGGCAAAGCCCCAGCGCCGTTCGGTTGGAGAAGAGATTATCGAGACGCCGATTAAGAGTTCGTTCCGCGAAGGGCTGTCGGTCTGGGAATACTTCATGTCGACACATGGTGCCCGCAAAGGATTGACCGATACCGCGCTCAAGACCGCTGAGGCCGGTTACCTTACCAGGCGGCTCGTAGATGTGGCGCAGGATGTGGTGATTACCATGGAAGACTGTGGTACAATTCTGGGTCAGGAGGTAACGGCGCTGCGCGAGGGTGGTGATGTAGTGGAGTCACTGGCGGAACGGATCGTCGGCAGGTTCACTGTTGACGATGTCATTAATCCGGTGTCTGGAGAGGTCGTCGTCGAAGCAGGCGAAGAGATTACTGATAAGACAGCGCAGGAGATTGAAGATTACGGAATTGAAAAGGTACGCGTGCGCTCGGTATTGACCTGCGAGGCTCCGTACGGTTTATGTATGAAATGCTACGGCCGGAATTTGGCAACCGGCCGGATGGTAGAGATTGGCGAGGCAAGTGGTATCGTCGCAGCACAGTCTATCGGTGAACCTGGCACTCAGCTTACATTAAAAACTTTTCATGTAGGTGGTGTGTCAGCACGTGTTGCCGAGCAGACCAAGGCTACTGCAAAGTTCTCAGGTATAGTCAAGTACGAAGGCCTAGTTACTTCCAGGAAATCCGACGGTGAGCAAGTTGCCCTCGAACAAGG